>NZ_QJTG01000009.1:0-142577 GCF_003217275.1 Bacillus sp. 196mf
GAATTATCAATCTTTATATACGCGGGAGGACTTTTTTATGGTGATCTATAAGGATAAAGAACGAGGAACCTATTTCTTTGTTGTCAGAGTCCGTCAATTTGATGGTACTCAAAAGCAAGTAAAGCGTCGTGGGTTTAAAACGAAAAAGGAAGCACGTGAAGCGGAAGCGAAGATGTTAGTTGAAAAAGAAACAAACTCCAGTTTAACATTTGCTCAAGTTGCAGATAGCTATTTTGATTGGTATTGCCAGAGGAGGAAGGAATCTTCAATAGTCACTATTCGAAATGTTATTTACAATCACTTAGTACCCGAATTTGGAAAGATAAAGATAGATCATATCGTACCGAAACATATCATGAATTATCAAAACAAAGTTATAAATACATACTCAGCTAAACATCTAAAGAAGATTCATGCCGTACTATCTGCGATATTTAATTTTTCAATTAAATTTCATGGTCTTACGAATAACCCCGCAAGAATTACAGGTAATTTTGAAAAAGAATCCAATAAACGAATGAATTTCTGGGAATTTGAAGAGTACAAACAATTTATTTCTGTCGTGAACGAACTGTTATATAAAGCCTTTTTTTCTACGCTTTATTATAGTGGTGCCAGAAAAGGGGAATTGTTGGCTTTAACTTGGGAGGATATTAATTTTTCTGACAAAACAATTGACATTAATAAAACTGAATTTGAAAGAAAAACAACAAAGCCAAAAACAAAAGCATCTAATCGAATAATTATGTTACCAACATGCTGCATTCAATTATTAGAAGAATTAAAAAGAGAATACTCTAAAGAATTTTCTGTGAAAAATAATTACGTTGTATTTGGAAATTTTTATAACAGCATTGCTGTTTCCACTCTCCGTAGGAATTACCAAAAATATTTAAAGTTAGCAGTTGTCAAACCCATTTTACTTCATGAATTTAGGCATTCTCATGCATCTTATTTAATAAACAAAGGCGTTAGTCCACTTGTAGTAGCCCAACGCCTAGGTCATTCAAATGTATCAACTACACTGAATACTTATAGTCATTTATATCCATCAAAACAGGCGGAAGTAGTTGCGTTCATGGAGAATGATTTGATATAATTATTCCCAAAACGTTACCATCAATCCATAAATCATTGCTACAACTTATTTAAACGAGAAGTTAACCTTCTGGTTCAGTTTGGTTTTGCGCGTTTCCTTGCGTTACAACACTTGTTTTACTCGCATTTCCCTCATCATATTTGACATTTTTAACTGCAAAATAAATAAGAAAATGTCCAGCACCTAAAATACATAATAAGTAAGGTAAACTTTTTTCAGGTGGAAAGAATAGTACAGCACATAAAAAACTTAAAATGGAACAGATTCTTCCGGCGTTTAACCACAGCTCCCGAACAACGACATATTCCACACGCCATTCTCTCGCATTTTTCGCTCTACCAATTACGTCATATGTCATTGATCCATACGGAACAAGTAAAATAGGATATGCAATCGCAATACATGCCGCATAAATAAGTAATTTCGTGTATGTAACATTGAAAATAACTAAAAAGACGACAGCATATAAAATAATGCCTCCAAGTAAAATTGCTTTTTTTCGCCACTCCTTCTTTAACATACGAGCAACTAAGTAATAACATACAAAGGATACAGCAGAGTTCACTAAACTATATTTCCCTAATGCGAACTCACTATTAGTTGCTAAATAAACATATACTGAAATGACAAAAATAAACGTTCCTTCTCTCAATCCTTGGAAAAAATGAGCTCGTGTAATCTTTCCCCAGTTTTTATCAATCCGTCGTTCTTTCAATACTTGCACGATTTCATAACGCCCTTCACATTCTCTTTTAGATAAAAAGAAGCTTAAGACGACAGCAATTGCAAATAGAACTAATGAAAGAAAGAATATAACAGTATAACCACTCCATTTCTCCATACGTGAAATTGTGTATCCTGCTGCTATTGGTCCGATCATCCCAGAGAAGGATGTAAGAAGTCCAAGAAACCCATTAAAGAAATCTCTTGTTTCTGGTTCTGTAATTTCAAATGTCAATAAGTTAAAAGCCAACCAGTAAAAACCGTATCCTACTCCTAAAAGAGCCCCCATTAATAAAATATACTGAGAAGCACTTTTCCCCGCTACTAAGACAACAATAAAAAAAATTGCGAGCGTTCCTACTCCTATTCGTAATAAAATCGAGCGATCGATACGTTTCGCTAATTTTCCCCCTACAAGAAATGTGAGAGGCTGTAATATAACGCTGGCCAAATTATACAAGCCAAGATTCACATAATTTTGTGTTTGTTTCCATAAATAAATATTTACAAACGTATTCGATAAAGAAATTGCGAGCGTGTATAAACCTCCTATAAGGAGCAATAACACTAAATCCCGATTCACTTCAACGTCACCAATTATATGTTTCCACTTCATACACAACTCTCCTTTACTTCATGTTCTAGTCTTCCAAAGACAAGCCCAATTATGTAAAAGGAAAGCATAGAAAAAAGCTAGGGGTTCTCCCCTAGCTTTTTTCTATATTTATTACAATTATTTTGCTTCTTGGTAACGTTTTTCAGCAGCGTTCCAATCTACAACGTTCCAGAATGCACCGATGTAGTCTGGACGACGGTTTTGGTAGTTTAAGTAGTAAGCATGCTCCCAAACATCTAAACCGATAACTGGCGTTTTACCTTCAGTTAAAGGAGAATCTTGGTTTGGAGTGCTTGTTACTTCTAGCTCACCATTGTTTACTACTAACCAAGCCCAACCAGAACCGAAGCGAGTTGCGCCAGCTTTTGCGAATTCTTCTTTGAATGCATCGAAGCTACCGAATTTTGCTTCAATTGCAGTTGCAAGTTCACCTACAGGTTGTCCTCCGCCGTTTGGAGATAGGATTGTCCAGAAGAATGTATGGTTAGCATGTCCGCCACCATTGTTACGTACTGCTGTACGGATTGCTTCTGGTACTTCGTTTAAGTTTGCAACTAATTCTTCTACGCTTTTGTCAGCTAATTCTGCATGACCTTCTAAAGCAGCGTTTAAGTTTGTAATGTACGTGTTGTGATGTTTTGTATGATGGATGTTCATTGTTTCTTTGTCAAAGTGAGGCTCTAAAGCATCATACGCATAAGGTAAATTTGGTAATTCGTGTTTTGCCATTGTTATATTCCTCCCAGTTTATGTATTGCCACTTAAGTGACATACAACTTCATTCTACCCTAATTGCCATAGGGTGCAAACAAATAAATCACATTGTCTTGCTATCATTAAAGTAGCAAAATTCCCACTTCTTTTCAATTAAAATGCTCATATATTCCGTAAAAAAAGCTTCCTTCTACAAGGAAGCTTCCTGCTAACATAATAAACATGCGAAATGGATATGGACCCTGTAGGACTCGAACCTACGACCGGACGGTTATGAGCCGTCTGCTCTAACCAGCTGAGCTAAGGGTCCACAATTATGTATGTAACAACATATCAAATAAAGGAATTCCTATCGGATATGCCCTTTAAGAAATGTAAGATAAATTTACCATATAGAAAAGAAAAGTGTCAATTGTATTTTTCTTATTTAAAAGAAGAAAGTTAATAAAAAGAAATTTAGTTATCTCCACTATATGTAAATATAATATATCTTGAGATTCTCTAGATTCCTACGTTACAATGATTTTATACATACATAAAGGAAGTGAATCTATGTCCATATTTACCCAATTCGTAAAAAGCATATACTCGCCTAAAGATATGGCGCTATTCCGTTTTCAAAAAATCGGTAAAACCATTTTGTATATTATGCTACTTTGCTTAATTACTACTATTCCAAGAACTTTTTTGTACGGTAGTTTTATCCAAGATGGTGTAGGCATGGTAAATCAAGTCATCGATAAAGATTTACCTGATTTTAAAATTGAAAATGGCGAACTAAAAGCCGATATTGATCAGCCTATTGAAAAAGAAGAAGGAAATGCACTTTTCGTATTTGATCCAAATTCAACAGACCTAGAAAAATATCAAAATAAAACAGGTTTATTTGTTTTAAAAGATAAAGTAGTCTCTATGGGAAATGGTCAAACACAAACGTATTCTTATAACGATTTGTTAGGTGCATCTCTTGAGAAAAAAGATCTACAAGAATTTATTTCTTTATTCGATAATATTTATCCAATTTTATTATTTGTTATTGGATTCTTAGTGTACCTATTCCAATTATTCATCACTTTTGTAGGCGTGACTTTACTTGCGTTCATCGGTTCTGCTATGAGCGGTCAACGTAAACTATCCTATAAACAAGTTTGGACACTAACTGCATACAGCTACACAATCCCAACCATTTTCTTCATGATTATGGATTTATTCAAAATCGTCGTACCTGGCGCAACATTCATTTATATCGCTGTTGTTTTAATCGTTCTATACTTAACGATTAAAGAGGTACCCCAACCGAAAGAAAAATAAAAAAATGCCTAAATAGGCATTTTTTTTTTGGACAAGCATATATTCCTAGCAAAGGAGTGAAGAATATGAAGAGGTTAGGTATATTTCTATTCGTGCTTGTTCTCGGTTATATATTTTATTACGATATAAAAATCGGTACTTTACCGATGTTAAGTTCATATAAAAAAACAACTGCTGCCCAAACGATTAAAAAAGAAAACACAGACAGCCAACAAAATAAAGAGAATAAAACAGAAAAAGAAACGGATACATCTTATAAAACAATTGAAGTAAAAACTGGCGAGACAATTCTTTCTATTACAGAACAAATTAACAAGAAAAAAATTCCTTCCATAGAAAAAGTCATTGACGACTTTAAACAATTAAACAAAAGTACATCTGCTACAAAAATACAAATTGGAAAGTCTTATAAATTCCCGTTATATCAATAAGCCATCACTTAATCCTTGTCAATTACATAAAGGCGCTGATACAATAGTAAAAGTGAAACCGAGCACTTCGGTTTCTATAGCCCTATATCACGTATACTATCATTGATATGAGGGACTAAATAAGAAACTTCTTTTATAAGGAGAGCGATCTATTCGTGAATGAAATGACTCATCGTACAAAAACACGTCCAGTTAAAGTCGGTAATTTAACAATTGGCGGTAATAATGAATTAATTATACAAAGTATGACAACAACAAAAACACATGATGTTGAAGCAACAGTTGCTGAAATCAAGCGTTTAGAAGAAGCTGGCTGTCAAGTCGTCCGCGTTGCCGTTCCAGATGAACGCGCAGCTAATGCTATTGCTGATATAAAAAAACAAATCAACATTCCACTTGTTGCTGATATTCATTTTGATTATCGCCTTGCTTTAAAAGCAATTGAAGGTGGCATTGATAAAGTACGTATCAATCCAGGTAATATTGGTCGTCGCCATAAAGTAGAAGCTGTTGTAAATGCAGCAAAAGAGCGCGGTATTCCAATCCGTATTGGTGTAAACGCTGGTTCATTAGAGCGCCACATTTTAGAAAAGTACGGATACCCAACTGCTGATGGTATGGTTGAGAGCGCGCTACATCATATTAAAATTTTAGAGGACTTAGATTTCCACGATATTATCGTATCTATGAAAGCCTCTGATGTTAACTTAGCAATCGAAGCATACGAGAAAGCTGCTCGCGCTTTTGATTACCCATTACATTTAGGTATTACAGAATCTGGAACATTGTTTGCTGGAACTGTAAAAAGTGCCGCTGGTCTTGGAGCAATCTTAAGTAAAGGCATCGGAAATACACTACGTATTTCATTAAGTGCTGATCCAGTTGAAGAAGTAAAAGTTGCTCGTGAATTATTAAAATCATTCGGTCTTGCGTCTAACGCAGCGACACTTATCTCTTGTCCAACTTGTGGTCGTATTGAAATCGATTTAATTAGCATCGCTAACGAAGTGGAAGAATACATCTCTACACTTCAAGTACCAATTAAAGTTGCAGTACTTGGTTGCGCTGTAAATGGTCCTGGTGAAGCTCGTGAAGCTGATATCGGTATTGCTGGTGCACGTGGAGAGGGATTATTATTCCGTAAAGGGCAAGTCGTTCGTAAAGTACCAGAAGAAACAATGGTAGAAGAACTGAAAAAAGAAATCGACGTAATTGCTGCTGAAATGGCTGCTGAACGAGAAAAAGAAAAAGAGACACAAGAACAATAAAAAGAAGGTTGCCACAATATTTGTGAGCAACCTTCTTTTCTACGTAAAAAAGCTCGTCAGTTATATAACCGACGAGCTTTTACTTTGCACATTTTGGACAACGACCATATATTTCAAACTTATGACCCGTTACTTCATAACCAGTAAAATCTTTATTCATAAAATCCATTGGGCAGGAAGTAATCTCTTTCGTCCCACCACAATCCAAACAAATAAAATGATGATGATGTTCCATAATAGAACAAGTGAAACGAAAATGTTTTTCACCATTTAATTCCGTTTGTTCTAAAACACCAATCTCAGCAAAAACTGTTAAGTTACGATAAATCGTATCAAAACTAAGCCCTGGATAATCGTCTTTCATATGCTCTAAAACGTCTTTCGCAGTTAAATAACGATTATGTGCTGCAAATAATCTGAGCATCTCTTCTCTTTTTCCAGTATGTTTGTATCCTTTTTCCTTCATTAGGCGTAAAGCTTCTGTTAGATTCATACCTATCCCTACTTTATGCAGTTTTTTTCTTCTTCCATAAAATCGCACCGATTAAAATAAGAACTGCTATCATAACAATTGTACCACCTGGTGCTAGATCAAGTTGATACGAAGCAAACATTCCACCAATTACTGCAATTTCACCAAATAAAATGGAAAAGAAAATTGTTTGTTTAAATCCTTTAGCAATACGAATACTTGCTGCAACTGGTAACGTCATTAATGATGATACGAGAAGAACCCCTACTACACGCATTGATACTGCAATGACAAGAGCAACTAATATAATGAAAATAAAGTGAATCCATTTCGCTCTTAAACCAGTTGATACTGCGTATTCCTCATCAAATGATAGTAGAAACAGCTCTTTATATAATAAAATAATTGTCGCAACAACAACAATTGCTACAATCCCAATAATAATTAAATCCGTACTTGTTACAGCACTGACACTACCAAATAAATAACTAAATAAGTCTGTGTTAAATCCATTTGCAAGTGAAATGAAAATAACTCCAACTCCCATCCCTGCCGAAAGGATAATCGGAATTGCTAATTCTTGATAGTGCTTATATACAGTTCTTAACTTTTCGATTAATAGCGCTCCACCAATTGAAAAAACCATCCCCATATATAAGGGGTTTAAAAACCCACCTGTAAAAATGGTTTTTTCAAGTAATAAACTTGCTGCAATACCTGATAACGTCACGTGACTTAATGCATCCGCAATAAGAGATAAACGACGAATAACAACAAACACACCTATTAGTGGTGCAACAAGTCCAATTAAAATACCTGCGTATAAAGAATTACGTAAAAAGTCATATTGTAAAAAATCTTGTATCATTATATCCTCCCGTGATGCTCATGTTCGTGTTCTAAACGATGAACATGATGTCCATATAAGACGGACATTTCTGCATCTTCTAACTCTCGGAACTTCTCTACATTTCCATGGAAATGTAGATGTTGGTTTAGGCATGCAACATGTGTTACTTTTTCGGTAACAGCTCCCATATCATGAGTAACAAGAATTAATGTGATCCCGAGCCTTTTGTTTAAATCCTCTAATATTTCGTAAAAACTTTCCACATTTTTTACATCGATTCCAACAGTAGGCTCGTCTAAAATAAGCAATTCAGGATCACTAACGAGCGCACGAGCAATAAATACACGCTGTTGCTGTCCACCAGAAAGCTCTCCAATATTACGACCTTGAAACTCACTCATCCCTACATCAGCAATTGCTTTTTCTACCTTTTTCTTATCCTCTTTTGTGAAAAAGCGAAAAAGCCCTTTTTTCGAAACAAGTCCCATTGACACAACTTCAGAAACAGTTGCTGGAAAACCAGAATTGAAACTATTTGCTTTTTGGGATACATAACCAACTTTATTCCATTCCTTAAACTTCTTACTATCAACGCCAAACACACGAATGCTTCCTTCTTTCGGCTTTAAAACGCCTAATAAACACTTAAGTAAAGTTGATTTACCTGAACCATTCGGTCCCACTAAACCTAAAAAAGCTCCCTTCGGAACTTGCAAATTAATATTTTCTAACACATTCCGATCTTCGTATCGGAATGTTAAACCTTCAATCTCTAATATATTATTCATAGCATCTCACCTATTTTAATTCAGAATGATTCCGATTTATATCTATTTGAATTATAGTACAGCTTATTATAGTTGTAAACCAATCTGCCTAAAATATATCTATTTTTTCAAGAAACCTTACTATTATAACAAAAAGCAGAGAAAAATTCTCTGCTTTCGAAAAATATTCCTATATACGTTTAGTGAATAGCCGATTTAAACTTACCACCATTTGTCTCTTGCGTGCTCATAATCGTAACAAACGCATTTTCATCAATTTCATGCACAATTGACTTTAACTTCGTCACTTCTAGACGCGTTACAACTGCATAAATAACTTCTTTTTCTTTATCTGTATAACCACCTTTTGCTACAAGCTTTGTAGTTCCACGGCCGAGTCGATGTAAAATCGCATTTGATACTTCCTCATATTGATCAGATACAATTAAAACTGCTTTCGTTTCATCTAGCCCTTGAATTACTGTATCGATCGTTTTAAATGCAATATAGTACGTCATAACAGAATACATCGCTTGTTCCACACCAAACACAAATGCTGCCCATGCAAAAATAAATAAGTTCACAAACATTACGAATTCACCAACAGAGAACGGTAATTTCTTCGTTAATAAAATCCCCATAATTTCAGTTCCATCTAACGATCCACCATGACGAATTACAAGTCCTACACCAAGACCTAAAATAAGACCACCAAACACAGTCGCTAAAATAGGCTCTGTTGTAAACGGTGGCACCGCATGTAACGTTGACTCAATGAATGCTAACGCTACAATACCAAATGCCGAAGATAACATGAATGTTTTTCCAATTTGCTTATAACCCGAATACATAAATGGGATATTGAGAACAACGACTAAAGTAGAAAAACTTAACCACCAAATATTAGGAGTAAGGTAATCTAATATAAGAGAAATACCAATAATTCCACCATCAATAATTTTATTTGGCATTAAAAATAGTTCAATCGCTACCGCTGCGCATGCTGCCCCAAAAATAATCATAACTAAACGATAAATGAGATGAATAACACTTTCTTTTCGATGTTGCTTTTGCTCCATAGGTCCTCCCTTTACTCTTTTTCTGTAGTTTTGTCCTTATATTATAACATACGCTCCTTTTCCTCATGAAAAAAGAAACTCTATACGAATATGTACAAGCTATATGCTCATATATTTCGATAGAAGAACGCCTGAAGGAGGATAACAAGATGAACCTCATTAAACAAATTGTTAATAAAAAATTAAATCATATTTCTACAAAAGAGTTATTAAAATATAGCAAAGAATATGAAGTTTCTATTACGACTGCACAAGCTGACCAAATCGTTTTACTTATGAAAGGTAAAAATATTAATATTTACGATAACAACGAGCGACTAGAGCTCTTAAAACAGATTGCAAAAGTAACTTCCCCTGCCACTGCCCAACAAGTAAATACATTATTTCAGCAATTACTAAAATAAGGAGGGGAAATCCCCTCCTTATTGCGCTTTAATTTTTTCAAGAAGCCCTTCATCAAAAGTACCGTTTTTCAGCATTTCGATTTCCAATTTGTATGGTGGCTTCTTATCTTTTTTATCTTCCCCTACATACGGTGTTTCAAGAATTTTTGGTACATGCATTAACTGTGGATGATGTACAATGTGATGCAATGCTTTATACCCAATGTGACCAAATCCGATGTTTTCATGACGGTCTTTTCCTGCTCCGCGTACATTTTTACTATCATTAATATGAAGTACTTGTAAACGATCTATACCAACGATCTTATCAAATTCGTTTAATACACCGTCAAAGTCATTTACAATATCATATCCTGCATCGTGCGTATGACACGTATCAAAGCATACAGATAGCTTTTCATTATATTTTACGCCATCAATGATCTTTGCAATTTCTTCAAAGCTACGACCACATTCTGTTCCTTTTCCTGCCATCGTCTCTAACGCAATGTTAACCGTCTGTTCTGGCGTTAGTACTTCATTAAGCCCTTTAATAATTTGTTGAATACCAGCATCTGCTCCAGCACCAACGTGCGCTCCTGGGTGAAGAACAATTTGTTTCGCTACACCTAATGCCGATGTTCTTTCAATTTCCATACGAAGGAAGTCTACACCTAATTGGAATGTTTCTGGCTTCGTCGTATTCCCAACATTAATAATATACGGCGCATGGACGATAATTTCCTCAATACCATTCAGCTCCATATGTTTTCTTCCTGCTTCTATGTTCAATTCTTCAATTGGTTTTCTTCGTGTATTTTGCGGTGCACCTGTATAAATCATAAACGTTGTTGCACCGTATGAAACAGCCTCTTCACTTGCTGCTAATAACATGTTCTTACCACTCATGGAAACATGAGATCCAATCTTTAACATACAATCACCTCTTCAATATACAATAGATATAATGATAGCATAATTTGTAGAAATATGTAGTGAATTGTTTGTTCATAAAAGACGCACTACACAAATTTATATGAGTATTTAAACAGACTATACTCTTCATTTAAATTAGCGGGATTAAAAAAAGATAAGGGAAACCCCTTATCTTTTTTTATTGCTATATTTTCTCTTCACTTTGTCACGTTCTGTTGCAAGTTTACGTTTATAGTTTGGTTTTACTTTTTTCGGTTTTTTAATAACTTTCGTTGCCATAACATCAAGTTCGTCATTTGGTTTTTTACGGCTCTTACGACGACGACGCTCACCTAAATCTGCCCACTCATCTCCGCGTAAATCTACATGTTTAAACTCGATATGACGTTGTTTTTCTAAGCTATCTAATGCTTCTTCGTTTGCTGGATCATAAATCGTCACTGCAATACCAGAATGCCCCGCACGTGCTGTTCTTCCAACGCGGTGAACGAAGAAATCTAAATCTGATGGTAGCTCATAGTTAATAACATGGCTAATTCCTTCAATATCAATACCACGTGCTGCTAAATCAGTCGCAACAATATATTGGAATTCAAGGTCACGAATTTGTTTCATCATTTTTTTACGATCACGTGGTGATAAATCCCCGTGAATTCGTCCAACTTTTAAGCCGCGTTCCATTAATCCATCAGCAACTTGATCTGCCATTTTTTTCGTATTCGTGAAAACAACTGCTAAATACGGTTTAAATTGAAGTAGCATTTTATTCACTAAATCAATTTTATTACGATGTTTAGAAGGCACTAAATAGTGTTCAATGTTTCCAGCTGCAACTTGTTTTGGATTGATATGAATATGCTCTGGATTCTCCATATATTTCTTCAGAAACGGTTTTAGTTTTTGAGGAATTGTTGCAGAGAAAACTAGCATTTGCAAGTTTTTAGGCATGCGTGCTGCAATTTTATCTACATCGTGAATGAATCCCATATCAAGCATTAAGTCAGCTTCATCGACAATAATCGTATTTGCTTTATGAACAAATAATGCTTGTTCTTCTACTAAGTCTTTAATACGTCCTGGTGTCCCGACTACGATATGAGGTTGTTTTTTCAACTTTTCAATTGAACGTTGTTTATCAGTTCCACCAATTAAACAACGCGCTGTAATCATTTGATCTTCCGCACAGAATTTTGTTAATTTCACAATCTCTTCGTAAATTTGTTGTGCTAACTCACGAGTAGGTGCTGTAATAACAAGTTGTACTTCTTCACGGCTTGCATTAATTCTGTTCAATGTAGGAAGTAAGTATGCATGTGTTTTCCCAGAACCTGTTTGGGATTGTCCAATTACACTTACACCTTTTTTCACGACCGGGAAAATTTTCTGCTGAATTCCTGTCGGCTCTGTAAAGCGTAGTTCACGAACTGCATCTATTAAAAATGGTTTAAAATCATACTGTGTAAAAGTTTGTTGTGTCATAAGTTACACCTTCTTTCTAAATTTCTACTGCGCGCACAAATCAGTCAAGTCTACATTATATCGAAATCTACAAGTAAAATCCATCTTTAGTTTAGGTTTTCCCTTCAAAAACTAACCTTCTTCCCCCTTATTGCATATTGTATGTGTATATACCTAACTGAAGAAAGGAGGATTTCTCACATGTTTCCAAAATCCCCTACAAGACAAATGTATCCAAATCAAGGGCAGCAACCTTATACACCATATCCAATTCCACAACTACCACCAATGGCACAAAAAAAGAAAGGGTTCCTTGCTAAACTCTTTAAAAAACACGATCCAACCGAACCTTACATGCAAATGGTTCCGCCTTATCGACAAATGGAAGGACCGCCACCAATGATGCACCAGCACCAGCAACCGCCACCTCAATATCGGCAACAATATCAACCCCAATATCAACAGCAATACCCACAGCAGTACTCACAGCAATATCAACCATACATGCAGCAGCATCCAGAGCAAATGATTCCCCCTCAAATGTACGAATCAAACGAAACGCGCGGCGGTGCAACAACTACAGCAGCATCCAGTAGCGGCATCGGCAGTTTTTTTGCGAATTTAATTTCGAATCCAACTAATATGATAAACAATATAGAAAAAGTATCCCAAGTCGTTCAATCTGTAAGCCCTGTCGTCGAACAGTACGGCCCTATTATGCGTAACCTACCAAGCATTGTTAAAATCCTCACCTCTGGAAAAAGTACGGAAGAAGATTCAACTAAAAATCAGGCTGAAGACATAACAGAAAAGGTTGAGGTAGCAACTCCACCTCCTCCACAAAAAAAAAGAAAAAGAAAAAAAATAGTGATTGAGCCAGTCATAGAAAAAGAATTACGAGAGGAGCCTGTTCAAAAAACAGCAACAAAACCAAAACTATATGTGTAACAATCCTTTGTTTTCTATCCACTCCTCCTTTATAATGTAAAAGACTATGCACAAAAGTATCCCTTGTTTAGAAGGAGAGGATTACTCATATGAAAATTGTTAAAATTTCCCCTCGTGGTTATTGCTACGGTGTTGTCGATGCAATGGTAATTGCACGTAACGCCGCATTAGATAAATCATTGCCGAGACCCATTTATATTTTAGGTATGATTGTTCACAATAAACATGTTACAGACGCTTTTGAAGAAGATGGAATCATCACATTAGACGGTCCAAGTCGCTTAGAAATTTTAGATAAAATTGATTCTGGTACTGTTATTTTCACTGCACACGGTGTTTCTCCAGAAGTTAAACAACGCGCAAAAGAAAAAGGTTTAACAACAATCGATGCCACTTGTCCAGATGTTACCAAGACACATGACCTTATCGAAGCTAAGAAAGCGGAAGGGTATCATGTCATTTATATCGGTAAAAAAAATCATCCAGAGCCAGAAGGCGCAGTTGGTATTGCACCTGACATCGTTCACCTTATCGAAAAAGCCGATGATTTAAAAACATTAGAAATCCCAACAGATAAAATTTTAGTAACGAATCAAACAACGATGAGTCAATGGGATGTTCAACATTTAATGGAGGACATTCAAAAAAAATTCCCAACAGCAGAATTCCATAAAGAAATTTGTTTAGCAACTCAAGTTCGCCAAGAAGCTGTCGCTAAACAAGCTGATGTTGCAGACTTAACAATTGTTGTCGGTGATCCGAAAAGTAACAACTCAAACCGTTTAGCACAAGTGTCACAAGAAATTGCTGGTACGAAAGCATACCGCGTTGCAGACGTAAGTGAGATTAAATTAGAGTGGCTACAAGGTGTAGAAAACGTAGCTGTTACAGCAGGTGCTTCTACTCCAACTCCAATTACAAAAGAAGTTATCGCTTTCTTAGATCAATATGACCCAATGAATCCCGCTACATGGGAGAGAGTTCGAAAAGTACCGTTACAAAAAATATTACCCCGTGTAAAAGTGAAAAAAGAACAATAATAAAAACCGTTGCCTATATGAGCAACGGTTTTTATTTTTCTTATACAAATGTAAATGGATCTGTATGTAATTGCGAAGCATGAATGTGTACATTGAGTTTCTTTGCATCCACTTTTTCTTGTAATTGCTTTTGTACACCTTGCTTCATTACTTTTTCAACGTTATGTCCTGGGTCAACTATATTTAAACCGAGCATCATCGCATCATGAGCAACATGATAATACATGTCACCTGTTACATATACATCTGCTCCTTTAAATTTAGCTTGATTGATGTATTTGTTACCATCACCACCAAGTACAGCTACTTTGCGCACTTTATCATCTAATTTCCCAACAACTCGTGCACCCTTTACATCTAATGATTGCTTTACATGTTCTGCAAACTGTCCAAGTGTCATTTCTTCTTTTAAGTATCCTATTTTCCCAAGCCCTAATGTTTCGCCTTTGTTATCAAGTGGATACACATCATACGCTACTTCTTCATATGGATGTGCCGTTACCATTGCTTTAATCACTTTTCGTTGTAGTGAAACTGGAATAATCGTTTCGATCCGCACTTCTTCTACGCGCTCTAACTGTCCAGTTTCCCCTACATAAGGATTTGTCCCCTCTTGAGGTACAAACGTACCTGTACCCTCGCTACTAAACGTACAGTGGCTATAATTGCCGATATGACCAGCACCTGCGTCTCCTAATGCTTTTCGTACTTCCTCTGCATGAGTTACTGGCACAAACACAACAACTTTTTTCATTTCTTCTGCATATGTCGGTGCCAAAACTTCTGTATTTTGCAACCCTAACGCCTCAGCAAGTAAATCATTTACCCCGCCCTTGGCAACATCCACATTTGTATGCGCTGCATAAATGGCAATATCATTTTTAATACACGTTTCAATAATTCTTCCGTACGCTTTATCTGTATGAATCGCTTTTAACGGATTAAAAATTAAAGGATGATGCGCGATAATGACATTCGCCCCTAATTGAATCGCTTCCTCCACAACTTCCTCCGTTACATCTAATGCAATTAATACGTGTTGTACAGATTTATTAAGCGCTCCAATCTGCAGACCAATTTTATCTCCTTCCATCGCCAGATGCTTCGGATACATACTTTCAAATAAAGAAATAATTTCATGGCCGTTTGGAATTTTACTCATGATAAAATCTCCCCTATCATTTTCATTTTCGCTTCTACTTCTGCACGTTTCGCTTTTGTTTCTTCAGAATTAGCCGCACGTTCTAACTGTTTTAAAATATTTTGGAAATTTTTCAATTCCCCTTCCCATTTTTCAACGAAAGCTTCACTTTTTTCTTTTATTAAAAATGGCCCCATAAACAATCCCGCTTGTTTATTTTCCGAGTAAGGTGCTTCGACATTTCCTCGCTCTCCTACTAAAATCTCATAAATTTTCCCATCTTCTTTTACGATTTTTTCATGGATAAGCTCCCAACCATTTTCAACAAACCATTCACGAATATGATGTGCTGCAATATTCGGCTGTAAAATTAAACGTGTTACACCTTCTAATTTTTCTTTACCACTTTCTAAAATGTCACGAATTAACGCTCCGCCCATTCCAGCAACCGTAATTACATCTACTTCTCCTGGCGCTATAACAGCTAATCCATTCCCTTTACGCACATCTACTTTATCTTGCAAGCCACTTTCAGCTACAGTTGCTTGTGCAGAGCGAAACGGTCCATCTACAACCTCTCCAGCAACTGCTTTTGTAGCAATATTATTTATAATTGTATAACACGGTAAATACGCATGATCCGATCCAATATCAGCAACTGTAGATCCTACCGGTATTTCACGCACAACTTCTTCTAATCGTTTTGAAAGCTTTACTTCATTCATGTATTTCCATTACTCCTTCTCTTGTCAGTCTGTCTCCATGATAATGAATTTATAGTAGTTGTTGCAAGCCTATAACAACAATTCACTTCTCTATCATTCATCGTATTTTAGAAAATATAGAAAAACAAGCCCTTTGCATAAGCAAAAGACTTGTCATACGGAACTTTATTTTTTCTTCGATAACCAATCAGCTACTTTAGTGGCTTGATCAGCTGGAACTATATTAGCAGGCATATTGCCCTTTCCTTTCGAAAGAATTTCTTTAATTTCATCCTTTGAAAGTTTCCCACCAATTTTTTGTAAGTTAGGTCCTACTGCCCCTTGTAACTGATCACCGTGGCAGCTCGTACAGCTTTGCTTCACAATATCCTCTGGTTTTGATGCTGTTTGTGCTGGCTTCCCGCCATTTTTTGCATCAGCTAACTCTTTAGATTTATTTAGCCCCTGAAATGAAAATACAAACATAACGATAATACCCAATGCTGCAATAAGAGCGAACGGAATCAGCGGATTACGTTTCATATCTCTTCTCCCCCCTCTATACCCCTAAATAGTTAGATGATTCAGTCATTTCCATTGTACTTGAAAACGCTCTATCAGAAAAGAGAAAACTACTACTTGTTAAAAATATTCCATAAATTCAGTTTATTGTTTTTTATTGTCATATAGCTTATTATTTCGATAATTATTAACGTTTCTCATCATATTTTTCGCTTTTCTACATATATTTTTGTATAGAATAAACAAAATTAATCGAAAAATCGAAAAATGAGCATTTGCAAATCAAAAGACAATTCTGTAAAATAAATTACAAGAAATTGTAATCGTTGCCGATAGCTAAATTTTAACAAAAATTAACAAAATAAAAAAGTTTACTTCACAAAGGTGAAGTAAACTTAAAAAATAACCTATTCTAAGAAATCCTTAAGACGCTTACTACGACTTGGATGTCTTAATTTGCGAAGTGCTTTTGCTTCAATTTGACGGATACGCTCTCTCGTTACGCCGAATACTTTCCCAACTTCTTCAAGCGTACGAGTTCGTCCATCATCTAAACCGAAACGAAGACGCAGAACATTTTCTTCACGATCTGTTAGTGTATCTAACACATCTTCTAATTGTTCTTTTAGCAATTCATAGGCTGCATGGTCCGCAGGCGATGTTGCTTCTTGGTCTTCAATAAAGTCACCTAAATGGGAGTCATCTTCTTCACCAATTGGTGTTTCAAGAGAAACTGGCTCCTGTGCAATTTTTAAGATTTCACGTACTTTTTCTGGAGCAAGATCCATTTCTTCACCAATCTCTTCAGGAGACGGTTCGCGACCTAAATCTTGTAATAATTGACGTTGTACACGAATTAACTTATTAATCGTTTCAACCATATGAACTGGAATACGAATTGTTCGCGCTTGGTCCGCAATCGCACGTGTAATAGCTTGGCGAATCCACCAAGTTGCATACGTACTAAATTTGAAACCTTTACGATAATCGAACTTTTCAACAGCTTTAATTAGACCCATATTACCTTCTTGAATTAAGTCTAAGAAAAGCATACCACGGCCTACGTAGCGCTTTGCAATACTTACTACAAGACGTAAGTTTGCTTCTGCAAGACGACGTTTCGCTTCTTCATCGCCTTCTTCAATACGCGTTGCAAGTCGAATTTCTTCTTCTGCAGATAGTAAGTCTACACGACCAATTTCTTTTAAATACATACGAACAGGATCGTTGATTTTAACCCCAGGTGGTACACTTAAATCATTGAGGTCAAACTCTTCTTCTGTTTTTGTAATTTGGCGATTATTAGGGCCTTCTTCGTTGTCATTATCACCAACTAAGTCAATGCCTTGTTCACCTAAATATTCATAGTATTCATCCATTTGATCGGATTCAATTTCAAATCCATTCATGCGTTCTGCAATCTCTTCATATGTAAGAACGCCACGTTTTTTTCCGAGCTCAGTGAGTTGTTCTTTCACTTGCTCAAGGGTCATTTCAGTTTCAATTTGTTTAGAACGAGCTGGTTTGTCAGCCATCTGTTCCCCTCCTTACGCGAGATACAAACATTCATTATACTAAAACTTTATCAAAAAAGCTATTTTCTCGCTTTTTGATTTTGTAAATATGCTACATAATATTTAGCAGCCTCTACAGGATCTGTTTTTTCCATTTGTTTCACTTTAAAGATGATCTCCATCTTTTCAAGTTTTTCCTGATGCCGTCTAAGCGTCTCCAAATGGCCTTGCAACACTTCTTCTGTGTATTCTGGATTAATAAATTCATCCGTCGAAATATCAGTGATAATATTTTTCAACTTTTCATCAGAGAGCCAACTTAAAAATGTTCCGACTGAAGGTTCATTTCCCTTTTCATAATATGCGTATAGTTCATATAAAATCCCTTTATGTTCTTCTGTATGAAAATCTTCTATATGGGATTCCATACGAACAGCTACTTCTGCACTTTGCAACATATGGTAAATAATTTCTCTTTCCGCTCTTTCAAAACCTGTTAACTTCGGTTTTGTTTGAACGACTTGAGATGGTTTAGCAACCTGCTTTATTTGTTTTTGCTGTACCTTTTGTTCTTTGCGATATTGGTGCAATTGATTCAAAAGTGTTTCCATTGAATACGAAAATTCTTGCGATAATGACTTCAAATATGACTCTGCCTGCATCGCATCTTGTAACAACGATAACTCTTTTAAAACACTTTTCACATATTCTTCTTTGCCAGACTCATCTTGCAAATTTTTCCCTAAACGCAAATAATTTATTTTAAAACCAACAAAACTCACACTTGATTTCACAAGATTTTCAAAAGCGGTAGTCCCATATTGTTGCACATATTCATCAGGATCAAGCTTATCTGGCAAGGATGTGACTTTCACTTGGCAACCAACTTTTAGCAATAATTGCCCTGCTTTCATCGTCGCTTCTCGCCCTGCTTTATCACCATCATAGCAAAGAACAACAGTTTCAACGTTACGTCGCAGAAGTTTTGCTTGTTCTTCAGTTAAAGCTGTTCCCATTGTCGCAACAGCTTCTTCCACACCACTTTTTACCGCAGCTAGTACATCGGCATATCCTTCAAAAAGAACCACTTGCCCACGCTTTCTAATAAACGGTCTTGCTTGGTGGAAGTTATACAACAATTTACTTTTGTGAAAAATCGGTGTTTCAGGGCTATTTAAATATTTCGGAGTGTCATCCCCTAACGCCCTTCCACTAAACGCTATCACCTTACCTTGTAACGTATAGATCGGGAACATAACTCTTCCACGGAAGCGATCGTAATGACTACCATCCTTCTCACTTCTTATTAGAAGGCCAGCTTGTTCCATACTAGACAGCGATAAACCTCTTTTTTGTAAAATTTTCGTCGCTGCATCCCAAGCAGGTGATGCATAACCAATTTCAAACTTCTCAATCATCTCTTTCGTAATACCACGGTTTAATAAATATGAAAGTGCTTCATTTCCCTCTTCCGTATTTACTAATAAATGATGATAATACTTTTTCAATAATTCATGAGCTTGTTGCATGATGACAGTGTCATCAGATATGTCTTCTTGTTGTCCTTGCCCTGATGTATACTCTGCAACCGCAATTCCATTTCTTTCGCCTAGCTTTTGAACAGCCTCGGTAAAAGCCAGTCCTTCCATTTTCATTAGAAAGGAAAATACATTTCCACCTTCTCCACATCCGAAGCAATGAAAAATTTGCTTATCAGATGAAACAGAGAATGAAGGAGAATTCTCACCATGAAATGGACAAAGGCCGAAATAGTTACGCCCCTGTTTTCTAAGTTGAACGTATTCACCAATCACTTCTACAATATCGGATGATGTCCGAATCTGTTCAACAACTTCTTCGGGAATTCTGTTCCCCATAACTCCATCTCCGTGTCGTATTTTGTATTCGATATAAATTAAAAAATTCCTTTATAATTCGACAATATTTTTCTAAACTTGTTAGAAAGTGTTGCCGATTACATTGTATAAACGATTTTGAACCTTTCCTATAGGTCCTTTATCTGCATAAATCGCATATACATACTTGCTATATAAAATTGTATACATTTGCTCATCTGTTACAAATGTATCTCTTAGAAACAATACATATACACCTTTTTACAAGAAGAGTAGCAAGCCACATATACTGTTTGATCTTGAGATCTGTAACATTTGCATGTTGATCCATGTAACAATCAACTCCATTTTGTTCAGTATCTACAAAGATCCAATTGCCTTGCTATTTCCTTAAAGGATGAGCATATGATGCGACAAACAAAATTCCGACATGAAATTCCGCTCCAACTTGCACAATTTCAGCCTTCACGGGATATACATCTACACCAACTAATATGTTGTTGATGTTTTGCATATTTCTGTATTCTACATCCCTTCTGTGAATCCTTCCATAATGTGCGTTTTCTTGTATAGATTTTGTCGATTTAACGTAATTACATGTCTTTTTCGTAAATCCTATCCCTAGTTTATTCTGAAAAATTAAAGTCTAAACGTAAAATATAGGTTTTTATCACAATTTTTTATTATAATATATTTTCTTCAACTACGCTACATATCCCTTTATTTTTTCAGCTTACATTTCAGGATGACAAACTCACACCTTGAATATACTAAAAGACAAAGGAGTATAAGTATAACCATTACACTACGATCTATTACAAAATCCATAGGTATCATATTTCACACGAGCGAAAAAAGCACATTCACCTTTGGTAAATGTGCTAAAACATTTTTTGGTTTTGCACTGCATTCACAATAATATTTGCTGTTTCTTCAATCGCTTTATTCGATACATCGATTACTTGGCAATTTATTTTACTAATTACTTCCTCAAAGTGATCAATTTCTTCTTGAATACGATTAATATTTGCATATGTTGCTCCATCACTTAATCCAAGTGATTTTAATCGTTCTTTTCGAATATGATTTAACTTATCTGGCGTAATTTTCAAACCGAAACATTTTTCTTTTGCCACTTGATATAGTTCTTCAGGTGGGTCAACTTCTGGCACGAGTGGTACATTCGCAACTTTCAAGCGTTTGTTATGAGCTAAATATTGGGAAAGTGGTGTTTTTGATGTACGCGAAACACCAATCAACACGATATCTGCTTTTAAAATACCTCGTGCATCTCTGCCGTCATCATACTTCACAGCAAACTCAATCGCTTCAATCTTTTTAAAGTATTCTTCATCTAACCTACGGACAACACCTGGCTCATATCTCGGCACTTGCCCCGTAATTTCTTCAATTTGATCAATAAGAGGGCCGATAATATCGTATGCCTCTACCCCTTCTTTTGCAGCCTCTGTTACTAAATACTGGCGCATATCAGGCTTAACTAACGTAAAACATATAAGTGCTTGATTACTCTTAGCAATCGAAATCACTTCTTTTAATGTCCCTGTATCTTCTACATACGGTACACGTCTAATATCAGGAGCAAACGGGAATTGCCCCATTGCTGCTCGAACAACCAAATCAGCCGTTTCCCCTACAGAGTCAGATACGACATATACGATTTTATTATCCATTACATTACCTCACTTTAAACAAATTACACTTATTCGTTATTTACTAAATTTACAAACGCACGTGTAATATTTGTTTTTGTAATTCGCCCAATCACTTCTAAACCTTGTTTCGTATCTTTTACAACTGGCATTGCATCAATCTGTCTTTCTATTAATTCCATCGCAATATCATATAAAGAATCCTCTCTACGACACATCGCAATGTTTGGCATCCTTGTCATGATAATATTAACCGGAAGAGAGGTTAAATCCTGCTTTCCTAAGCTCGCTCTTAATAAATCTTTACGAGACACAACACCAACTAATAGAGTCATCTGATCTACAACGAACAATGTACCAACGTCCTCTAAAAACATCGTACAAATTGCATCGTATACGGAAACATTTTTATCAATTACAACCGGTCTAGATTGATAATCTTGTACTTTAATTTTCTTAACAGCTTCAGATAATAGCTGCCCCCCAGTTTTACCCGTATAAAAATAACCTACGCGTGGACGTGCTTCTAAATAACCAGCCATCGTTAAAATTGCTAAGTCTGGTCTTAGCGTCGCACGTGTTAGACCCAATTGCGCTGCAATTGATTCCCCTGTAATAGGACCGTGATCTTTTACAATCTGAATGATATGTTCTTGCCGTTTATTCAGCTCTATGATAATCACCACCTTTAATGCACAACGAAAAAAGTTATACTATCTCTTAAATATTATATACTAAATATGCTATTCGAAAAAGAAAGTATGTAAAAAGGACCGTATACGGCCCAAAATTATATTTGAAACTTATCAAGTTGTTCTAAAAAACGTCTTGATTTCAAATAAATTCCGCAATATTCATCATAATATGTATTCAATACTAAACGCATTTGTTTTTTTGTGCTATCCTTTACCGATACATTTCCGAGCCTATGTAAATCGAAATGGAAGAAAAGACGTAATAATTTATGAACAGCTTCTCCTACCGGTATACGATATGGGTCTTGCTCTGCATGACGTGAGCACAGAAAACCGCCTTCCCTTACGGAGAAGGCGACAAAGTCTGTTTCTTGATGACAAATCGCACATGTATCAAAGTACGGGCGCATCCCTAATACCGGAAGCATTTTCGTTTGATAAATTAATGATAATACTTCTGGATCAACACCCTCACACATATAATGCAACGTTTGATATAACATTTCAAATAAATACGGATTATGTTTTTTATCTTCTGTTGCTTTATCAGTTAACTCAACAATAAATGATGCATAAGCAGTTAAAAATATATCCTCGCGAATTTCTTTCATAGTTGAAATAATCTCGCCTTGTTGCAATGTTCCAAGCCCAGATCCCATTTGAATAAGAAAATGGCCATGTGTCATTAATTGCGACACAGATGCTAATCGGCTTTTCGGTTTTTTTGCCCCTCTTGCCATTGCACTTACCTTACCAAGTTCTCTTGAGAATATTGTAACAATCTTGTTCGTTTCTCCGTAATCTGTCGTACGGATAACGATGCCCTCAACTTTTTGAAACATGTTCGTCACCATCCAAGGTTTGAACAAAACGGGTCAAGAAATTGGAGAGTCTAGATGCGCTAGCTCCTCTTCATGTTGATCCATCTCATCGTTTACGTCTTTTTCCATTTCTTTCAAAAGCAAGTACGTTTCAATGCTTCCTGTTTTGGAGAAAAACTTCCAGGTAAAATCTAGCATAAGAATCCACCTTTCTCAATAAGCGTAGCCTATAAACCAATTTCCTTTGTTGTTATTAAATTGACCCATTTTGTCCATTTTCATGTGAGAAAAATTTTTCCTAATTTATCAAAGTTCATAAAAACCAATAATCAGTGGATGAACCAACCATCCACTGATTACAACTTTACTCTATTTTAGTACTCATCCTCGCGGAAACCTAGGTCACGAAGCTGAGACATTTTATTACGCCAATCTTTTTGCACTTTTACCCATACTTCTAAAAATACTTTAGAACCAAGTAGCGCTTCAATATCAAAACGAGCTCGCTTACCAACTTCTTTTAACATTTTTCCTTGTTTTCCGATGATGATTCCTTTTTGTGATGCACGTTCAACAACAATCGTTGCATTTATATAAACTGCCCCGCCCTCACGCTTTTGAATCGCATCGATAACAACAGCCACAGAATGCGGCACTTCTTCACGTGTTAAATGTAGTACTTTCTCACGAATAAGCTCTGCAATAATAAATCTCTCCGGATGATCCGTTACTTGATTCTCTGGATAGTATTGTGGTCCTTCTGGTAAATACTTTTTAATTGTTCCAATTAAAGCGTCCACATTATTACCGTCTAACGCAGAAATTGGTACAATCTCTGCAAACTCATGTAGTTTACGATATTGATCAATTAACTCTAGTAATTGCTCTGGATGAAGTTGGTCAATTTTATTAATGACTAAAAATACTGGTTGTTTCGTTTCTTTTAATTTCTCAATGATGAATTCCTCACCACGACCAAATCCTTCAACTGCATTAACCATAAACAGAACAATATCAACTTCTTTTAATGTCGTTTGCGCCATCTTTACCATGAAGTCGCCTAATTTATGTTTAGGTTTATGTATTCCTGGTGTATCAATGAAAATAACTTGTGCATCATTTTCTGTATATACACCTTGAATTTTATTACGAGTCGTTTGTGGCTTATCACTCATAATAGCAATTTTCTGGCCGATAATACGGTTTAAAAATGTAGATTTTCCAACATTCGGTCTGCCAATAATAGAGACAAAACCTGATTTATAACCTTTTCTATTCATGTAAATCCTCCGCTAAAAATGCTCCTGGTAACAATTCTCCGACTGTCGTCTCTTGAACGTCACCATGTAAGTTTGATAAGTATACTTTCGTATCCTGTTTACATAATTCTACCATAACTTGTCGACATGCTCCACAAGGAGGTACTGGGCGCTTTGTATCTGCTACAACCGCAATGGCTACAAATTCTTTATCTCCTTCAGAAACCGCCTTAAATAAAGCTGTTCTTTCAGCACAATTACATAAGCCATATGATGCATTCTCAACATTACATCCACGATATACTTTTCCACCGCGCGTTAATAATGCTGCACCTACTTGAAATTTAGAATATGGTACGTACGCTTGTTTACGCGCTTCGATTGCTTCTAGAATTAATTGTTTACTATTCATATTCCCGCATCCTTCCTGTTCACAGCTATGAAGAGATACACTCTCTCATTAAAGGCCCTTACAGCACTTCCAAAGCTTAATAAAAGCTTCGGAATGCAACTATACCATATACGGTAAAAAGATAATAGCACCAATTATAACAGCTATAATTGCAAACAATAAAACCGCTCCTGCCGCAACATCCTTTGCAATTTTTGCAAACGGATGAATATCGGCAGTCGCTAAATCTACCGTTTTTTCCACAGCCGTATTTACCATCTCTAAACTCATTACACTCCCTATTACAATAAGTAATATCATCCACTCTATTTTCGTAATATGGAAATAAAAGCCGCAGCATATAACAATGACTGCGGCTAAATAATGGATTTTCATATTTCGTTCATGACGAAAACAAAAGAATATACCAGCTATAGCATATCCAAAACTATCTATAAGTTTTCCTTTTTTCATCGTCCTAATCCAAAAGCTTCTAAAATTTCTTTTTGTCTTCCGAACATTTCTTTTTCATCTTCTTCTGTCATGTGATCATAACCAAGTAAATGTAAAAAGCCATGTAACGCCAAAAATCCAAGTTCACGATCGAAAGAATGTCCGTACTCTTCAGCTTGCTCTTTCGCTCTTGGAATAGAGATAATAAGATCCCCTAACATGCGCGGCATCTCTGCACCAACAATCTCCATTTCTCCTTCTCCCATCTCTTCCATGGCAAAGGATATTACATCTGTAGGTTGATCTTTATCTCGGTAATCACGATTAATTTCTCTAATGCGCTCATTATCTACAAATGTCACCGATACCTCCGCACCATCCTCGATATTTTCCATTTGAGCTGCTTTTTCTAACACTTCACGAATTAAACTCATATACTCTTCTTTTACTTCTTCTGTTTCATCAATAAAATCAATTAACAAACTCATTCTTTCTCCTTTTCTTCCGGAGGTTCCGGATATGTAATACGCGAATGGAAAATACCATTTAACGTTTCACACAACGTTTTTCCAACGATTTGTAGTTCCTTAAACGTCAAATCACATTCACTAAATTGACCGTCTTGCAGTCGATCTTTAATAATACTTTGCACCAAATTATTAATTTGTTCTGGCGTTGGGTGATTCATAGAACGTACCGCAGCTTCTACACTATCAGCAATACCAACAATTGCCGATTCTTTCGAAGTTGCTTTTGAACCTGGATAACGGAACATCTCTTCTGTATATTTTTCTTTATCTTCTTTAATAGCTTTATAATAAAAATATTTCAGTAACGTTGTACCGTGATGTTGCCCAGCGATATCAATAATTTCTTGTGGAATATGATATTCTTCGAGCATTCTTACTCCATCCGTTACGTGAGCAATTATAATATCTTTACTCGTTACAGGATCTAATTTATCATGCGGGTTTTTAATTCCCATTTGGTTTTCAATAAAGAATTGCGGTTGTACTGTTTTTCCTACATCATGATAATATGCCCCTACACGCGCTAATACACCATTTGCCCCAACTGCTTCACAAGCAGCCTCAGAAAGATTCGCTACCATTACACTATGATGATATGTCCCTGGCGCTTCTAACAAAATTCTGCGTAAAAGCGGATGATTTGGACTTGATAGTTCCATAAGCTTCATACTTGATACGATTCCAAGTCCACTTTCTAAATATGGTAAAATCCCCATAGCCAAAACGGATGATATAATCCCTGAAAGTGAAGCCATTAATAATTGCGTACCAATTTCAAGAGGCGAAAAATTCCCATTACGTAATAATAAGAGCGCCGCTAATACGACTACATTTAATACAGAAACGAGTATACCAGCTTGTAAAATCATTGTACGACGATTTTTTTCTCGCAAGAAAATACTAACCGATAATGAACTTAACAATACGTAAATCCCTACACTATAATTTAATGTACTCGTTACTCCTTCATTAAACATAATACTTCCGCATACAGAAAAAATCATACTCGTTAAAAAGACAAATCGATCACCAATCATTAGTTTTACAAGTATTGTTCCCATCGCAACTGGGACAACATATGCAATCCCTGCGTATTCAAGTTTTTGAAACAAACTAATGATTTTCATTAAGACGATTGTGATAGACAAAATTGTAATATACGCTAAAACATACGGTCTATCTTCTCTTTTTCTCTTTAAAAATAATTCAAATTGTTTATGCATAAAGTATAGTAATACACCAATGAGTACCGCTAATCCAACATAAGGTTGAAAGCCGTTCCCTTTTTCTAACAAACCAACTAATTTCAACTGATTATACACATCACTTGAAATCGTTTCACCTTCTCTAACAAGAACTTGTCCTTGAAGAATATAAACAGGTGGAACTAAATCTTCCTCTGCTTTTCTCTTCTCTTTCGTTAAGATCGGGTCATAAAAATAGTTCGCTGAAATTGCATATCTTCCTAGCGCCTTAATTGACTCTTTTAAACCATTATCAACATTAACACTATTCATCTCACTTACATATCGTTCTTTCGCATCTTTCAATTCGTCCATTTTAATATGCTCAGTCATGATACTATTAATCGCTGTGACCGCAGCATCTTTCGCTAATACTAATTGGCTCGAATCTGCATTAATCAAATTTAGTAAGTTTGAATCAGATAATTCTTTCGTTAAGTCAGCGGGTAGTTTCTTTTTTAACTTATCCACTTTCTCAGCATCAGTCATCTTTTTTTGATCATCCGGTCCAACAGCTTTAATCTCTTGCACCACTTCATCCACTTTAGCAAAGACGTCATTCACAATATCAACTTTGTTTTGTTTATACTCACTTTTATATGTATATTGATCTTCAACTTTTGTAGCGGCTTCTTTTTTCTTTTTATCCGTTGTAACTTTATCTTCAATTTTTATAGGAGAATGGATTGTCTTTTTCGCAATAGAATACATATTAACATCTAATTGTTCTGGTTTTACATTATTCATAAGCGCAAAAAACAGCACTGCTCCTAACACAACGTAAGAAATCCAACTTAGTTTTTTCGAATGTTGTAAATTACGAAACCACTTAGAAATTTCTTGAGATCTTGACATGATTTCAATACCTTCTCCTCTCCAGAAATAAAGTGAAACTATTTATAGCTTTCATTTCTTCTACCCAACGATACTTTGAGGCAACATTTTACACACCAGTACCTATAGTTTATTTTCCTTATCTTTCATGATAGTAAAAAATATGACATTCGCCAACCTTATCATACAAAAAGAAATGATCCTGACAAATAGGATCATTCCATTTTATCATATGCCTCAATAATACGTTGCACCAATGGATGTCTCACAACGTCCGTTTGTTCTAATGTAATAAATGACAGACCTGATACACCAGATAAAATATTAGCAGCTATAGATAGCCCTGATTTTACCCCTTTTGGCAAGTCTACTTGTGAAGGGTCCCCTGTAATAACCATTTTAGAGCTAAAACCTAATCTTGTTAAAAACATTTTTATTTGAGCACCCGTTGTATTTTGAGCCTCATCTAAAATAACAAATGAATCATCAAGCGTACGCCCCCTCATATAAGCAAGCGGAGCTATTTCAATTACTCCCCGCTCCATCATACGCTGCGTATATTCTTGTCCAAGAATATCATGTAAGGCATCATATAATGGACGTAAGTATGGATCTACCTTCTCTTTCAAATCCCCTGGTAAAAAACCTAAATTTTCTCCAGCTTCTACAGCAGGTCTTGTTAAAATAATTTTCTTTACATATCCTTGTTTTAAAGCTCTCACAGCCATTACTACAGCTAAGTATGTTTTTCCAGTTCCTGCAGGCCCTATCCCAAAGACAATATCATTCTTCTTCATCGCATGAATATATCTTCTTTGCCCCATTGTTTTTACACGAATGGATTTACCTTTTGCAGTCTTAAAAATTTCTTCTTCATATAACTCTTCAAATTGAGCAATTTTCCCTTGTTGCGCGAGCTGAATTGCATACGCAACATCTCTCTCTGAAATTGATATACTTTTACGAATTACAACAAGTAATTGCTGTAAGATTTTTTCTACGAGTGTCACCGTTTCAACTGCTCCAGATACATGAACAGTTTCTCCTCTAGTTACGATCGATACATTCAGTTCTCGTTCAATTACTTTTAAATGTGCATCATTGACTCCAAAAAGAGCGATTGCTTCGTTAGTATTTTCCAATTGTTGGTTCATTTCTACTAATTGTTCTGCCATTACTCAGTCTCCTTGAATATCGGATTCGGATATTGGTTGTGGCTCTGCAATATTTTCAACCACAGTATAATGCAATGTGACTTTTAGTTGGTCCGCCTCAACCTCTTTACTCAAAATCTTATCACTTACAATCATAGCATGTTCATCCAATTTTTTCTTTAGTTCTTTTTCGGCCATCTCCTTCGCTACTTTCAGCGCTTGCTTTTCTGTATATTCTCGATTCGCTTCTTCCTCTTCTCTCACAACATCTTTTTCATATGCAATCGGCAGTGTAAAACCAAATAATTTCACATCATGCTTTACACTTTCAGTACGAGAGCGTTTATACTTATCATGCTGAAATCCCCATATTTTTATTTTCGTATCCCCGAATTTAAGAAAATGTTCATTGTATACATTACCAGTATACACTTGGAATTGCGTCTTTAGCGGAACATCTACCTTAGATGTATACCACGTTTCGCCATACACAATACCTTTCGCTGAAACAATCGTCGGACTTTCCTCATTACCATATATTCCCGATACGAGAATCTGCCCTTTTTCTACATGATCATTCTTCAGTACAACCGGCTTTCCAACTTCTACAAACGTTTTTGTAATAATCGCTTCTTTTTTTGCTACTAAATTTTGCGGCCTTTGTTCCTTTTCTTTTTTTGGTTCGTTTTTTTCAACAATTTTAAAATGATACGTCGTTCCTCTTACTTCTAGTCCCGCCCAAGTAATGGCATTAATATTATCTGTCAAATGGCGTTGTACATCTTCTACATTCGGCATTTGAAATTGTAGTTTCCCTTTTTTAATACCCATTTTATCCAATTCTTTCATCAATATATATTCTGTTTCGGGTTTTGCTCCTGTAATTTCAATTTTCCAAACCATATTTGACATTGCAATCACGCCAAAAAAGAAAATTAAAAACCCAATTAAAAATCCACTATTTTTAATTAAACGCTTATTCCAAAAAGGAAAACCATAACGTCCAATAAAATATAATTTACATTCATTTTTTCTATAAATTGGTTTTATTTTTTTCACATCGCGTAACAACATACAAAAAACTAACGTTTCATCAGCTATTTTCTTAACATCCCAAACTAACAAATTCCTCCGTACACATTCATTAACAAACCGTTCCGCTCCTCTACCTTCAATCCGCACTTTTACATATCCAAGCCACTTTATAAACCATTTATTTTTCATTTACCACCTTCACTGCCTTTCTAAAAGTAGATATACTACTTTTTATTTGAAGCATTAAAATAGCTCGTACTAAAATGAAACAAATTAAAACTGTAATCGGTCTCTATCAACGAAACTTTTACAGGATAAAGAAGAAAAACTTCACAAATGGAAGTTTCACTTCAATCACCTTTTTTTTCATTTTCTAAAAATGTTACTTGCTCAATTATCCCTTCGAGCAAAAGCTCTTCTGGAAGAATCGTTTTAATAACAAAGGATTGTCCTTTAATTAGTAATTGACCATGTTTTAAAAGCAATCGCACTTCTTTATCTGAAAACACTAATAGCCCCCGATGATTTTCTATATAAATATGTATTTGCCCAACAAGAGTAATCCGAGGCAGATCCATTAATACATCCACTGGTAGGTCTACTTGTTTTGTTAACCAATTTTTCATTTGTTCTAATTTCTTCATCTCGAAAGACCCCCTCCTCATCCCATATATATGTATTTCTTCACAAGTGCCTATCGTGTTATAACGACTTCACTAACATAACTATATTCTGTAAGAGTTCATCTCATGTTAATTAAAACAGTCGCTATATGAAATCATATTTATCAGGACAATGATGGATCAGAGAATGTTACCCATAATAATAGAAGTATTAATACAAGAATATGCGCCCTCAGGGGATATCAGTACAAGTTAAATTAAGAAATTGAGCCTAGCAAGAAGTTGGAAACTTGAAAAAACCTGTTACAATTCGTTCTGGACGTGACATACTGACCATAGAATAAGTAGTTGTCATTCATTAGACAAATGAGATAAAATCCGAAAAAGGAAATTGCTCCACTCTGAATTTTGCGGTGTAAGTAAGAATATTTTATAGGTGGTTGTTATATGAATTTCAAAAAAATATTAGGATTCATTAAAAAACAAAAAAATGAATTAATAAGCGAAGAAATACGAAAGGAAATTGGATTTAGTCAAGAAATTTTGAATGTTATAAAACAAGTTACTAACAGCAGCATCCAGCCCTTTTATGCAACTGATTCAAAATCTAAAATAGCCGGAGTCTCTTTCGTTACCTTTGAGGATTCTGCTGAACAGCAAGTTATAAAACTTCAATCTGAGGTTCAGAAACTTGGATACTTAGCTTTTATTTGCGAAAGAAGTTTTAGTCAAGGAAGTAAGAGTGAGTGTAGAATTGCAATTACACAAGGAAATGACCAATTTGATATCCTTACAACCCAACAAACAAATGGCGTTAATTACGAAGTTAGCAATATAGATGTTATTTTTAAACTAAGAAAATGGAATGATCGCTATCCTTTTATCATAATCGGTGCAGATCATGACTGGGTTGATGCCATTTTTAGCGCGTTACCTACAGACGAAGAAATGCAATCTTTCGCGCAAGAAATGTATGAATTTTGTCCAGATATAGTGGAACAAGGAACAGAAAGCATTGAGGAGTTAGTCGAAGAAATTAAGAAAACGAAAAAGCTTTTTTTATGGTGGGATTAATCATAACTAAGGCCGTTACCTTTTTTTACATACCAGAGGCGTTTCTATCACTTACAGAAACGCTTTTTAAGCAATATAGCGTTTTTCCTTAATAAGAACAATAAAAAAACGTCTCATACGAAATGAGACGTTTTTTTATGCTAATAGCTGGATAACCAACTTATTCACAAGTGATCCGTCTGTTTTACCTTTTACTTTCGGCATAACAGCAGTCATCACCTTACCCATATCTGCTTTAGAAGTCGCACCAACTTCAGAAATAACTTGCTTGATTACATCAACTAGTTCTTCTTCAGTTAATTGCTCTGGCAAATATGCGCTTAAAATCTGAATTTCACTTTGCAGTTTATTAACAAGGTCTTCACGACCAGCTTTTTTAAATTCAAGGAGGGAGTCCTTATACTGTTTTACTTCACGAGCTAAAACTGTTACTTCCTCTTCTTCAGTAAGAGTATGTTGCAGTTTAATACCTTCATTTTGTAAAGCAGCCTTAACCATACGAATAACGGTTAATTTTTCTTTTTGTTTATTCTTCATCGCTTGTTTCATATCATCGTTTAAACGACCGAGAAGACTCATAACTTACACCCTCTCTTAGAATTTACGCTTTCTTGCCGCTTCAGATTTCTTCTTACGTTTTACACTTGGTTTTTCATAAAACTCGCGCTTTCTTGCTTCAGCAAGTGTACCAGTTTTAGAAACCGATCTTTTAAAACGGCGAAGTGCATCCTCCAAAGACTCGTTTTTACGAACGACTGTTTTTGACATTCTCTTTCCCTCCCTCCGAAACATCACACTTACATACTAACTTCAGCATGCAAAAAGAAACACTTCTTCAGCATGTCTTTTACGATTATAATACATTTTATCACTTCAGGTCAACTATTTGGCAGAATAAAAGAAGAATAGAAGCATTTCCTTTTCAAAAGTTATACAAGTAGCTAGTATCCTTCTTTCATGAAGACAACTATATTTTTATCATTTCAACTTTTTTCATACAGGGATGCACGAAACGCCTCTCCACCTTCTAGTCCTTAACCGCTTCAAATAAAGAAAGCATGCAAACCGTTTCCGGTTGCACGCTCTTTTTTATGCGCTTGCTGATTCATTTTTCACATCATCTTCAAGAACACGAACAAATTGCGCTTCGTTATATGGATAGCCAGCTTTCGTAATTTTCACTTTCACTAGCTTACCAATTAATTCTTCTGATCCTTCAAATACAATTTTCAAGTAGTTATCTGTATACCCTACATATAACCCTTCACGGTCGCCGTCTTTAAATTGCTCTTCTGGAATAATTTCAAGCACTTCACCTTCAAACGCTGATGCATATTCTTTCGCTAATTGATTAGATAGCTCAATTAAACGATGAACACGATCGTTCTTCACATCTTCAGGAACTTGATCTTCCATGCGTGCTGCAGGTGTTCCTGTACGTTTTGAATAAGGGAACACGTGTAACTCAGAGAAGCGGTTCTCTTTAATGAAATTGTATGTTTCCATGAATTCTTCTTCTGTTTCACCTGGGAAACCAACGATTACGTCAGATGTAATCGCAAGGCCTGGTAACGCTTCTTTCAAACGATCTAAACGCTCTTGGAAGAATTCCATCGTATATTTACGACGCATACGTTTTAATACAGTATTAGAACCAGATTGCAACGGAATATGCAAGTGACGTACAACTACTTCAGATTTATCTAACACTTCAATTACTTCATCTGAAATTTGACTCGCTTCAATAGAAGAAATACGAAGACGTTTTAATCCGCCTACTTCCGCTTCCATATCACGAAGTAATCCAGCTAAGTTATAATCTTTTATATCTTCGCCGTATCCACCTGTATGAATACCCGTTAATACGATTTCTTTATAGCCTGCATCCACTAATTGTTGTGCTTGTTTAATAACCTCTTTTCCATCACGAGAACGCATTAAACCACGCGCCCAAGGAATGATACAGAATGTACAGAAGTTATTGCAACCCTCTTGTATTTTTAAAGACGCACGTGTACGATCCGTGAAATAAGGTACATCAAGTTCTTCGTACACACGTGTTTTCATAATATTGCGGACAGCATTAATTGGTTGACGCTCTTTACGGAATTCTTCGATGTAACCTAACATCTTTTCACGATCCTGTGTACCAACTACAATATCTACACCTGGAATCGCCATAATTTCAGCTGGAGATGTTTGTGCATAACATCCCGTTACGCAAATAACTGCATCTGGATTTTGACGCACAGCACGTCTGATTACTTGACGGCTTTTTTTGTCCCCAGTATTCGTTACTGTACATGTGTTAATAACATATACATCAGCTTTCTTTTCATATTCTGTTCTTTCATAACCACCTTGTTTAAACAATTGCCAAATGGCTTCTGTTTCATAGTGGTTTACTTTACAACCTAACGTATGGAACGCAACAGTTGACATTGATCATCACCCCATCAATTCAAAATGATACGAAGCAGCACTTAACGCGTATAACGGCGCCGTTTCTGTTCTTAAAATTCTTGGTCCTAAACTACATGGTACAAATTTATGTTCACGAAGCGCTGTAATCTCTTCCTCAGCTAAACCGCCTTCTGGGCCAAATACAATCAATAGCTTTTGACCTGGTTTCATTGTCGTTAAAGCTTTCGCAAAATTAGATTTCTCGCCTTGTTTCGCTTCCTCTTCGTAAGCAACAAGACAAACATCATACTCACCACTCATTGTAAGCAGTTGCTTAAATGATGCCGGAGCATGTACTTCCGGAATTTCACTTCTATGTGATTGTTCCGCAGCTTCTTTCACAATTTTTCTTAAACGCTCAACTTTTTTATCAGCTTTTTTCGCATCCCATTTTACGATAGAGCGAGATGCTTGAAATGGTAAGAATGCAGCTGCCCCAAGCTCAGTTCCTTTTTGAAAAATCAACTCTAGCTTGTCTCCTTTTGGCAGTCCACTTGCAATCGTCACGAAAACAGGAAGTTCACTTGACGCCTCTACCCATTCTACAATAGCCGTATTAATAAATTCACTGGTAATTTCATCAATTGAACATACTGCTGTTTTTCCGTTTACACAGCAGTAAATTTGATCGCCAGCTGTCATACGCATTACTCTCGCAATGTGATGTACATCATCACCTACAATGCGAATCTTTGCTTCACTTACATGTTTTTCTTCTACAAAATAACGTTGCATATAATCACCTTAGTAGAGTTTCGTTCCTTTCGTAAGTCAACACTTACGAAAAGAACGAAACATTATCATTTTTCATATAACAAACGGCAAGTCCCTCACCTTATAGTGAGAGACTCCCCTTTTCATTATAGACTAAAATCTATATTACGCATTTCGTGCAATAATTGCTACCCAATCTTCCATTCGTAACACTTCTTCAATTGTAAATCCAGCTTGTTCTAACGCCTCAGAAATTACTTTTTCCTTCGCAGCAATAATGCCCGATGTAATAAATAATCCACCTGACTTCACAACTCTCGCTGCATCTTCAGGGAATAAAAGAATAATTTCTGCTAATAAGTTAGCTACGATTAAATCAACAGGACCTTCAATACCTTCTAAAAGACTATTTTGCCCAACAGACACGATATCATCTGTTTTATTTAAACGCACATTCATTTCTGCACTTTCAACTGCAACCGGATCTAAATCATATGCTTGAACAGAAGACGCACCTAATTTTGCCGCTGCAATACTAAGCACACCAGAACCTGTTCCTACATCAATGATAGTGTCACCTGGCTGTACTGTTTTTTCTAAAGCACGAATACACATCGTTGTTGTTGGATGAGTTCCTGTACCAAACGCCATACCTGGGTCTAATTCAATGATTTTTTCATCAGGAGAAGATGGTGTATATTCTTCCCACGTCGGTACGATTGTGAATGTATCAGAAATTTGTACTGGATGGTAATATTTTTTCCAAGCAGTAGCCCAATCTTCTTCATTGACTTCGTTAACGGTAATATTTCCAGTACCAATTTCAATGTCGTAAGATGGAAGCACATCAATAGATGATTTTACACCTGCAATCGTTTCATGTAAAGAATCCGTTTGCGGGAAATATGCTTTTATTAATACACCTTCCGCCGGATATTCATCTGGATTCAATGCATAAATTTCACCATATTGTTGCTCGCGCTCTTTCGTTAACTCCGCTGGATCCTCAATCGCAACTCCGCTAGCACCAGCTTCATGTAAAATATGAGAGACAGCTTCTACTGCTTCTTCTGTTGTATGAATACTAATTTCTGACCATTTCACAATTTACCAACTCCATTTTTTATTTCCATTATTCCCCTTTGAAAGCACGTTTAAGCTTTCCGAATAAACTATCATCCTGCTCTTCTTGTCCTGCAAATTCACGTAATAAATCTTTTTGCTGTGAAGTCAATTTCGTCGGTACAACAACACGAACGACTACATATTGATCTCCTTGGCCGTATCCACGTACGTTCGGAGCACCTTTTCCTTTTAAGCGGAATTCTGTTCCAGTTTGTGTTCCTGCTGGAATTTTCAGCTTCACTTTACCATGAACAGTAGGAACTTCCACTTCATCACCAAGCGCCATTTGCGCAAATGTTAATGGCATTTCGCAAATAATGTGATCTCCTTCACGCTCGAAGAATTCATGATTTCTTACATGAACGACAACATATAAGTCTCCTGCTGGTCCGCCATTTACGCCGGCTTCACCTTTTCCAGACACACGAATTTGTTGACCATTATCGATACCCGCTGGAATTTTAACATTGATTTTTTTACGCTTACGAACTTTACCTGAACCGTGACATGTCGTACATTTTTCTTTAATAATTTGTCCAGTTCCTGAACAATGACCACAAGCTTGACGGTTTACGATACGACCAAACGGTGTGTTTTGTTCTACACTCACTTGACCAGAGCCTGAACAATGTTTACATGTTTCTTTTGAAGTTCCTGGTTTTGCTCCACTACCTTTACAAGTATCACATGGATCTTCTACTGGAATTTCCACATTTAATTCCTTACCAAAAATAGCTTCTTCAAAATCTAAAGTGACTTGATATTGTAAGTCAGCACCTTGGCGCGGAGCATTTGGATCACGACGTCTGCCGCCGCCACCGCCAAAGAAAGAACTAAATATATCTTCAAAACCGAAGCCACCGCCGAAGTCTCCTCCGCCGCCAAATCCACCGAATCCTTGATTTGCACCAGCATGACCAAATTGATCGTACTGCGCACGCTTTTGATCATCACTTAACACTTCGTATGCTTCTTGTACTTCTTTAAACTTTTCAATTGCATTTTCTTCTTTGCTTACGTCTGGATGGTATTTTTTAGCCAAACGACGATACGCTTTTTTTATTTCATCTGTTGAAGCGCCCTTGCTAAGTCCAAGGACCTCATAATAGTCTCGTTTACTCATAAATTTACAACCCCCGAATCTTTCACATAAACGTAATTTTAACACCGAAAGAAAGTGCTTTGCAACAAAGTTTCCTCACTTACAGTATGCAAAGCGAAAAACTTAAGATCCTCACACATCGCTTCTCATTCGTGAAAAAAGCCAAAGTCAAGGCACGCTTGACTTTGACTTTTTGTCATCTTACTTATTATGTTTACAGTTGAATTACTTGTCTTCTTTTACTTCTTCAAACTCAGCGTCAACTACATTGTCTTTCTTCGTGCCAGCGTCTTGTGCACCTTGCGCACCTTCTGCTTGACCAGCAGCTGCTTGAGCTTGCTCGTATAATTTAACAGTTAATTGTTGTACGATTTCTTGTAAAGCATCTTTTTTCGCACGAATTTCTTCAAGCTCGTTTTTCTCAATTGCAGCTTGTAATGCTTCTTTCGCTTCTGTTGCTTTTGCAACTTCAGCTGCATCTACTTTACCTTCTAAATCTTTTACAACTTTGTCTGTTTGGAATACAAGTTGGTCAGCTTCGTTACGAAGTTCAACTTCTTCCTTACGTTTTTGGTCAGCGTCAGCATTTGCTTCCGCTTCTTGTACCATACGTTCTACTTCTTCATCAGAAAGACCTGAAGAAGATTGGATTGTAATAGCTTGCTCTTTGCTTGTTCCTAAGTCTTTCGCACGTACGTTAACGATACCGTTCGCATCAATATCGAATGTTACTTCGATTTGTGGAATACCACGTGGTGCTGGTGGAAGGTCAGTTAATTGGAAACGACCTAACGTTTTGTTGTCAGCTGACATTGGACGCTCACCTTGTAATACGTGAATGTCTACTGCTGGTTGATTATCAGCAGCTGTCGAGAATACTTGTGACTTACTTGTTGGAATTGTAGTGTTACGCTCGATTAATTTCGTGAACACGCCACCCATAGTTTCAATACCTAAAGAAAGTGGAGTTACGTCTAATAATAGAACGCCTTCTACATCACCAGTAAGTACGCCACCTTGAACTGCAGCACCTAATGCTACAACTTCATCAGGGTTTACACCTTTATATGGCTCTTTACCAGTTTCACGTTTAATAGCTTCTTGTACAGCTGGGATACGAGTAGATCCACCAACAAGAATAACTTTATCTAATTCGCTTGGAGCAAAACCAGCGTCTTTTAATGCACGACGAGTTGGCTCTAATGTTCTTTCAACAAGACCTGCTGAAAGCTCTTCGAATTTCGCTCTTGTTAACGTTAATTCTAGGTGTAATGGACCAGCAGCTCCAGCACTAATGAATGGTAATGAAATTTGAGTTTGTGTTACACCAGAAAGATCTTTTTTCGCTTTTTCAGCTGCATCTTTCAAGCGTTGAAGCGCCATTTTATCTTGGCTTAAATCAATGTTATTTTCTTTTTTGAACTCAGCTACTAAGTGATCGATGATAACTTGGTCAAAGTCATCGCCACCAAGACGGTTGTCACCAGCAGTTGAAATAACTTCGAATGTGCCGTCTGCTAACTCAAGGATAGATACGTCAAATGTACCGCCACCTAAGTCATATACTAAGATTTTTTGTTCTTCGTCTTGTTTTTCTAAACCGTAAGCAAGTGCTGCTGCTGTTGGCTCGTTAATGATACGCTCAACTTCTAAACCAGCGATACGACCAGCATCTTTCGTTGCTTGACGCTCTGCATCGTTGAAGTATGCAGGTACTGTAATAACAGCTTTCGTTACTGTTTCACCTAAGTATGCTTCAGCAGAAGCTTTTAAGTTTTGTAAAATGATTGCAGAAATTTCTTGAGGTGTATAATCTTTACCTTCAACTTCTACTTTGTAGTCTGTACCCATATGACGTTTAACAGACATGATTGTATTTGGGTTTGTAATTGCTTGGCGCTTTGCAACTTCCCCAACTTGACGTTCTTCATTTTTGAAAGCTACAACAGAAGGTGTTGTACGGTTTCCTTCTGGATTTGGGATAACCTTTGGTTCTCCACCTTCCATAACAGCTACACAAGAGTTTGTTGTACCTAAGTCAATACCGATAATTTTACTCATGGCGAATCCTCCTAGTTTTATGTAAATTATTGATTTACTTTTACCATTGATGGGCGAATCACACGGTCTTTTAATTTATAACCTTTTTGGAATTCTTCCACAACCGCGTTTGATTCAAATTCACTATCTTCCACTTGCATAATAGCTTGGTGTTCATTAGGATCAAACTGTTTACCAACAGCTTCAATCACTTCCACACCTTCTTTAGTCAGCGCTTCTAACAATTGACGATGCACCATTTCCATGCCTTGTAACAAGGATTTCGTTTGCTCATCAGTCGCTTCCACTTGCATTGCTCTTTCAAAATTATCAAGAGCTGGCAAGATGTCTGAAACTAGACTTTGTGCTCTATATTTTTCAGCAGCCTGTTTATCCATTTGGACACGGCGCTTATAATTTTCAAAATCAGCTTGTAGACGTAATGTGCGACCTTCCGTTTCCGTTAGTTTCGCTTGTAACTCATCTACTTTTTCTTGTAAAAGAGCAGCCTCACTTTTTTCTTCTACAGTTTCTTCACTGTTTTCTGGCGTGACAGCTTCTTCAACTTGCGCTTCTTTTACTTCTTCTACCACTTGTTCGTTACGCTCTTCCACAATATTCACCTCCTTAAAAGGTATTAGGTATCATGCATAGCATGATTACCTAAGCATTATATATTACACACAGCAATGAAAATTTCATCACTTGAGCGAATGTATTACTCTCATTTACTTTTTAAGTCCATCAGTAAATTGTCTCGTAAATAACTGTAACAAACTAATTACACGAGAATATTGCATTCTCGTAGGACCTAAAATAGCAATTGTTCCAAGTTGCTCTTCGCCGATCGAATATGTTGCAGAAATTAAACTGCAATCCTCCATAGCCGTCGAAGTGTTTTCCCTACCAATTTTCACTTGAATCCCGACTTGTTTATGACGCAAAATGTCATAAAATTCGGCTTCATTATCAATCATGGTAAGCAAAGATCTAACCTTTTGAATGTCATGGAACTCTGGCTGCGAAAGCATATTTGCTTTTCCTCCAAAGTATATCTTTTCCGATAACGGAACTTGAAATGTACCATCTAACATTTTTATTGCACTATCGTAATTATGAACATACCCACGTAAAACTGTAACAATTTCCTTAAAGATTTTATTATGAAGTTCTTCCATCGGTACGCCAGATAGCTTTTCATTTAAAACATTAACCATTTTTTCTAAATCTGATAAATCAACAGATTCCGGAACGGTAATCGTTTTACTTTGTACATGCCCTGTATCAGTTACAATAATAGCGACTGCAGTTTGACGATCAAGCGGCACAATTTGTACATTTTTAAGTTTATTTGTACTTAACTTCGGTCCAAGAACAATGGCCGTATAATTCGTAAGTTCTGATAAAATTTGAGCAGATTGCTGTGCAATTTTTTCCGCTTCAAAAATTCTTTCAGCAAATAAATCTTTAATTTGTACAATTTCAGCGTTCGGTAAGTTTTGCGGCGCTAAAAGATGGTCTACATAAAATCGGTAGCCTTTCTCAGAAGGAACACGTCCAGAAGAACTGTGCGTTTTTTCAATAAAACCTAATTCTTCTAAGTCCGCCATTTCATTTCGAATAGTAGCTGAACTAAATGTAATTTCATCTTTTTTAGCCAACGTTCTAGACCCAACAGGCTGCGCTGATCCAATAAAGTCATCAATAATTGTTTGTAAAATTAAGAGCTGACGTTCCGTAAGCATCTCATCATCACCTCTGTTAGCACTCTTTGTCTTTGAGTGCTAAATCTATTAATAACTTACCAAAATTGACATTCAATTGTCAACGGAAACGTCACGAAATAATGAAACTTTTTCACGCCTATGGAACATTTAATTAGTCAATCAAAAATGATTGGAATACTTCATTCCCTAATAATTTTCCTTTTCGCGTTAAACGCACATGTCCATTTTCCTCTTCAAGTAATCCTTGTTCTTGATTGCTTTGTAACTGCTTCGCGAAAACTTGATCCATCTCCACATTAAATTTATTGCGGAATGCTGTTTTAGAAACACCTTTTGTTTTTCGAAGTCCTAAGAACAGTTCTTCTTCCATTCTTTCTTTCTCCGTCACCTTATGAACATCTAAATACGGAAATCCTGTTTCATCAATTTTATTAAAATATTGCTTCAGCGGACCTACATTTTGAATACGTTCCCCATTCACATAACTATGAGCTCCAGCTCCAAAGCCATAATACTCTTCATTATTCCAGTATGTGAGATTATGTCTACTTTTATTGTCACCTTTTGAGAAATTACTAATTTCATACTGGTTATAACCGTGTTTCTCCATTTCATCCATTACCATTTCATACATTTTAGCTTCATGGTCTTCACCCGGAAGACGCAATTTCCCTTTATTCATTAAGTTATAAAACACTGTTTTAGGTTCCACAATTAATGAATATGCCGAGAAATGTTGTACACCAAGCGTAAAAGCAATGTCTAATGTTTCCTTCACATCTTCTATCGTTTGTCCTGGCAAAGCATAAATAATATCTACATTAATATTTTTAAAGCCTACTTCCTGAGCTTCTCGAATTGCTAGGAATGCATCTTCCCTCGTATGCTTGCGCCCGATTTTCTCAAGCAGTTCATCACGGAACGTTTGCACACCAAAACTAATTCGATTCACTCCACCTTCTAGTAGTACATTCAACTTCTCTTTCGGTAGATCTCCTGGATTTGCTTCAAATGTCAATTCACAATTCGGAGCAAACGGACGCAAATGACGATTAATAATCTCGAGTAATTTTTTTGTCTGTTCCATATTTAACGCTGTCGGAGTTCCACCGCCCACAAAAATCGTTTTCATACTATCAAACGGAACTTTTTGAACCGTATTTATTATTTCCTTCTCTAAATAATCTAAATATTGATCAACCGGTTGGCGTTCAATAAACACTTTATTAAAATCACAATAGTGACAAATGTGCTGACAAAACGGAATATGAATATATGCAGCTTGTACCAAATATAACTCCTACCTTTCTAAAAAGAAAACCTCCGCACTCCGGAGGATTCTCTACTTCTCTAACGTATTACGAATTTGTTCCATTCGCATTTTTCCCCAATCATACATCATTTCAACGATCGGTAAAAGTGACATGCCTAGTTCCGTCATATAATACTCAACACGAGGAGGAATTTCGGGATATACTGTTCGATCAACAATCCCATCTTCCATTAACTCTTTTAATTGGTTCGACAAAACTTTATGAGAAATGCTTGGGAATAACCGTTGTAATTCACTAAAACGATGAGGCCCTTCCACACCAAGATGCCACAGTATCACAACTTTCCACTTTCCACTAATAATAGAAAGCGTCAATTCCTTTTCACAATTAAAATTGCCATTTTGTATTTTATCTTGAATATCTTTTCGAATATTTTCGGACATTAACAATCTCCTAACTCTATATGAACTAAAAAGCTCTCTCATTATTGTAAATGAGAGCTGCTCAGATGTCTAAAAAGTAATTATACAGAAAAAAGAAGCCGCACAAACGACTTCTTTTTTATTTCAAATATTAGTTGTCATCCATTTTCAGTACAGCCATGAATGCCTCTTGTGGCACTTCTACAGAACCAACAGACTTCATACGTTTTTTACCTTCTTTTTGCTTATCAAGAAGTTTACGCTTACGAGAAATGTCACCGCCGTAACATTTTGCAAGTACGTTTTTACGCATCGCCTTAATTGTAGAACGTGCTACAACTTTATTTCCGATAGTCGCCTGAATTGGTACTTCGAACTGTTGTCTCGGAATTAATTCTTTTAATTTCTCTACAATTACTTTACCACGGTCATACGCTGAATCACGGTGTACGATAAATGATAAAGCATCCACTTGTTCATTATTTAAAAGAATATCCATTTTCACAAGTTTAGATGGTTTATAACCAATTAACTCGTAGTCAAATGATGCATACCCTTTCGTATTTGATTTCAATTGATCGAAGAAGTCATATACGATTTCTGATAACGGGATTTCATATGTTAATGTAACACGCGTTTCATCTAAATATTGCATATCAATAAACGTTCCACGTTTACCTTGGCAAATTTCCATTACAGCTCCAACATAGTCATTCGGAACCATAATTGAAGCCTTCACAAACGGCTCTTCTACACGATCGATAGACTGTGGATCTGGCATATTAGATGGATTATCAACAATAACATCTTCACCATTTGTTAAATAAACTTTATAAATAACGCTTGGCGCTGTTGTAATTAAGTCAATCTTAAATTCACGTTCAATACGTTCTTGAATGATTTCCATGTGAAGAAGTCCTAAGAATCCACAACGGAAACCAAATCCTAACGCTTGAGATGTTTCTGGTTCAAACTCAAGAGCAGAATCGTTTAACTCTAATTTTTCTAACGCATCACGTAAATCGTTATAACGAGCAGAATCAATTGGATACAGCCCACAGAATACCATCGGGTTTAATTTACGGTAACCTGGTAACGCCTCTGCAGCTGGACGTTTCGCATGTGTAATCGTATCACCAACACGTGTATCACCTACGTTTTTAATAGATGCTGCTAAGAAACCTACATCACCTACTGTTAACTCGTCACGTTGCGTAGTTTTCGGTGTAAATACACCTACTTCTGTTACTTCAAATTCTTTACCCGTTGCCATCATACGTACTTTATCGCCAACTTTTACCGTTCCATTTACAACACGGATATAAGCAATTACACCACGGTACGGATCATATAAAGAGTCGAAAATCATACATTGTAACGGCTCTTCTGAATCACCTGCCGGAGCTGGTACTTTTTCAACAATTTGTTCTAAAATTTCTTCAATACCAATTCCAGCTTTCGCAGAAGCAAGTACCGCTTCTGATGCATCTAAACCAATTACATCTTCTACCTCTTGACGTACACGTTCTGGATCCGCACTTGGTAAGTCGATTTTATTGATAACTGGTAAAATTTCTAAGTTGTTATCGAGCGCTAAGTATACGTTCGCTAACGTTTGAGCTTCAATACCTTGCGCTGCATCTACTACAAGAATCGCGCCTTCACAAGCCGCTAAACTACGAGATACTTCGTACGTAAAGTCGACGTGTCCTGGTGTATCAATTAAATGAAGAATATACTCTTCACCATCTTTTGCTTTATAGTTTAATTGAACTGCGTTTAATTTGATTGTAATACCACGCTCACGCTCTAAATCCATAGAGTCAAGCAACTGAGCTTTCATTTCGCGTTGTGTTAACGCATTTGTTTTCTCTAAAATACGGTCTGCTAACGTTGATTTTCCGTGGTCAATATGAGCAATAATAGAGAAATTACGAATTTTGGACTGTCTTTTTGCTCTTTCTTCTTTGTTCATCTATGTTCTCAACTCCTAATAGTCTCGCCAATATACACTAGCACTGATTATATCAATAGAGCAACAAAGATTCAATGAAAACTCGTGCTGCTTACGATACAAATCATTCTATCTATATCTTATGCGAATAAACCATAAGAGACAAACCCTTTTCAAATTTTAAAACGGTTGTCTTACAAATCAGTAAAACAACCATCTCCCATGCTACTCTTAGCTAAAAATCCCCTTTATTTTCCCAACAACTATATCCGTTCCGAACTTCGTCATTTCATAAGCTACACTTGCTACCGCCATCCCAATTCCTTCTACAACATTAAAACTTCTTAAACGTTCTAATTGTTGTTGTTTTTCTGAAGCTGAAAACGAACTACCCAAAATTTCTGATTCAGCACCTGTACTCTCTGTCCCTGTCATATGAGCTATTTGTTCATACGACAATTGCCGATAACCTTTCATACTTTTCAAACCATGATTAGCAAGTGACACTCCTGCTATCATCATAAGTAAACATAAAGCTACACTACATATACACAAAAGCGCAAAACGACTCAAACTATTATCATCTTTCTCCCTCAATGTGTATACGCTCCCGTATTATCTTGATCAATTTGATGATGCAGCGCTGCATTTAAACCACTCGCTATTACATTCGCCATATCCTCAATAAAAGTATCTACTTCTTTTGGGGTCACCATTAAGTTATGACCAAGAGGCGATAGCACTTCATAAATCAACCTTCTTTTTTCTTCTTCTTCTAACGTACCAACAGCACCTAAAAACATATTTCGGCTCTTTTCATCTGGTATATCTTCTTCTGTTAATTTTTTCTTTTCTCCAAATGAAAATCCCGCTGGTAACAAAGATCTTGAAGGTTTGTTTCCTTCTTTCATCTCTCGACCAAAATGTTTCAAAATAAAATCAATCGTATCACTTGTAATCGAAACGGCATCGACCACAGTCGGAACACCAATTGCGATAACAGGGATACCTAATGTCTCTTTACTTAGTTCCTTACGTTTATTCCCAACCCCTGATCCAGGATGGATTCCAGTATCAGAAATTTGTATCGTGCTATTTACTCGTTCAATAGAACGGGCAGCTAATGCGTCAATCGCAATTACAAAGTCTGGATTTGTCTTCTCAATAATCCCATAAATAACATCGCTCGTTTCGATGCCTGTAATCCCCATTACCCCCGGCCGAATTGCACTAACAGGCCTGAATCCTTCTTCTACACTTTCAGGCTGCAATTGAAACAAATGTCTCGTTACTAATACATTTTCTACAACTATTGGCCCAAGAGCATCCGGTGTTACATTCCAATTCCCAAGGCCTACAATTAAACAGCTCGCTTCTTTGGTAACACCAACCTCTTCTAAGAAATAAGAAAATTCTTTTGCAAAAATACGCTCCACTTTTTGTTGAAGTTCTGTATCTTGCTGACGTATACCTTGTACTTCAAGCGTTAAATAATTTCCAGGTTTTTTACCCATCGCTTCAGAGGCAGCTTCATCAATTGTTACTTTTGTAATTATAGTACCTTCTTCTTCCCTCTCTTTTACAATTACCCCCTGTATCCCTTTTTGTTCTTCTTGGCTTTCTTGCAACATTTGATGAGCTTCTACAGCAAGGTCAGTTCTAACGCTATATTTACTTAAATCCAATGGTTCTTTCATCGTATCTCCTCCGTAATTCATAGTAAATATCGTTAGATTTCCCAAAGTTATATAAGGTCATTCTTTCCTTTACGTGAAATTTCATGGATATACTATTGCAATTCTCTTCACCGTTTGATAGAATATCACTTGTTCTATGTAAGAATCGAGTCATTCGATTGCACCAGGGAGGTGAAAAGTATGGCAAACATCAAATCTGCTATCAAACGCGCTAAACTTAGCGAAGAGCGTCGTGCACATAACGCTTCTATCAAGTCTGACATGCGTTCTGCTGTTAAAACTGTAGAAGCTTTAGTTACTAATAACGATCTTGAAAATGCTAAAGAAGCTTTCAAAACTGCTTCTAAAAAACTTGACAAAGCAGCTCGTAAAGGTCTTATCCACCAAAACGCTGCATCTCGTCAAAAATCTCGCTTAGCGAAACAAGTAAACGCGTAAGGCGTTTAAAAAACGATCCATTTGGATCGTTTTTTTATATACAAAAAAAGTTCATGCACTAGGTACATGAACTTTTTTTGTGTCATCACATATGATTTAATCGCATTAAGAAAAACTCGAGCACAAGTTTCTTATCCATCTTTCCCGTCTTCATACTATAATCAGCTTCTGCTAATTCTATAATCACTTTTTTTAATTCTTCAAAAGAGAAAAATTTCGTTTGATTCATCGCCAATTTTACACGATACGGATGTACACCAATATGAGATGCAATTTGATTTTGCCCATAACCACGTTGCTGTAACTCTTTCACTTGATACAACAAACGGAATTGACTCACTAATAACGCAAGCAATTTAATCGGCTCTTCCTGCTGCGTAAATAATCCATCCAAAATTTGCATTGCACCTGCAATATCTTTTTTCACCACTTTTTCTGTCAAAGCAAATACATTTTGCTCAACTGATTTTGGCACAAGCTCTGCAACAAGTTTCGTCGTAATCTCTCCGCCCATACCAACGTATAACGTTAACTTGTCCATTTCCTTCGCCAACATCGTTACATTACTTCCCACAAGCTCTAGCAACAAACTAACAGCCGCGTTATCAATGTGCACATGCACTTCATCTGCACGAGCAATAATCCACTTCTGAACATCCTGCACTTGCATCGCATTCGCTTCTACTACATCTGCTGTTTTCTTTAATAGTTTTGTAATTTTTTTTCGCTCATCAAGTTTTTCGTAAGGCGCAACAAAAACAAGAATAGAAAATGGAGAAGGTTCACCAATGTATTCTTCTAAAATTTTTATATTTTGCTCTAACTTTTCTTTTTGCGAAGTCAGAAATAGCGGTGATTTTATTAACAGTACTTTCCGTTCTCCAAAGAAAGGAAGCGTACGCGCATCCTCAACCACATCTTCTAAATACGCTTCTTCTAAATCGTATGTCACAACATTAAACTCTCGATCTTCTTCTTCAAGTGCTTCTGTCGTAATAAGCTTTATCGTTTCATTTATAAAAAAAGCTTCCGTTCCATATATTAAATATAACGGAGCAAACTGTTTCTTTTTAATTTTTTTATGTATATCACTCATACTTTTTCCTACTCCCTAACTTGGCAATATATATTTATACTAATGCCCTAGCTTTTGTTTTACAAGTACAAAGGAACAGGCTTTATAACCCGTCCCTTTATTTATATTAAACGCCACGCAATAAGCCCCGGGTTTCTTATTGGTGTGCGGTAATCACCTTCCCTTTATTATTCGCAATAAAAATTTGAGTATAAGTGCCAACTGTTAACATGCTTGGAAACGAAAAACTCACATTACTTCATGATTTACAAGTAACAAAAAAGCTCGTTTTCTCTTCATATGGAAATTGTAGATTTTTTTCTGACAATATTTTATACTAAAGTGGAATGTTGGGGAGGGATTCTAAATGAATGATTTTGAACAAAACGTTCAAAGTAAACGCAATGACGCTATTGATTCAGGGGTAGGATTTATCGTCTCATTTGGTTTTTTCGCAACACTTTTCATCATTGCAACTGTTATTAAATTTATCGGTTCTTAAAGACTGCCACTTCATGGCAGTCTTCTCTTTTTCATCTATTATGTGTTTTATCATATGTGATTTTACTTTTAAAGGTTCCATTTTCCCCTTTAAAAACATAGGAAATAGCACCTTGCTTGTCCGTGCGCCATATCGCACTCCCCATCTTCTCAAAACGCTCTATCACTTCTTTATGCGGGTGTCCATACCTATTCTGCTTACCAACAGATATAATCGCTACACGGGGCTGTATAACGTTCAAAAAAGACTCTATAGATGACGTGTTACTTCCATGATGAGCAACTTTTAAAACATCTACTCGCAAATCTGGATAAGCAGATACTAAAAACTGCTCTCCTTCTTCTTCTAAATCGCCTGTAAATAGCCACGTCAATCCTCCAAATTTTGCCCATATTACAATTGAAGCATTATTTTCACTTTTTTCTTTTCCTTTTGGAGCTAAAACGAAAAATTCAGCTTCATTTACACTCCAACTTTCCCCTTCCCCCACTTCAGTTATTTTCATTTCCTTTTCTAATGCCTGTTTCTTTACTACTTTTTCTAATACTGCATCTTTTCCCTTTCGGCCAAATACAACTTCTTTTACAGGTATATATGATAATAATTCTTGCGCAGCACCTATATGATCTGCATCTCCATGCGTTACGATTAATTTATCAATTGTTTTAATACCTTCTTTTTGTAAATAGGGTATTAAAACATCATTTCCAACAGAAAATTCATGCTTTTTTTGTTGCCACTCTTCCTTATTGACACGAAGCGTTCCACCTGTATCAATAAGATAAACCCCTTTATCATACGGAAGGCGAATTAATATTGCATCACCTTGTCCAACATCAATAAATGTTACACTTCCACTTCCTCTAAAATATGGATATACATAATGACACGTGCTAATAAAAAGAAATATACTCACAACTATACAAACCATTTTTTTCGGCGCTCTCCTTTCCCAAACCATCAATATACTGACAATACTCGCGCAATATACAGCTACAAGATTGAAGAACGTTTTCCCGAAAATAAGCTGGTTAAATGGTAAACTTTCACAATAACTTAGAAAAACATTAGACATACTCAAGCCTATTGATAACACATCCGCAAATCCTTTTGCGAGAAACGGGACAATTGGCATACACAGTAAAATAATAATGCTACATGGTAATACAATGATAGATAAAAACGGAACGTATAAAAGATTGAGGAAAATGCTATATGGAGAAAAATAACCAAAGTGATATAACAAAATCGGAGTACTAACGAGCTGTGAAATGATAGAAATATAAATAGAATTTCGGATTACTCCGTTGCTACTCACTAACAATAACGGAGCAGACAAAAGTAAAGCGAAGCTACCTACAAAAGAAAACTGAAATCCAATATTAAAAACAAGATAAGGGTCATATATAAGCATACATATAGCTGTTACACTTAAAGCATCTAAACTAGATAAACGAATCGAGCACATAAAAGCAATCAACGTCAAAACTCCTGTTATAGAAGCCCTTATAACAGAGGGTGACGCCCCTGCTAAAACCATATACAAAGGAATACAAATGATAAGGCAAATTGTTGCTACCTCCCTCGTCGCACCACTTCTTAGCAAAATAAAATATACTATCACCATTAACAATACAATGTGCGAACCTGAAATTGCTAACAAATGTACAAGACCAAACTGTTGATATTGCTCTTCCACTTCAAACGTCATTTGTTGTCTATCACCAAATAGTAAAGCATTCATAAAAGCACCTGATTGCTCTGGAAACATCTCTGTAACTTTCGAGATTACTTGTTGCCTCAAAAGGAGAATCCGTTGCATGAGCGACAGTGATGTTTTATAGCATTCAGAAATATATGTAGCCTCAAATGTGAAATGAATATGTTGCTTGTATAAATAATCACGGTAATTAAAACCATGAAAATTCCGAGCTGTTTGCGGTTCTTTCCTCTCACCCTCGAATACACATGATATCCCTGCGTATAATTGTTGCATTTTTTCCTTTTCCAAGGCTGATTTTATTCTATAACTTAACTGCACTATATTTTTATTGTGATCTTCAAACTGAAAAGATAGGCGATCTCCATTAACAAGCGGTGTATTTTGTATAACCCCTCTTGTAACTCCATAGGACTCTCCTAGAGACTTATTCCACCCTTGAACATAGGAAGTGTATATAGCGCCACTAAAGCACGCTACAATGCAAAAAAAGAAGGTTTTACGCGAAGTGCGATATAAACAGAAGAAAACATTTAAAAAGAGGCAAAAAACTATCAATAAAAGTGACGAGGAAAAGGCAATTGCAATCCCTATTATAAACGAGATTGCAACATACCCCCATTGTTCCTGCAACTTATACTCACTCCTTATAGCATCATTTTTGCTTTCGTGAATACATGCTGTAATTCTTCCATTGATAAATTATCTTTTTCTAAAGACGCAAATAATTCTTTTAACTCCGTATAACGTTTTTGCTCCTCTAATGCAGCGATATCATATTCTAGCGGAACGTGCTTCACTGTTACATTCGCTTGTTCAAATAATTCTATGGCGTATGGATGATTTTTATAATCCTGCGCATAATAAACCGCTGTAATACCACTTTGAATAATTGCCTTACAACATTGTAAACAAGGGAAATGCGTAACGTAAATTTCTGCTTCCTCTGTTTTCGCACCAAACTTGGCACATTGTAATAAAGCATTCATTTCGGCATGAATTGTCCGAACACAATGATTATCGATTACGTAACAACCATCATCTATACAATGTACGCCACCTTTAATCGAACCATTATATCCACCAGCAATAATTCGTTTATCGCGAACGATTGTCGCTCCTACCGCAAGCCTTGTACATGTACTACGTAACGATAGTAGATGGCTTTGCGTCATAAAATATTGATCCCATGAAATTCGTTCCATATTTTTCACCTACTTTTTTGTCTACTTGTAGTGTAGCGAAAGAAGAAAAACTTCGTCAATCTTTTACGGAATAATAATTTGATCTTTTATCTTTTCAAGAGACTTCGCACCAATCCCATCAATCTCTAATAAATCTTCTATTTTCTGAAACGGACCATGCTCTTCTCGATATTTCAAAATACTTTCTGCCTTTCGAGAGCCAATCCCTGTAATTTTTTCCAATTGCTCTTTCGCTGCTGTATTTATTCGAATCTTGCCATCTTCCTTAGAAGAAGTAAACATCCCTTGTTCTGACTCATTTTTACTCGGTATATAAAGAAGCATTTGATCTTGTACAATTTGTGCTAAATTCACTTTTTTCATATCTACTTCTGATAAAAAACCACCAGCCTTTTGAACCGCATCCTTTACGCGATCTCCTTCCTTCATTTCATATACCCCTTCTTTATTAACCGCTCCTTTCACATCAATTATAATTGTTCTTTTCTGTTCCTTTGTATCCGATATTTTCGGTTTACCCTTTTTTTCTATCTCCTTCTCTTGCACATTCATTGTAATAGGCGTTCGTTCTACACTCTGATTTGTTTTCCAAAAAACAAGAAAAAGTAAAGTTCCAATAATAGCTACTAAACCTAACCACTTTTTCGGAAAATCCCACATCATTTTACACCTCTAATCATAAATTTATAACATCATTCATATTGTTTAGGAGAAAGCTGTTACGAAGGAGGGATGAAACTTTGAACATAGGAATTATAGGGACAGGAAACATGGGGAATATACTAATCGATGCATTTTTAGAAACCCGTGCTGTCAAACCTTCGTGCCTTACAATCATTAATCGGACGCCTGCCAAAGCATATCATATAAAAGAAAAATACCCTTCTGTTCATATAGCAAAAACAATCCCGGAAGTAATCGAACAATCACAACTTATTTTTATTTGCGTTAAGCCCATAGATATATACCCTATCCTAAAAAAATACGCTGAACATTTTTCTGATGAAACGTGCTTAGTTTCTATTACAAGTCCAATATCTCCATCACAATTAGAGACTCTCGTACCGTGCCACGTCGCACGTATCATTCCAAGTATCACAAATCGCGCCCTCTCTGGCGCCTCACTATTTACATTTGGAGATAATTGCTCTGAAGAATGGCAACAAAAACTACTTCGTCTATTCAAAAATATTTCTACACCTCTTGTAATAGAAGAAGATATAACACGTGTTTCATCTGATATAGCAAGTTGCGGTCCTGCTTTCTTTAGTTATTTACTACAATGCTTCATTAACGCTGCTGTAGATAAAACAAATATTACACACGAAGAGGCTACTACTTTAGTAAGTGAAATGGTCGTGGGGATGGGGAAATTACTTGAAAAAGAAATCTTCACATTACCTACCTTACAAGAAAAGGTTTGCGTGAAAGGCGGCGTTACCGGGGAAGGCATTCGGGTTTTAGAAGAACACGTTGGAGATATGTTCCATAAGTTAATCGAGCGAACACATGAAAAATTTGATGAAGATTTAGAATGCGTTGATCAGCAATTCAATAAACACACATAATAAATACGTCATTTTCATTCCAAATCCTTTTTATAAATACTTACTTTTTTACAATACATTTTCACTTCAACTACTATTCCCACACTTTACGCATACGATCTTCAGATTATGCTAGAACTAAAAATACATCTTCTTTATAAAACAAAAGCAACCTTCTCGGTTGCTTTTGTTTTATTTGTTTTATCCGTTTTTCTTCGCCATGAAGAAAATACGCTCTGTTTGTTCTGTAACTTCAAGTCGCTCAAAATCACCTGTTACACGAAGAACTGTAAAACCTGCTTCTTCAAGCCATTTCGTTAACTCTTCCACTTGATATGCACGTTGCACGTGACATTCGTCAAACCGATGGTACACATCTTCTTCCGGATCTTGAACAAAGAATGTCAAATCATGCTCTACACTATTTGATTCTTCACCAGGGAAGCAATTCCAAATAAGAGATATTTCTTCTCCATTCACTGTATACGTTTCATTTTGAAATACATGATGTATTTTATATAAAGAATGTACATCAAATAAAAACAAACCATCTTGACGCAAATGGTGAAACACTCTTCTAAATGTTTCTTGTACTCCATCTTCTTGCAATACATAATTTAATGAATCACAAAAAATCGTTACACAGTCAAACTCACCCGGAACATCAAGCTCGCGCATATCTTGTTGGTAAAAAGGAATAAAATGCCCTTCTCCGCCTAGTTTTTGCTGAGCGACTGTTAACATTTCTTCTGAAAGATCGACACCTATTAAATCGTAACCCTTTTGCACAAGCGGCAGGGTTACATTACCTGTACCGCATGCTACATCAAGAATTTTTGCCTCTTTCATACCTGCCTGCTGTAAACTTTCCTCTGTAAATTCCACCCATTTATCATAAGGGACATCATTCATTAGTTCGTCGTACAACAATGCAAATTGTTCGTATTTCATTGTCCTAACTCTTCTGTAATATCTTCACGTGGCACATCGCCCCATAGACGCTCTAAATTATAGTGATTACGCTCATCTTTATGGAATACATGAGCAACTACATCTCCAAGATCAACTAATACCCAACGTGCTTCGTCAAACCCTTCCATACGTTGTACGTCGATTTGGAACTCATGTGCTTTTGATTTAATTTCACGTGCAATTGCTTGCACTTGTTTATCTGAATTTCCGTGACAAATAATGAAATAATCTGCAATTGGTGAAATACCTTGCATATTTAGGACAACCATATCTTCTGCTCTCTTATCATCAGCTGCTTTTGCCGCTAATACTAATAATTCTTTATCGTTCATTTACTCATTTCCTCCTTGATAACTGCATTGTATGTTTGGAATGTTAATGGATAAATCGTCTGATCTTTTTCCATTAAAAATTGAATTGTTCTTTTTAACGCAAATAATAGGGCTTGATTTATATCCGTATATGCGAGTTTACGAGCCTCTTCCACTCCTGGAAACTTTCGCCCAGGTTCAATGTAATCAGCTACATAAATCACTTTATCTAACATCGTCATATTCTCATGACCACTTGTATGATATGTAATAGCTTGCAAAATTTCAGAATCCGTAATGCCTACTTCTTTTTCTAGTAAGTATGCCCCAACAGGTGCATGCCATAACTCTTTGTTATAGCAAAGTAAATCTTTCGGCAAATCTTCACGTTTAATAATCTCTTCCATTTCTGAAATTGCTCTACATTTCGCATAATCATGGAATATAGCTGCCATCTCTGCTTTTTTCTCGTCCACACCGTATAACTTAGCAAGCTCAATCGCTGTCTCCATTACACCAATTGTGTGTATATAACGTTTTTCATGCATTTGTTGTTTGACAATATGCAGTGCATTCTCACGATTCATACAACCCATTCCTCTCGATATATACCTGTACTTTTTCAGGAAGTAAATATTTACACGTTTTCTTCTCTTTATATCTCTCACGTAATAAGGATGAAGAAACTGCAAATTCCGGAATTTCCACTGTAGTAATCTTATATGGTGTATGCAATGTATACCCAGGTCTTGCAACTCCAACAAAAGTTACAAGATTAAGTAAAGCTTCAATGTTATACCACTTCGGTAAATATTCAACCATATCCCCACCAATAATAAAGTGAAACTGCACATCCGGATACTTCTTCGTCAATTGTAACATAGTGTCATACGTATAAGATGGGCCCTTCCTACTTAGCTCTTCTAAACAAATAGAAAAGTGTTCTTCTGCCTCAGTCGCGAGCTCTAACATATGTAAACGACTTTCTACACTTGTAATATTACGCCCTTGTTTATGTGGCGGAATCTGGTTTGGCAAGAACCATACTTCTTCCAAGTTCAAAGCGTGATATACTTCATTTGCAATTAGCAAATGTCCATAGTGAGGCGGATCAAATGTACCGCCAATGATGCCAATTTTCCTCAAAAGAAACGCCCCTTCCTTTTATATACAGCAACTCTCCTTGGTTAGGAACGAAGAGAGTTGCTATTAATAAAAGTTCAATTGGTTTCGCTCTCTACATCATTACGCATCAGCGATAAAAAATAGCGCATGCTAATCTTTTTATCGAGGAAGCTTAATTTGTTTATTTTCTCTTGATTCTTTGTATAAAACGATTGTGCTTCCAATTACTTGAACGATTTCAGCACGTGCACCTTTTGCAAGTTCTTCCGCAACCTCACGGCGATCAAATTCACAGTTTTGTAATACGCTCACTTTAAATAGTTCACGAACTTCTAACGCTTCTCCAATTTGTTTTACCATATTTTCATTTACTCCGCCTTTTCCTACTTGAAAAATTGGTGTTAAATGATGTGCTTGTGCACGTAAAAATCTTTTTTGTTTTCCTGTTAACATATATGTTAGCCTCCAAGCTTTTCTATAACTAATTGTTTCATTCGATTAATATTTGGTACACGTCCTGTCCACATTTCAAATGCAAGTGCTCCTTGATAAACAAACATATCAATACCATTTTGAATGATTGCGCCTTGCTCTTTTGCCTCACATAAAATTTTCGTTTCAAATGGATTATAAATTATATCTGATACAATCGTTCCTTTTTTTAACGAACACATTTGTAATGGCGTATGTTCGACGTGTGGATGCATACCTATCGTTGTCGTCTGAATGATAATATCATAATTTCCTTGTTCTTCTGTCGCTTTTTCTAACGACAAAGCAACAGAATTAACATCGGCCGTACGTGCAGCAATAAGTTCTTTCGCCTTATCTACTGTACGATTGGCTACATCAATCTCTTTTACACCTACATCAGCAAGAGAAAAATAAATAGCTCGGCTAGCACCACCTGCACCAAGTAACAAAATACGTTTCCCTTGAAGTGGTTCATTACTAATTGACTGCAGCGCTCGAACAAAACCAATTCCATCTGTGTTGTAGCCAATTAACCTTCCATTCTTATGAACCACTGTATTTACTGCACCGATTTTCCTTGCCAATGGATCAATCTCATCCAAATACTCCATGATAGCAACCTTGTGCGGAGTTGTTACATTAAATCCTGAAATACCTAATGCTTTTAAACCTCTTACTGCTTCCCCTAGCGCTTCCTCTTCAACAAGGAATGCATGATAATGGGCATCCATATTCAAGTGTTCAAATGCATCGTTATGCATAACGGGTGATAATGAATGTCCAATTGGATTTCCGATTACACCATATAATTGTTTCATAAATCCCTCTCCATATTAAATTAAAGATTTACGTAGTGAAACACTTACTCCTTTTGGTACGTGTGCAACAATTTTTGCGCCTGGTTCGTTCACAGTAACCCATCCTAATCCAGAGAATACAACATCCGTCTTTGGTTCACGAATATTAAATTCGTATTTCACTAACTCAGGCATATTTGCTAATTCTTCTGGCGTTGGCGGGCTTAGTAAATCTCCAGCATGATTTTTATATAATTCATCTGCTTTCTCAAGCTTTGTACGATGGATTGTTAAACGATTCGAGAAGTGACAAGTAAACGCACGACGACCACCACTTACATAATCAAAACGTGCCAATCCACTAAAGAATAACGTTTGTTCTTCATTTAATTGGAATACCATCGGCTTAATTTCTTTTGTTGGTGTAATAAGCTTTAAGCTTTGCTTCCCAACATAATGAGCCATTTGGTGGTGGTTAATAATACCTGGCGTATCATATAAAGAAGATTCTTTGTCTAATGGAATATCAATTAAATCCAGTGTTGTTCCTGGGAAATGAGATGTTGTAATTACATTTTCAGTCTCATCACTAAATTCTTTAATCATACGATTAATAAATGTCGATTTCCCTACATTCGTACATCCAACAACGTAAACATCTTTGCCGCCGCGATAATACTCAATAGCATCTGCTAGTTCAGCAATTCCTTGTCCCTTCGCTGCACTAATTAAAAAGACATCTTCTGGTTTTAATCCTAGCTGCTTTGCACTATAGCGCATCCAATGCTTTACTTTATCATGTTTTACTGACTTTGGAATTAAATCAGCTTTATTTCCAACAAGTAATACTTTATTATTCCCTACGAAACGATGTAAGCCAGGTAACCAGCTACCATTAAAATCAAAAATATCTACAATTTTGACTACTAATGCATCTGATTTTCCAATTCCATTTAAAATGCGTAGGAAGTCATCATCTGTTAACGATACATCTTGAATTTCATTGTAATGCTTCAAGCGAAAACAACGTTGACAAATGACTTGTTCTTTTTCTAAAGATGAGGCAGGAGCATACCCCACTTCATTTTTATTTTCTGTTTGAATTTCTACACCGCAACCAATACATTTAATTGTTTCAGTCAAACTTTATTCCTCCCAGTTAATTAAACCTTTTTTCTTCATATTTTTCATAATTCTTCGTTCAATTTTTCGATTAAAGCGCGTTACTAATCCGTCCGTTTGTGCTACCGGTACAACTAAAATTGTATGAAGGCCTACTCGGTTTCCACCAAGCACGTCAGTCAGTAACTGATCTCCAATTACTACAACTTCATCTGGCTGCAAACGCATCTCTTGTATCGCACGCTTAAATGCGCGAACAAATGGTTTACGTGCACTATGAATAAATGGAATACCTAATGGATCAGCAAAATCTTTCACACGTTGCTCATTATTATTTGAAACGACCGTTACTTGAATGCCTTGCTCTTTCATTTCCAAGAACCATTTTTCAAGTTGCGGCGTTGCATTGGGACGATCCCATTCAATTAAAGTGTTATCTAAGTCAGTAATAACGCCTTTAATCCCACGTTTTTTTAAATCTTCTGGTTGAACATGATATACATTTTTCACATATTCATTTGGTAAAAATAGTTTCAATTTCTTTCACCTCTTTGAGGATTTTTCATAAAATTTTTCGACAACATTTTTCGATATATAACCTGTGGATAAAATTGTACACATTTTCCACATTAATTTTGCAGTTAATTTGGAATTTACTAACAAACTATACACACTTTATCCACCTAGGTATGTGGATAACCACTCGTTTGTGACTGTCATATTTTTTTGGTACATTAAATGCATCAACGAATCAATCCTTATATTATTAGGAGGTGACTCACCTTGAAAACAAAACATATGGAACAGTTATCCACTGAGTTACTCACTGAGTCTTATTATAAAGCAAAAGAACTAAAATTAAATCCCGACTTCATTTTACTTATAAAACAAGAAATCATTAGACGCTCATTAGAGGACAAGCTTGTCAAATCATCTTGATTACATATAAAGTGAAAGTTTAATCAGCCCTTACCAATCAAACAGTTAAAGGATAAATTATTAGATGCCCTGTAAAAAGAGCCATCCTACGATGGCTCTCGAATAAACAAGTACTCCCATCTAGGGGATTTCATCATTAAGTATCTTTGCCCATAACTCTTACTTACGGTTATAAAAGCTTTTCTTTATTTATGAGCTAAGCGAGTAGCTATTTTTTCACCAAGACGAAGCTCTTGTCCACTCTTTAATTCCTGCACTACTTCTATCATATCTTTTTCAAACAATAACACAACTGTTGAACCAAATGTAAAGTATGCCATTTCTTCACCTTTTTGAACAGTGTCTCTCTCATGCAAAAGCTCAATACTATTAACAAACATAGCACCTACTTTTATAAGAGCCATATGCTCGCCATCACTGCTTACTTCTGTAACAGAACGATAATTTTTTGACAGTGGTTCTTTCCCGTATTCCATACCAGCTGCATTTACCGGATATGATTTTCTACCGAGTACAAATCTTTCAGTCACAGAACCAGAAAGCGGACTATGAATGCGATGATAATGACTTGGACTCAAATAAATTACCATATATGTACCGCCTGCATATCGCGTTGCACGTTCTTCATTACCTAGCATATCCACGATTGAATAGCGCTTTCCTTTAATATCAAATGTTTTTGTATCCTCAATAGGACCATGATCTGCAAAAACACCATCAACAGGACTAACGATACTCGATGCATCTGTATCAATACTACGCTTTCCTTCTTTTAGCTTACGCGTAAATAATTCATGCAATGTTCTATATTCCTTCAAACCCTTTTCCATCTCATCTTGATTAATTTGAAAAACTTTCGCATACGATGGAATAATGATAGAGCTCAAACGAGATTGTGCAAATTTACGTAATATATAAGAAGTAAAGCGACCATTTGTAAGTTCTATCATAAGTCGATATAATGTACGTCGCAAATTGCGAAACCCCCTAATCAGTCTATAACTTTAGTTTTCCCTTATTTTCTTTCTATATCATACGTAAAATTGGTTCTTATTCCCACATATCATATAAAGCAGCCTTATTATACATACAGAAAACTAAGTATGGTATTATTCTTAAATTATTTAGCACCTTCTAATATTACAGATAGAATCCGTCATTTTCAACAGTGAACATGTATTTCTTCTTAGCATAACTCGTTTTCTTTTCTTATTTACAATAAGAAAAGCAGCCTATTTTAAAATATGGCTGCTTCTAATACACTTTACTCTTTCGCTTTTTTCTCTTTCTCTGCCCTTACAAACTCGTGGAACATTTTCATTAAAGCACGCTTTTCGATCCGTGATACGTAACTTCTAGAAATGCCAAGTGCCTTAGCGATTTCCCGCTGTGTTTTCTCCTTATCTAGCCCGAGTCCAAAACGTTTCACAATCACTTCTTTTTCTCTTTCGTCTAAAATATCGATATACTCTTTAATTTTTTCTAACTCCATACTAAGCTGAATCATATCAATTACATCTTCAGACTCTGATTTTAATATATCAATAAGCGATATTTCATTGCCCTCTTTATCTTGCCCGATCGGATCATGAAGTGAAACATCTTTTTTCGTTTTCTTTAGTACACGTAAATGCATCAAAATTTCATTTTCAATACAGCGTGCTGCATACGTCGCAAGCTTCGTTCCCTTTCCTGCAGAATAGCTCTCGATCGCTTTAATGAGCCCGATCGTACCAATTGAAATTAAATCTTCTGCATCTTCTCCTGTGTTCTCAAATTTTTTAACGATATGAGCTACAAGCCGTAAATTATGTTCAATTAAAAGATTTCTCGCTTGAGCATCACCTTGCTCCATTAACTCTAAGTACTTTCTCTCATCATCTGATGATAACGGCTGCGGAAACGCATTATTTTTCACATAAGAAACAAAGACAAACACTTCTCGAACCATATATCCAATTGCGGCGAATAGACTCAAACCTTTCACCTCCGCCAAAATAGTGGTCTTTATTATGTGTATGTGGGCTTGAGGTTGTTTGTGTCTGTACAGTTTATTTATAAAACTCAACACTTCCAACATTTAAAATATTTTATTGTTATATTATAATTATATAAAATTGTTATTTATATATGAATATGCTATTAAAGGGGAAACTATTCATGCTTACATTAGATCGATTATTAAATGTAACAATTTATTTAGGGGTATTTTTACTTTTCATTTCGTTCATTACTTTTGTTATTAAGAGAGGGCCTGATTTATTATTTTTTCAATTTGGAATTTCTTTGTTTTTTGGAGCTCAAATTATAATTGGAATGAAATTTTTTCATAATTATGGTTTCTCCTTTCACTCAAAACTAGAACTACTTATCTTTATTTTCTATGTAATTGGATTTATTACATGTATACTACTGTTCTTTAACTTTCAAAATCCGTATCGAATTTTTTTATTAATTTGTAGTTTTTTATTTTTAACTGGATCCAATTATTACTTTAAAGAAACATTAAATTTTAGTAAAAAAACTCCAAAGCAACATAAAACTTTTTTAAGTACACAAGAAGACTCTTTTCCAAAAGAAGTCCGTAAATTTTCAGAGGATTACAATAACATAATAAGGAATGATTTTTATGAAATACCGATGATTCCTACTGAATTACAGATTACAAGCAAAAAACATTCTTCCCATAGTACATCTTTCTTAGTTGAACTTTATAATAGCGAGAATGAAATTACTGATGACTCTGTACAATTAACTCCATCAGACCGTTTTTATATACTGTTAAATACACAAAAAACAAAAATATCAAAAATAGTATATGAAGGGCAAAATTTTTTCACATTAACAGTCACACTAAAGGCTCTTAATTTACAGCAAGAACCAGAAATTCATAATATGTTTTTAGAAATAGATAAACGTAGAGCGATGAATCTTCTTAATTTTGAAATTAAAGCCCATACTAAAGAATGGAAAGTAACATTTAAAAGTGATAATTCTTCTTCCAATCTTCCTATCACATTTAATTTTGAAAAACGAACAGGCAAATTATAAAAATAAAAAGAGTTATTTTCTTTGAAAAATAACTCTTTTTACTTTACTTACTCCAAATCTTTCTCCCAGTTTGGGCATCAATATAACGAATTTCCCGACTACAATCAAAAGGTTCTTTATGTTTTTCATCTGTCGTTTGTTTGTACAGTAGTTTGTATTTCGTTTCCTCTGCATCATGATCTACAAACCATTCTAATTTAACTCGGATAGCCTCTCTGTATATTTCTAACGCTTTTTCTTTTGTTACTTTTGGTGTTGTTTCATATGCAAGTAATTCTTTTATAAAGTTGCCAGACTCTCCAGAGTAGTGCATCACAGCACCATTTTCTGCATTGATGTTGATCATAATATATTTCCGCTCTACATGAATGTCATTTACATAGATTGAAAAGGAAAACCTCTCTATCCCCTCTTCCTCCTCATAATTATCCCAAAGTTGAACATACTTTGTCGCATCTGGGATAATATGCTCTAAAAATTGAAGTGCCTTGCTTAAACATTGCTCTCTCGATAAGATTGTTTTCCTTTTTTTCTCATCCTTCCACATAAAAAAAGAAAGCAATTGATTTGTTTCTTTATCTAGAGTAATTACAACGAATTCATCATGTTTCAACATTGGAAAATGTTTTTTATAAAACTCATCCATTGAATATGAATCCTTCTCTTCTATTTCTTTTTGTAATTCTTCTTTTAATACAAATTTTATCCGGACTTCATCCTCATCTACTTTTTCATCTATTTTGACAAACTTCTCCTTGTCCCAATCAAATAAATCAAACACATCTTTTTTTTGACTACTCTTTAGCGGTTTATCAACAAGTACTGTAGAAGGTAATTTATAGTGTTCTGGCCCATATAAATCTTTACCTGTACTTGCATCAATAAACGCATGACTAGGCTCTGGTTCATATACAAGATGGTACCCTTTTACTTCTTCCTCGTTTTCATACTCACATGAAGAGTATGTTAAATCTACAAATACAAGTCTCATATCTTGTCTAGCTTTCAAATTTTCTAAAACGATATTCTCCCCAACAATTTCACTTGGCCATAACGGTTTTTTCTCTATGGCTTTTTGTCCATTATAATGAAAATGCACAACATTATCTGAAGGGTGCACTCGCACAACACACCCAGTATTCGGCAATGGATAGCTATTCACTTCTTGCATATAATTTACTTCTTTCCAACCGCGCCTGTCGTCCTTAACCGTTACATATGTATAGAATTCATATCCTTCTTTTGTATATTTTTTTAAGAATGTATTTGCAACCTCTCTTGCTTTATTCTCCTCTATCGCTCCCTTATCACTCGAAAAAGAATTTCCATCATCTATCCTAAATTCAATTAAATTACCAGTATGTCTATTTAATGTAATTTGTATCTGTTTCTCCTCATCATCTTTATGTCCCCACCATAATAGATGATACGGGTCATCAACCCCTTCTTGATCATCTACAACAAGCCTATATTCATCTGGAATTTCAATAATATGAGCTACGTGCTCTTTTCTTTCTTTATCTTTTTGATTCACCATGCCCTCTCCTTTGTTACAATTTAAGGTAATTATAACAAAGAAAACCAAAACTTATTAACAAAAAAAAGACTAGAGATATCTCTAGTCTTCTACTTCGTCTCACGGTGTAACGTTACTCGCTTTAATCGTGGACAATATTTTTTTAGTTCGATACGTTCTGGATTGTTTCGTTTATTTTTTTTAGAAATATAATTACGATCACCGCACTCCGTACAAGCTAATGTAATATTTACACGCATAGGTAATTCTCCTTTCTTTCAAAGATCGCAAACTAAAACGTAATGATTACGATTTATATATTATAAAACTTCATTCTATTTGTCAATTGCAAAAACAAGAAGATTCCATTTAGAATCCCCTTGTTTTTATAGTTAAATAAATTTTATTAAAACGATTCGTATGTAACAAACTCACTAATTGGCTTTCGATATCCTCTTGGACGAACTTTAGTCGTATCACTTTTCCCTATCGTAATCATTAAAACAGGTATTACATGCTCTGGCATATTTAATTCACTTTGTACTGCTTTTTCATCGAAACCAATCATTGGACATGTATCATAGCCATAATATTTAGCTGCGTACATAAAAGTCATCGCGCTTAACGAAGCATTTCTAATCGCTTCATCCTCCATGAAACGCTCTCCTTTTCCTTCATATAAACCTTTCGTTTGCCTAATTGTATCTTCATATTCGCATTCATCAATCATTTTTAAAACTTTCATACCGAAGTAAATATTTTCAACATTTTGGTATGCTCTTTTATCACCACAAACGAGCACTACCGCTGATGCACTCGATACTTTATATTGACCGAACGCTAATTCTTTTAATCTTTCTTTTCGCTCTTGATCACGAATTACAACATAATGTGTGTGCTGCAAATTATAGCAAGATGGAGAAAGCTTAGTTAACTCAAATATTTTTTTAAAATCCTCATCAGGGATTTCTATACCTTGTATAAATTTCATTGCAGAACGTCTAGCAATTGCTAATTCTTCAAAGTTCACCGTATATCCTCCTTAATAACTATAAATTTAAATATACATTAATTTATACAAATGGATAAATAAAATAAAAACACTTTAAATCCGAATAATAATTATGATTAACAGCAAAAAAGACAAAAAGCTGAAACAATTAGTTCATACGAAATTCACACGAATCTATTACTATAGAAATTGTACATAGTGAACTTATTAACAATCACGTTTATTTATATAGAATCTTACTCGAAAGGAGTTGAAAGTATGAAAACTAAATATCGCTTTATGATCTCATCATTTGCTGCTTGTGCTTATATGATTTGGTATTTAGTATAATAACAACCTCACTTGTAAATAGGAAAAGGTGTGTATATAAATGGAATATAATCAATCAACAGTTAACTACTGGAAAGCTTTTGTATTACCATATACATTTGCTTTAGAAGAGTTAAAAACTAAATTTGAAATTATGAACCGGGAAGCTCAATTTTTAGAGGATTACAACCCGTTTGAACATATAAAAACAAGACTAAAACAACCTGAAAGTATTATTAAAAAGCTTGAACGTAAAAATTTATTACCGACAGTTGAAAATGCCCAAACGCATTTACAAGATATTATTGGTATTCGTATTACATGTTGCTTCGTAGAAGATATTTATCATTTAAAAGAAGTCATTCAAAAGCGTGAAGATATGGAAATCATAGAGGTAAAAGATTATATCGCTAACCCAAAACGAAACGGTTATAAAAGTTTACACATGATTATTAAATATCCTTTATCACTGAATTCTGGTACAAAAGATGTATTTGCAGAAATTCAGTTACGTACACTGGCAATGGACTTTTGGGCAAGTTTAGAACACAAACTTTATTATAAATATGAAGGGAAAATACCGGAGTATTTAAAAGATGAACTACATGATGCAGCAATGAAAGCTGAAGATCTTGATAATAAAATGGCCACAATTCGTCAAGATATTGATGATATTGAGGCATGCTCAAATCAAATTATGCTACCACTATAAAAAAAGGTTCTCGCCAATGAGAACCTTTTTTATACCATTTTTTTGGAGGTGTGACTCCCACGCTTATTAAAGTTTCACGTTATTTTTTCTCTATCGTGCGAACCTCTTCAATCTTCCATTTCTCATCTTCTTTTCCAAGAGCGTACTGTACTTTCTTTTGAAGAGTGACACTATCGTCTACTTCCTTTTCTTTCGTTTCAACAATAACATACCCTACTTTACTAGCTTTCATATCTATATGTTCCAATTCAATCTTCTTATTTCCCTTTTGAAATGCGGCTTCTTTTTGTGTTTTTAAGTCTTCAGCACTAGGCATCTTCTTTGAAAATAACTCCATATGTTCTGCAAGATTTTTTTCATTCGTCGTTCGCACAAATGTAGTAATAACATCTTGAATAGATCTCTCTTCTTCTTTTGTTATTTGTACCTTTTCCTCAGATTTTTTAGTAGTAGATTTTTGTTCTACGTTATTCTCTTCTTGTTGACATCCAACTAGTAATACTACAAACACTAGAAGGAATCTTAATTTCCTAAATATTTTTTCCATATTCCCAACTCCTAAAAAGAAAAGTGAGGCATTTCGCCTCACTTTCGCTCTTAATTAACGTCTTCCTTTATTCGGATCGCCACCGCCAACAATATCAAAGACACGTTTCGCTATATTTGTATTCTCTTGAACGCCTGAGAATAAGTATTTACCTGGACCAAATGCATACACGTTCACATCTTCCCCTGTATGTCCACCAGTTGTCCAGCCTGTAACCGAGCGCTTATTGAAAATATCTTCAATTGCATTATCAATCTTTGTTACATCTTTTGACGGAGCTATATCATTTACAGATTGAATTTCTTCTGGAGTTAATTGTAAATCAATATACTTTTTCAATGTTTCTTCTACATTTGCACCTTTTGCAATCTCATTTGCCATAAAGTCTGGTGTGCGTTTTGCAGCTTTAATTGGATCTACTTTAAAGTTATACTCGCCATTGGCCCCTAAAGATAATCCACCTGTAGCGTGGTCTGCCGTTGCAACAACTAACGTATTTTTATCTTTTTTCGCAAACTCAATCGCTGCTTTGAAAGCTTTTTCGAAGTCTTCCATTTCACTCATTGCACCAACGATATCATTATCATGTCCAGCCCAGTCGATTTGACTTCCTTCCACCATTAAGAAGAAACCATTTTTATTTTTGTTCAAACGCTCAATTGCTGCATTAGTCATTTCTTCTAATGAAGGTGTTTTATCATTACGGTCAATCATTTTATCTAATCCACCTGGTGCAAATAAACCAAGAATTTGATCATTTTTATCATTTAACAATTGATCTCGATCCGTTACATAGCTATAACCAGATTTCTTAAACTCTTCTGTAAGATTACGATCTTTTCTAACAAAGTTCTTTACGCCGCCGCCAAGCATAACATCTACTTTATGCTTCCCTTTAATTTTCTCATCAAAATAATCATTTGCAATTGCGTCCATATTTTTACGGCTAATGTCATGCGCACCGAAAGCAGCTGGTGTTGCATGTGTAATTTCAGAAGTTGCAACAAGTCCCGTTGATTTCCCTTTTTCTTTCGCTTGCTCAAGAACCGTTTTCACTTCCGCTTTATCATTATCAACTGCAATTGCAGCATTATATGTTTTAATCCCTGCTGACATAGCTGTTGCTGCTGATGCAGAGTCTGTAATATTTTCATGCTCATCTTCTGGGTATGTTTTTTGTGTTCCTACAAGATGCTTATCAAATTCTGTAGATTCCATTTCAAAGGTTTTTGGATTATCTTTCATATAACGGTGAGCCGTCATATATGAAGGGCCCATACCATCCCCAATTAATACGATAACATTTTTAATCTTTGCATTGCTTCCGTTCTCATCTGCATTAACCTCACTAGAACGAGTAAAATTCCATGTTGCTACCGAAGTAACTGCTAATGATGCCACAACTGCAAATGGCCATGCTTTTTTCACAAACTTTTTCACTGTCTTGTCCCCCTAATTAGGTTATTCATTTCCCACTATCAAATTTAATGGAAGACTATTAAGAGAAAATTAGCTGTATGTAAATTTTTTGTTAACTTATGTAAATATCAGTTATAATTTGTATAACTTTGTCTCTTCGTATCAGCCATCCTGCCCTTTACAATTTAAATATAAACAGGTTGGATTTCATTTAACGTAAATCTCTTTTTTTTACATTTTGACTCTATTTTTATGAAATTAAATAGAAATGCGGTGAGCCTTTATGAAAATAGTAAAGCTAAATGAGTCTTTTATTTTTGAATTACTTAATCTTTGCAAATCTGTTGGATGGTTACACGATGAAATTTTTATGAAAAAGCAATTCGAAATGTATCTTTCTATCGGCACACTTGTAGGTTATATTCATGAAAATAAACTCATTGCGACTGGAGGAGTATTTCCTTTTACAAGTAACTTCACTTCCATTGGTATGTTAATCGTTCACCCTAATTTTCAAGGACGAGGAATAGGGCGCATGTTGCTAAATCATTGCTTGGAACAAATTCATCCAAAACAACCAATTGCACTTATTGCGACAAAAGCTGGCGAACCTCTATACACATCATGTGGATTTCAAACAGCAACAACAATTCATCGTTTTGAAAAGCAAACTACTAAGACGTATCCTTCTCACTTACAACAAGTACGAGAAGAAGACCTTATATCTCTTACTTCTCTTGATCAAATTGCAACTGGTGTGAATCGTTCTCTACTTTACTCTTTGCTATTACCAAGGGCCATACACGCTTTTAAAATTGAAAGAAATAACCGTATAGAAGCTTTTTCATTATGCATACAAAAGGGCAATATATTATGTATCCATCCACTTATCGCCAAGCAAGAAGAAGATGCTATTCAATTATTAAAAAAGATATGTGAATGTTGGAATGGTATAGTACGAATTGATGTCCCACATTCACAATTTATATTTCGTAAATTTCTTCAAACAGAAAATTTCCAAGAAACGCTCCTTTCACCTCTTATGATAAAAAATGGTAGCCAACTTCCTGGAAATCGTAATATGCTATTTGCTATGATAGATACAGCGTTATGTTAGAAAGGAGACACCTAATTGAAGCGATTTAGCTATTTCATGGTAGGTTGTCTTACTCTTACACTATTAGTAGGATGTAGTGCAGCAGAAAAGCCAGTAGAACAAGTAAAGCAAGTGAAAAATACAATTACAGCTAAACTAGCTACCGAGGAAAAAATGGTAGAAATAGATGGTCAAACCATTTACTTTAAAAAGATTGGTAATGAAAAACCACCTTTACTTATGATTCATGGCTTTGGAGGGTCATCAGATGGTTTTCAAAAGATTTACTCCGATTTAGCAAAAGATCATACAATTATTTCTGTAGATGCTTTAGGATTCGGGCGCTCATCTAAGCCAATGGATTTTTATTATTCTTTTCCAACTCATGCAAATTTGTATTATAAATTAATGAAAAAACTAGGGTATGATTCATTCGCAATACTGGGGCATTCCATGGGGGGAGAAATTTCTCTAAATTTAACATATTTATATCCTGAAGCAGTTACTCACCTTATTTTAACTGATGCTACAGGTGGTCCTCATACATTCGTTACTAAACAAGGCTCACCAAAACCACAATTGCCGACTGATTTAAATGCCGTTTCTTCTATTACTGATTATGATGAGAGCAAAGTGAAATTCAAACGTAACGATGAAGAGCATTATAACAAAATGAAACTATGGCCTAGACGTCTTAAAATTAATGCGAATGAAATGAAACAGCCGACTTTAATTATATGGGGCAGAAATGATAGTAGCGTTTCTTGGAAAGAAGGAGAAACGTATCATCAATTCTTAAAAAATAGCACTTTACATATTATTGAAAAAGGTTATCATGCACCATTTCGCCAAGAACCACAAGAATTTGTCGGGTATGTACAAGACTTCTTTAAGAACAATCCGATCAAAGTTGAAAAATAACATAAACGGGTATCTCATTTTGAGATACCCGTTTTCATATATTAAGCAGCTTGCTTTTGGCGTTTTTGAGTTTTTGATCCTAATACTTTCGGGATAACAAAGCCATCCATTCCAAATTTCCCAGCGTTCATACCGGCAACAAGAACAAACATAGATAAGATAACCATCTCAGGGTTCACACCAATTGACCCACTAAACATATAGGAAAAGTTCATTACAAGACCAAAAAAGACCGCTGTTTTTGTTAAACAGCCTACAATTAAACCAATTCCTACTAAAATTTCTCCCCATGTTACAAGTGTATTAAACAAATCTACATTTGGAATTGCAAATTCTTGTAAGAATGATGCCCACCAAGATTGAACAGCCGGTTGTGCACCTTTAGATTTTTCAATTGCGCCTTGCAAATAACCTGTTGCATCGAATCCTTTTCCTTGTAGTTTACCGATTCCAGCCATTAACCATGTGTAACCAAGATATACTCGAATTACTGCTAATACAAAAGAAACTGCTTTGTTTTCTCTTAAAAATTGAATAACCATATCTTCCTCCTAAAGTTGTAATTAAGTTAGTTACAGATAATATAATAACATTAGTTACTTATTTTTCAAACGTTAATTATGAATAATCTGTGACATGCGTATGAAACATTAAAAACTAACGTTTATATAGTAACTTTTATTACCTGTAAAAACTTGAACATATCATACCACAAGTGATAACCATTTTCATTGAAAAAAACGTAAAAAAAATGTGAGTTAAATGTGAAACACGTTTATTCGAATATAGAATAAACGTGTTTCACACTAATTATAGAATCGAAATGTATGTGTCTCCTCATCAATTAAACTCGCTTCTTGAAACGCTTCTTCTAACGTTTTCCCATGGTTAATAACCCCATAAAATAAGCGTATAGTAAACATAAGTGCTGCATTTCCATCTACATAATCAATCGATCCAATATATGATTTCGCACCACTATGTAAAAAAGATTTTGCAAGTTTTTGCTCCCCTAATGTGCACCCGCTATTTACAATATGTGTATTATGCAATTTTGCATATTTATAAATTTCTGCTTTACCAAAATACCCTCTCGGTTCATCTTGTTCATATACTTCTTCGCCTAACTCTTCCATGACAAACTTCCCTTCTTCACCATGAAAGCAAAAAATAATATAATTAATATCGTTAAATAAGTTCTTTCCAGAAAGAACTTCCACAAAATCTTTCGGTCTACCAATCCAATATGTCACAACTCTTGCACCAAAATACTCAAGAGATGCTCGTATTGATTGCGCCTCTAAATCCGAATTAAAACCAACTACTAATGCAATATTCAACAAACAACCTCCATCCTATAATCAGCCCTTATCAATCAGACTTTTATGGGATAAATCCATTTCATATATACCTGTTTCTTTCAAAAAATCTGATCTAGTTAAAACGACTTTCTGTAAATATTGCCTATATGCTGTAATTGTTCCATCGTGAGATACAATGCAAATTCTTTCCGCACCCAGTTCATAACACCAAAGAAGAAATTCATCTACTATTTGCTGAAAACTATTCTCTGAAATAGTGTTTATACCTTCCTTCCATAACTGATTATTTGAGCTTTTCTCTATCGAAAAATGCGGAAATAACTTTGTTATCATTTCCTGATCTACTATATAATCGCACGGTAATGTTTTCGCTCCTTCTCGATAAGGAAAAATACGCGGAGATACATATGGATGGACTATTTTTTGACAAGCTACTTTCGCACTCCATATTGTCGCCGTTTGTAAAGTTCTAAGTGTAGGACTAACAATTAATATATCCGTTTCTTGTAATGATACATCACGTTGAAGTAATTTAGCTTGAGCCTTTCCTACTCTCGTCAATGGTGGGTCAAACACTTGTAAACTTTCTGTTAAATCCGTTGTATGTTCACCTTCACCATGCCGAACAAAAACGATTTTCATATTCAGTCTCCTCTTACTATAAAATCCTCACACATATTTCTTCCCTATTGCATTCTTTATTCCTGCTGTATAAAAACCGATATGTAAAAAATGTTTGACACGAAGGTTTGTAAAATATTACAATATTACATGTAAAATACTTTTTACACCGGAAGGAGAATTACATATATGAAATGGATAATTGTCTTTATTGGAATGATTATATGGGGATATATAAACGGCTTCTTTAGTAGTGATAAAACTGCTAATCCTTGGATTACAGATGATGAACGTGAAACAAAAAGCAATTACGGCAAGCTGGTCCGGTGTTTTTATGTTTTGTACCATTAGCCTCTTAAATAAATGGTTAGGTTTAAGCACAAATGATAAATCACCGTACTTACCAGACCCTATCGCAGCTATTTTAAAGGCAAATGTAGAGTTACAAGTTTTACTCATGCTATTTGTTATGTATGGAATATTTTACTTACATTATCGAAGAAAATTAAGTGCCTAACTTCTAACTCATGATTATCCTCCTAAATGGTTATAGTAATCATGACAAAATGAAAGGAGAGATATAAACATGAGTAACTCGAATGAATTTTTAGATACACTACATGAAAAACAAGCAAAAGATGAACAAAATAGAAAGCGCCAAGGGAACGGAAACCCAGCGAAAAAAAAGCCAAATAAAACACATAAATAACAGTAAAAGACTGCCTAAAACAATCTTTTAGGCAGTTTTTTATTCTTCTTTCACCGAGATAACATTTTCCCAATTCCATTTCTCATAATACCACTCTGGTATATCTACATTTTCAATCCACTTTTTTTCATGTTTTCCATCACTATGAGCTATCCATATATTAGCTTTCTTACGATCTGAACGTATCCATATTAATTGATTGCTCTTCTTCATGAAAATTGGATGATAATCGCCTTGCTTATTAGATGACTTTGTAATTTGATATTGTTTATCGCTTGTGCTATTTATCTCATATAAAGATGGAAATGGCCTTTTTTCTGGCAGAGTTTCAAACCCTCCCTCTTTTGCTCGTGAAACGATAATTACATTATCGTTCTTCCATGTAAAATCCCAATCCACATATCCTTTCGGCGTAAATGTTTGCTGTTGGAGTGCTGGCAGTTCTTTTATTTTTAAATGTTTATTCTCTAATGCAACTCTCCCGCTTCCTTCAATATAAGCCAATATGTTTTTTGATGGCGCCCATTTGAACCATTCTGTATTTAATAGCATTTGATCTACTATTTCAAACCGACTACCATCTGCTCGAACTAAGCAAAGCGTATTACTATCAGCTGACCATGAAGCTGTCGGTACCGCTAAAAATGAAATCCACTTTTGATCTGGTGACCACTTAAAGCCACTTGCTACTAGCGCTAGAAAATCATCATGTTCATTTGGCAATGCATACAAATGCTTCATTTTGTGAGGATTCATATGTGCATCTTTTTGCACTTCATATAGCTGAGCCCCTGTCCATCCTGTTGGAAGTAAGTGCGCTTCAGAGGATACAAGAAAGTTCTTTCCATCAGGATACCATGCATAATCACCCACACCAGCCGATACATTTTCAAAATCTGCATTCTTTTTTTCTACATCAAATGTATTCAATGTACCTGTAAATATAAATGCAATTATATTTTCTGTTGGTGACCATTGATAATTCGATGCTTCTGAGTGAAACGGCGTAACTTTCTTTCCATCTTTCAGCCGATATAACTCAAGAATATTTTGTTTCTCCCCTTTTACATATGCCAGCCATTCTCCATCATGTGACCACTTTGGCCCTGTTATGTTCTCTCCTTTTGTAAGTTGTTTTTCTTTCCCATCAACTTTAATCCAAAGGTTATGATGACGAATAAAAGCAACTTTCACACTATTATTTTCTGCGCTAGTAATAGCGATAGAACATAAAAACATAAACAACACTACACTACCACTTACTATTAGCCTTTTCATACCATCACTCCATTTCCCTCATAGCATTCCTCACTTTCTTCCTACAATATGTGAAAAATATCGATTCGACATAATCAGAAAAAATTTCCCAAGAAATTTTCAATTCATAGAAGATTGGTATGAATTATGTCGAAAGTATAGTTTAGCCAACATTTATATTTATAAGTTCTAACTAAAATGTAAGATTCCATTTCTGAATATTAGCACTTTTTATTAGGGGGAGTATCAATGAAAAAAACTACATCTACACTATTAAGCATGGCGCTTGTCTTTTCTAGTTTTGGAGCTTTAAGCACTCATGCTGAATCACTACAAAAGGAGAAGCAATTTAGTCCACAATTAAAAACAACGATTGAACAGTGGGGAGAACATAAAATTGCTCAAAATGTTGAAACGAAAACAACAAAAGAAATATCAGTAATTGTAGAATTGCAACATGCACCTCTCGCTGCTCAAAGTAATATTCAGCATGCTCCAGATTTACAAAATAGTAATGCGCAGTCTTATCATGCTGAGCTAAAAAAAGCACAAGAAGATACGACTAAGAAAATAAAAGAAAAAGCACCTGGTGCAAAAATTAAAGAAGTGTATAATACGTTATTTTCCGGATTCTCTATTTCAGTTCCTGGAGATCAAATTACCTCTCTTGCCTCTTTACCTGAAGTAAAAGCAGTCTATCCGAACTTAACATATAAATTGCATGAAACATCAAAAAGTACTACTAACGAAGAAGCACCAAATATCGGTGGACCGACAATTGGTGCACCTGAAGCGTGGAATTTAAAAGATCAATCTGGCAAACCGCTTGATGGAAAAGGCATGAAAGTAGCCATTATCGACTCTGGCGTAGACTATACACACCCTGACTTAAAGGCAAATTATATCGGTGGATATGACACGGTTGATGAAGATAGCGATCCAATGGATGGTAACGTACATGGTACTCATGTAGCTGGAATTATTGCGGGTAATGGAAAAATTAAAGGCATTGCTCCAAACGCTTCTATTCTAGCCTATCGTGTAATGAATGACGGTGGAACTGGTACAACAGATGATATTATCCAAGGGATTGAGCGAGCGATTCAAGATGGTGCAGATGTGTTAAATCTCTCCCTTGGGCAGGATTTAAATGTACCTGATCAGCCTGTAACATTAACGTTAGAACGAGCAGCGAAACTTGGTGTTACTACTGTCGTTTCAAATGGAAATGACGGACCAAAACCTTGGTCTGTTGATGCTCCCGGTAACGCAAGTAGTGTCATTTCTGTTGGAGCATCTACGGTTTCTATCCCGTTTCCAACATTCCAAGTAGCTGGTTCCAGCAAAACATATCAAGGGTTACCGTTATCAAAATCCGATTTTCCAATAGGAAATGATTCCCCTCTTGTATACGTTGGTTATGGCAATCCAAGTGATTATGCAAAACAAGATGTGAAAGGGAAATTCGCACTTATTTTACAAGGTACTTCTAGTACATTAGTAAAAGCAGAACAAGCGAAGCAAGCTGGGGCACTTGGTGTGTTATTAATCTCTAGCGAAAAAGAAATTAATATGATGCCGGAATATTTTTCACGTGAACATCTAGCTGTCCCAGTAATGCAATTATCAAATACAAATGGGGAAGAATTAAAAACTTTAATTACAAAACGAAAGAAAAATATAAAAATTGGACAACCAAAGCAAACAGAACTTATCGGTAACTTTAGTTCAAGAGGACCATCACAAGGAAGTTGGCTAATAAAGCCTGATGTTGTTGCACCTGGAGTACAAATTACTAGTACAGTACCGCGAGGCGGCTATGAATCGCATAACGGAACAAGTATGGCTGCTCCGCAAGTAGCTGGAGCGGTTGCCCTCTTGCGTCAAATGCATCCTGATTGGACGACAGAACAATTGAAAGCGGCTCTTGCTAACAATGCAAAAACATTACATGATGTCAATGAAAATACATACCCTGTTATGGCACAAGGATCAGGTTTAATTAACATTCCGAAAGCAGCTCAAACAAATGTATTAGTAAAACCTAACAATGTCAGCTTTGGTCTTATTAAGCCAAATAGCGGAAAAGTAAAACTGACGCAAAATGTTACATTACAAAACCTTTCTAGTAAAAAGAAAAGTTTTTCAACTCGTGTGGAGTTACTAGATGCAAACACAAACACAAAAGTAAAAGCTTCTATCCCTTCATCGATTAGCATTCAACCGAATAGTAGTACCGAAAAACCATTTACTATCACTGTAGATAGCTCACTACCACAAGGTGTGTATACTGGAAATGTATATGTAAAAGAACAAGGGGCAAAAGAAGAAATTCGAATTCCATTCACATTTAGTATCGATCCTAAAGATTATAAACGTATCGATGGACTTGAAATTATTAATTCTACTTTTAGCCCAAATGGCGACCACGTACTAGATGATAATCTCATCAACTACTATTTAGTTGCGCCTGTGGATGATGTAACATTGCATGCAAATTTAGTTACGAAAGAACGTGTAACGTATCAAGGGATTATCCATCAAGCTAAAAATGCAACTCCTGGATACAAACCTTTCAAATGGAATGGTACAAAAACCGATGGAACTCCTTTAGCTGACGGGCTATATCAAATCGAAGCAGTTGCTTCTAATTCTGGCGGAGAAACAAAACAAACAGCTGCTGTATTTCTTGATCGAACTGCACCTAAGTTAACATACGAAGTTGACCAAGAAAATCTCGTAATTAGAGGAAAAGTTGATGATATTCTACTAGATTGGATGTCAGAATCTGGTTGGATAGCACCTGGTATTCCAGTGAGAATGCAATATGAAATTAACGGAAATGGTGTATGGGACCAGGCATTCCTGAACCCTTGGGAGAAAAGCTATGGCATTTATTTCGATCGCACTCAATTACAAGAAGGGAAAAATACTATTCACATTGTAGCAACTGATGCAGCTGGCAATACCTCTAATTTAACTGTTAATTTAGAAGTGAAATAAAGTGAAACTTTAATCAGTAGAGATTTCGTTCATCCCCACTGATTATTACCCTTCACCAATCGGGAGTTACGGGCAGTTAATCTCCCATCTCACTTCTTTGCTCCAACCGAATTTTGAGGTAGGAATTTTACTGCTCATTAACACGGGATAAAAAATTTTTGTTGACAATTTTTTTAATATAGTTTTATAATACAAAACATAGTTTAGTTGAACGAATTATATATCGGCTTTGAAGGAATACTAGTAGCGACTTATATCACTGTCTCAGAGAACTGATGGTTGGTGCGAATCAGTACATATACAAGCGTGAATTACAATTCTGGAGCTTCTTTCCCGTAATGCTTTTTATGCATGAAGAGAAAGACGGATCTTTCCGTTATCGTAAAGTGAGTGGTAAACAATTAGTTGTTTACAAATAGGGTGGTACCGCGATTTTTATCGTCCCTATCGGATTTTCCGATAGGGACTTTTTTGCGTCCATCCTCTTACACAATTTCATATATACGCGTTGAAAGAATCGCAGTAGTATCTTATATCCCTGTTACAGAGAGCTAATGGTCGGTGGAAATTAGCACATATATAAGTATGAATTACAATTCTGGAGCTTCTTTTTCGTAGTGCTTTTATGCATGAAGGAAAAGACGGAATTTTTCCGTTATCATTAATTGAGATGTAAGTATATTTTCACTTACAAATAGGGTGGTACCGCGATTCTTTCGCCCCTATCGGATTTTCCGATAGGGGCTTTTTCTATTTCTCACAGAAACAGATGTTAAATAATTCCGAATCTTATGATAAAATTTTATAAGCGCTTACAAATAATGAAGGGAGGTGATACAAGCTATACGAAATCGATATTCAATTTTATAGAAAAAAAGGAGGATGTCTAAATGACAAAGAAAACAGAAATTCCATCGCATTTAAAACCATTCGTATCCACACAACATTATGATCAATACACACCGGTGAATCACGCTGTGTGGCGTTACATTATGAGACAAAATCATAGCTTCTTAAAAGACGCTGCTCATCCAGCCTATGTGAACGGACTACAATCATCTGGTATTAATATAGATGCAATTCCAAAAGTAGAAGAAATGAATGAGTGTTTGGCACCAAGTGGCTGGGGCGCTGTAACGATTGACGGACTTATTCCCGGCGTAGCATTCTTCGATTTTCAAGGACACGGATTACTACCGATCGCAACAGATATTCGGAAAGTAGAAAATATCGAGTACACACCAGCTCCAGATATCGTACACGAAGCCGCAGGACACGCACCGATTTTACTTGATCCTACATATGCAAAATATGTGAAACGTTTTGGGCAAATTGGTGCAAAAGCTTTCTCTACAAAAGAAGAACATGATGCATTTGAAGCTGTTCGTACATTAACGATAGTGAAAGAAAGCCCTACTTCTACTCCTGATGAAGTTAAGGCTGCTGAAAATGCTGTAATTGAAAAACAAAACTTAGTTTCTGGTTTATCAGAAGCTGAACAAATTTCACGTCTTTTCTGGTGGACAGTAGAATATGGATTGATCGGAAATATAGATGATCCAAAGATATATGGTGCTGGTCTCCTTTCTTCTGTTGGCGAAAGCAAACATTGCTTAACAGACGCTGTAGAAAAGGTTCCATTTTCTATCGAAGCATGTATAGGGACAACTTATGACGTAACAAAAATGCAACCACAACTATTTGTTTGTGAATCCTTTGAAGAATTAACAGATGCGCTTGAAACATTTTCTAAAACAATGGCCTTTAAAACAGGTGGAAAAGAAGGTTTAGAAAAAGCAATTCGCTCTGAGAACTATGCAACAGCTGAGCTAAATAGTGGATTACAAATTACAGGTACATTTAGCGAGACAATTGAAAACGATGCAGGTGAATTAATTTACATGCGAACAAATTCGCCAACGGCATTAGCGCTTCATAATAAACAGTTAGCAAATCATTCTACTTCTGTACACAGTGACGGATTTGGAACACCGATTGGATTACTCACTGAAAATATTGCATTAGAAAATTGTACAGACGAACAACTACAATCATTAGGAATTACAATTGGAACTATCGCTGAGTTTACTTTTGCAAGTGGTATTCATGTAAAAGGAACAGTAACAGATATTGTAAAAAACGATAAGAAAATTGCTCTTATTTCCTTTATCGATTGCACAGTTACTTATAACGCCCGCGTTTTATTTGATGCTTCATGGGGCGCATTTGATATGGCTGTTGGCTCACAAATCACTTCAGTATTCCCAGGTGCCGCAGATGCCGCAGCATTTTTCCCAATGGATGAAGAAGTTCACGAAATTCCTGCTCCACTTGTACTGAATGAACTTGAACGTATGTATCAAACAGTTCGAGATATTCGAAGTGAGGGGATTTTACACGACGCGCATATCGATCAATTAGTAGCAATTCAAGAAGTATTAAATAAATTTTATGCGAAAGAATGGTTGCTGCGCCTTGAAGTATTAGAGTTACTTTTAGAGCATAACAAAGGGCATGAAACATCGGCAGCATTACTACATCAACTTTCTACTTTCACAACTGACGAAGCTGTAACACGCCTTATTAACAATGGTCTTGCGTTACTTCCAGTAAAGGATGTGAAAAATGATGCTAAGATTAACTGAAGAACAAGTTCACGAAGAATTATTGAAGGTAGATAAATGGATGGTAAAAGATGAGAAATGGATTGAACGAAAATATATGTTTTCCGACTACTTAAAAGGAGTCGAATTTGTCTCTGAAGCCGCCAAACTATCAGAAGAACATAATCACCATCCATTTATCCTTATCCAGTATAAAGCAGTTATTATTACTTTGTCATCTTGGAATGCAAAAGGTTTAACGAAACTAGATTTTGAGCTTGCAAAACAATTTGATGAACTATTTTTACAAAACGAAAAAGCAATTATAAGAAAATAAAAGGAGAAGCCTTTTTAGGCTTCTCCTTTTATTTTGAAATGGATACAATGTCCAAATGGATCCTCGACTTGTAATATTCCATCTTTGTACGTAGCAATCTTGCCAATATTTTTTAAGCTTTCACATACTTGCTCTTTTTGTTTTTCATTCGCTAGTACAACTGTGAAATATTTCAAACCAACAGAACCTGGCATTTGCGGTGGTACCCCTTCACCTTGCCATGTATTTAAACCGATATGATGATGATAACCACCTGCAGATACGAACAATGCTCCATTACGAGCTGGAATCGTTACTTCAAAACCAAGACCATCAACATAGAAACGTTTCGCTTCCTCTAAATCAGCTACATGAAAATGAATATGCCCCATCACAGTACCAGCTGGAAAGCCATTCCATGTACTTCCTTGCTGTAATAATTCTTCACCAGCTAACGGGTTACTAACAAATGGGAGTTCTCCATTCTCATCACGCCAAACTTCTTTTTGTCGATCATGATAAATTTCAATCCCGTTTCCATCTGGATCAGCTAAATAAAGAGCTTCACTAAAGTAATGATCGGCTCCGCCATGTAGTGGATATACCATCTCTACAAGATGACGAAGAACATTCGCTAAATCCTGTCTACTTGGTAATAAAATTGCATAATGATATAACCCTGTTCTTCCTCTTTGCTTCGGAAAAGCTTCTTTCTTTTCTTCAATGATAAGAAGTGGTTCATCATTTTCATTCCCAAATGTAACGACTGCTTCTTCTTCTCTTAGCACCTTCATACTTAGTACTTCCGTATAAAACTCTAGTGATTTCTTTACATTAGATACGTATAAATGAACAACATCAAGTGTTGTATCGGGATGAAGTTGAAAACTCATCTTGTTAGCCCCCCCATTTAAATTAGTTCTTTTTTGACATTTTTTCTTTTAAGAAATTATCTACAAAACCATCAGCTTTTGCAACAAATAAGTATGCACCCATTGCTAATAATGCAAGTTCTAATTCGAAACCAGGATTTTTTCCATCTCCCAATAAACCAGCTGACCATTTCACTTTTACGATTGCTCCAACCATAACAAGTGCAAATAATAATCCAATATATCTTACACCTAAACCTAGAATTAATAATAGACCTCCAACTAATTCAAACGTTGCTACACCGTATGCAAGTCCTCCTGGTAAACCAATACTTGTAAACCATCCTGCAATATTGTCAATTCCTGATTGGAATTTTGTTAAACCGTGCATGAAGAATGTTACCCCTAACACGATACGAATAATTAAGTTACCAATATGTTGATTCATTTCATTCTCTCCTTTATAGTTTTCTTATACAAAACTTTTATTTACATTACAAAACATACACTAATTTTTTTTATTCGTCAATTCATTTTCACTGGGAAAAAATATATTTTTTTTGCTATGATACAAATAGTTGTTTACAAAAAGGAGCTTGATTTTATGAATATTGGTTCTGCAATACGTGAAATTCGTCAACGTAGAGGCATAACAATTGCACAAATTTGCGAGGGAACAGGTCTTTCTAAAGGATTTATGAGTCAGGTTGAAAATAATAAAACATCACCATCTATCTCAACTTTAGAAACGATCTCCAATTTTTTAAACGTTCCCCTTCCCTATTTATTGTTAGAGCAAAAAGATCGATTAAAAATTGTCAAAAAAGAAGAACGGAAATACAGTGTATACGGCAAAGATGAGCAAAGAATTGAACATGTTGCGGAGCAAGGGGGCCTTCGCCTATCTTTAGTAGAAATCCCTACTGGATTCCCGAAAGAAAACTCACCAAATGCCCATGAAGGGGAAGAATGTCACCTTGTATTACGCGGAAAACTAGAAGTTCAGCACGGTGAAGATATTGCAATTGTAGAAGAAGGTGATTCTTTCTCATGGAATGCATGCGTTCCTCATATTGTTCGTAATATAGGAGAAGAAACTGCATTATTACTCATCTCTAGTTATGCGGAAAATCGAAAACGTGTTTATTAAATAATAAAAAAAAAGAAGCCTGTTAAACAGGCTTCTTTTTTATCCCCTTATAATTCCATAACTTGTCCCAACTAGTACAGTCTTTTCATGCTGATTGCGATAAACTGACTCGATTGAAACTTTTTTATAGCCTTCCATTTGCTCAACATTTGTTAAAGTTAGTTCACAAGTGATCGTATCTCCTGTGAAAACTGGTCTAATAAACTCACTTACTAATTCTCTTGCTATGTAATGTAACTCTTCTCCCACTTTCGTCCCAATGCTAGCAGTCAATAAACCATGAACCATTAATCTTCCATTTTCATCGTATTCCACATGGTGTCTACCTTTATCACCGGTAATATTTGCAAATTCAAAAACTTCTTCCTCAGTAAATCTTCTTTCATATTTAAATACATCCCCAGCTTTTACACTCATTTTTATCCCCCTAATAATAAACAGAATTTTCTTTTATTTTATCATAAAACGAGCCTCAATCCATTCTCTATTATCAAAAGTCTCAAAATTACCTCGCTATACTTTTTTACTTTCCATTCATTTATCGGTGACCATCTCTTTTCGCGACTTGGTATCCATAATACGCACATGTTCCATTTCTCGATAGCTCTCTAACTTCAAATCCACAACTTCTATAAAAATCAAAATTGTTCGCTGATGTATGCGCAAACCAATCACCGTGGGGAAGTTTTTGCAGGCAAAGAGCTACAAGCTTCTTACCTAATCCCTTCCCTCTATATTCACACTTCACAACTAAATTTACTATGTTCGCAATCATAATTCCATCAGAAATGACTCTAACCATCGCAACCATCTCTTCCTCATCCCAAATTGTGAAAGCCCATGTTGAATTTTCGAATGCTATCGTAAATTTTTCAATTTGCCAAGAAGGGATATTATCATTACTCCAACCAGCATCTTCAAACAAAGCTTTAATTGCATATGCTGGTACGCTACTCGTTCCCTCACGAATAATAAGTCCATTATGATAAATGTACATGTAACCCCTCCCTTTATTTTCATATACCATTCTTCAAAAAATGCAATTTACCTTTAAAAAAGTAATTTTTTCATCCAACACGCTTAATAGAATAAACTAGAACATCGATTCCATGAAATGACGTTGTTTTCTCATAGCTGAGCCCGGTTTTTCTAGCAATAAATATTGAGGCGGGATGATTCGGATTAATAAGAGAAATTAATTTATTCATTCGTAATGCTTGGAAACCATAGTCACGAAATGCTGCCGCCGCTTCTTTTGCATACCCTTTTCCCCAATACTGAGGAAGTAACCAATAACCAATTTCAATTTCCTCTTTTCCATCTATCTTCTGCTTTACCAGCCCTGCATGACCAATTCTTGTTCCCGTTTCCTTTTCAATCAATACAAATAAACCGAGACCGTTTTTATAGCTAGGAATCACCCATTCCTCCAGACTTTTTTTACACTGCATATATGTTTTTAACGTCCCATTTCCAATATAACGCATTACCTTCTCGTTCCCCCACAGTGAAGCGTAGAACTGTAAATCATCCATTGTATATTTGCGAATTTGTAAACGTTCTGTATGAAACATGCTGGCACTCCTTTCCACTAATTTTTTCTTCATTTCACGATCACGTTTTGTGTGTATACGAAATGTTACTATTTATTATAAAGTGAAACTTTAATCAGTGGGAAATTTTGTTCATCCCCACTGATTATTAGCCTTCACCAACCAGGCGTTTACGGGCAGTGTATCTCCCGTCTAACTTCTTTGCTTTAGCCGAATTTTTAGGCGGGAGTCTTACTGCCTGGAAAATAGCGGGATAAATGAACCAACAATAAAATACAGAATATTCATTCTTAATAACTAAAAAAAGCAGTAGACAAATATTGTCCACTGCATCCATATCATAACTAGCATAAAGAAAACTACAATTGAGGGGGGTGTAGGATTTTCAAATATACTAGATACTTATCCCGTTCTAACGGGCGGTAAACTTTCCAATTGTTTCAAGTGAAAAGTTTACCGCACATAAGAACTTCCTTCGTTCATTAAGATAGTATTGCTAAATAATCATATACACGCTTAGATTTCTCTCCACCCATTCGTGCATGTTGAAGAAGAGAAATACCATGAGGGCCAGATGCACGCAATGCTTCTGGTTGAGCTACTAAAATAGCTTGTACAACTTCTAATTCACCAAGCATAGCTGCTGCAAAAATATCCATCCGAGCACCCTTTTCTAGTAAATAAAGAGTAATATCTTTACGACCTACATGTGCCGATGCGCCTAACGCACTTTCCCAATCTGATCCACCCCAATTATAAGAGGCGTGAAGTAAGCTTGGCGATTCAGCTAATAGCTCTTGTACTTTCTCTAAATCCCCGTGAGCTGCCATAACAAATTCTCTTACTAATTCAGTGGTAATACGCTCTTCTGTTTGCATCGCTCTTCTCCCCTTCTAGAAATTCGTTTCGGTGTAAAAAACGGTTTGTCATTTCCTTGAAAAATATCTACATCTATGCCAAATACATGTTGAAACATTTCATGGCATAGTACTTCTTCTGGTATACCATCATACTGAATCTTTCCTCGCTTTAATACGAGTAAACGATCGCTATATTGAGCAGCTTGGTTAATGTCATGTAAAACCATTATAATTGTCATTCCAAACTCCTCATTTAATCGTTTCACAAGTTCCATTACTTCCAACTGGTGAACGATATCTAAAAAGGTTGTTGGTTCATCCAATAATAAGACATTTGTACGTTGCGCTAGCGTCATCGCAATCCAAGCACGTTGCCGTTCCCCTCCTGATAAAGAATGTAAAAGACGATATTCATACCCTTCAAGATTTGTAACAGACAATGCCCAATCAACAATTTCTTCATCTTCTTTATTTAAGCGGCTACTCCATGATTTATGTGGACCTCTTCCGAACTCAATTAGTTCTTTCACTGTCAAATCTAATTGATGATCATGCATTTGTGGTAACATCGCTAATTGCTTCGCTACATCAGCACTCTTCATTATATGAATATTTTTCCCATCTAAAATGATGTCCCCTTCGCTTTGTTTCAGTAGCCTTGCTATTAAACGAAGCAAAGTAGATTTTCCCGATCCATTCGGACCAATTAAACTAACGATTTCTCCAGCCTTAATATGTACATTCATATTTTGCATTTTAAATCTTTCAGAGTGTGCATAAAACACTTTGTTAACTGAAATCACGTTGTTTTCCTCCTCTATGAATTAAATATAAGAAGAAAGGACCACCTAAGAAGGACAGTAAAATACCAACAGGCAATTCGATTGGGTCAAACCAACTTCGAGCTATTGCATCTGCAAAAACAAGTAATACCCCGCCGCCAAGGCATGATAAAGGTAGCAAATATCTATAATCATTTCCAACTAATAAACGTAGCATATGTGGTACGACAAGACCGACAAATCCAATAAGACCAGACACACTTACCGCAATTCCAGCTAATAATGTACTTACTACGATTAAATAAAACCGACTTTTTTCCACATTATGTCCTAATAGTTTTGCCATTTCATCTCCAAGCATTAACACTCGAATATGCTTAATACCAAAGAAAGCTAATATAATGGCGAATATTGCATAATAAATAATCATGTTTAAATGTGCCCAACTTACACCACCAATGCCGCCCGCTAGCCACGGTAACACGGATTGTACTTTGTCACTATGTAATAACATTAAAGCTGACGTTGCTGCACCAATTAATGCATTGATTGACACTCCTACTAAGACGATTCTTGAAGGTGGTGCCCCTTTTTGCCATGATAAAGCATAAATAACCATCGCTGTTATGAAAGCTCCTAAAAACGCCCCTAGTGGTAAAAAAGCTAGATGCTGTGGGAATAAAATCATGATGACAATTGCTACAAGGCCTGCTCCAGATGAAACCCCGATAATACCAGGATCTGCAAGAGGGTTTCTCATAACCCCTTGCAGCAGTGTACCAGATGCAGCTAAACATGTTCCTACTATAAACCCAACGAGAACTCTCGGTATGCGAAGATCCCATACAATTCGATGAACTGTCGAACCTTCATCTTGTATACCTGTTAGAATGTCTCGTACAGAAAAAGATAAACTTCCTGCGAAAAGTCCGTAAAAGAGGCCTAGAATTGTTAATACAACTAAAGTAACTGCTATTATCCATCTTTTTTTCGCAAAAGGATGTTCCTTTTCTCTTACTACTTCACTACTTTCCATACGTATCATTTCCTTACATCTTGTATACTTTTATACATAAAGTCCATTGCTTCTGTAACTTTTGTCCCAGGATTAGATCCAAATAAATCAGGTGGCAAAATAACTACGCGGTTTTGTTTTACTGCATCTAAATTTTTCCACGCTTCATTTTTCATCATTTCGCCTTCGAATGCTTTTTTCACACTTTTTGGATCTCCGTGTGTAATTAAATAAATGACATCTGGATTCGCCTCAATAATACGTTCTACACTTAGCTGTGCATATTGCGGATATTCTTTCGTTTCTGGAAAATCAGAAGCAATATTTTTCCCGCCTGTTTTTTCTAAAACATCACCTGATAAAGATGTTGGTAATGCCGCTAAATAAGTACCTGGTGCGCCATACACTAGCAATGCTTTCACATCGCTCTTTTTCTCATATTTCTTCATTTGATCATTGATTTTTTGATTAAGTTCTTTTGCTTTATCTTCTTTCTTCATTACCGTTCCATATAATTCAATATTCTTTTGAATATCTTGTACAGAATTCGCAGAAGAAATGATTACTTTCGTTCCCTGTCCTTCAACCGTTGGCACATTCTTTTGGAATCCATTGTTAGCAACAAGTACATCGGGCTTTAAACTAGCAATTTGCTCAAAGTTCGGTTGATGTGCATTCCCGATTACTTTTGCTTTCTTTAACTCCTCTGGAAGAGTTAATTTCGTATCCGGACGACCTACTACTTTTCCACCTAAAGCATGAATAATATCCATGTCTCCCATACTTAATGTTGCAAAACTTTCTGGTACTTTATCGAATGTTACCTTTCTCCCTGACAGGTCGGTAATTTCGATTTTTTCTTTTCCTTTTTCTATTTTGGTTGCAGACGCTTTTTCGTCCCCTTTGGCACTGCAACCTATTAACAAGAAAAAAATAGATAAAATCGCTGTAAATAGCGTAATAGATTTTTTCATTCCTTCACCTCTAATTGATAATGATAATCATTAACTACTATTCTACTTTAATTGATAAGGATTATCATTGTCAACATGAAACGCATACATTTTTCTACAAAAAACAAAAAGCGCGACAAAAAGATTCTTTCTTTTCGCCGCGCTCTAGTTAACAATATTATTCACATTCATTTTCCTCTAACTGGTCACGCATCATTTTCACACGCTGAAAGAAAAAGAACGATAAACTTAAAAATATAACGATGCTCCCCATCATAACAAAAAATTGGATTGTCTCTTTTGCTCCATCCGGAATCAACAAGCCAACCAGTAACAATGTACTTACAGCGAGAAGAATTTGTCCGAACCTAGTATAATCTTCTATTTTCCCTTGTAATTCTTTCATTATATTCTCACTCCTCCATTTCACTTTATCATATTCTATGAAACTGAAAGACCAGTAAATACAGCCATTCTGGGAGATGTTTTCCAACAAAAAAAGAGCCGCTTTACTGCGGCTCTTTTTTAATCATTATTCACCTTTATATGCTTCCATATAAATTTCTTTCAGCTCTGAAATAAGCGGTAACTTTGGATTAGCAGTTGTACATTGATCTTCAAAAGCTCTTTCTGCTAATACTCCAACAACCTCTTCAAATTGCTCTTTATCTACCCCTTGTCCGGCAATACTCATATTAATATTTAAGCTTTTTCCAAGCTCAATAATTGCTTTGACGAGTGATTCCACACCTTCTGCTACTGAGCTTACTGGAAGCCCGAGCATTCTCGCAATATGTGCATAGCGTTCATCTGCTACAAAGTGCTCATATTTTGGGAACAATGCGTGTTTTCTTGGCTTAATAGCATTATAGCGGACTACATGCGGCATAAGAATTGCATTTGCACGTCCGTGCGGAATATGGAATTCTGGACCAATTTTATGTGCTAAGCTGTGATTAATACCTAGAAAAGCATTTGCAAATGCCATCCCTGCAATTGCAGAAGCGTTATGCATTTTTTCCCGTGCTTCTTCATCATTTCCATCTTTATATGCTCTCGGTAAATATTTGAATACGAGATCAATAGCTTTTAATGCTAATCCATCTGTATAGTCATTTGCCATAACAGACACATACGCCTCAATTGCATGTGTTAAAACATCCATACCAGTATCTGCTGTTACATGTGGTGGTACTGTCATTACAAATTGCGGATCAACAATTGCTACATCTGGTGTTAATTCATAATCTGCGAGCGGATACTTTATATTATTTTTCTTATCTGTAATAACCGCAAATGGTGTCACTTCTGATCCTGTTCCTGATGTTGTTGGAATCGCAACAAACTGCGCCTTATTTCCTAATTCCGGATATTTACATGTACGTTTTCTTATATCTAAAAACTTCTGTTTAATGCCATAGAATGTCGTTTCTGGATGCTCATAGAATAACCACATTCCTTTTGCTGCATCCATAGCTGAACCACCACCAAGTGCGATAATTACATCTGGCTTAAAGCTTCTCATCATTTCCGCACCTTTAAAGACAGTTTCATCTGATGGATCTGGTTCGACCTCAAAGAAAACTTCAATTTTCACATCATTTGCATGCTTGTTTAAATAGTGCGTGACTGTATCCACATAGCCATGTTCAACCATTCCAGGATCCGTTACAATAAATGCACGTGAAATGTTAGGCATATTTGCTAAATACGCTGTAGCATGTTTTTCAAAATAAATTTTTGGCGGCAATTTGAACCACTGCATATTCTTTTTTCTATTTGCCAGCCTTTTTATATTTAATAAATGAGTCGCTGTTACATTTTGGGAAACTGAATTTTTTCCGTAAGAACCACAACCAAGTGTAAGTGATGGAATAAATCCGTTATATATATCCCCTATTCCACCTTGTGATGAAGGTGCATTTACAATGAGACGGCAAGCTTTCATACGTAATCCAAATTGCTTTTGCACTTCTTTATTTGTAGAATGAATAACTGCTGAATGTCCTAAACCACCGAGGTTCAACATTTCTTCGCAATATGTAAATCCTTTTTCTAATGAATTCGCCTTCACACAGGCTAATACTGGGCTCAGTTTCTCACGAGATAACGGGTATGCTGCTCCGATACCTTGAATTTCAGCTACAAGCATTTTTGTATGTTCAGGAACAGTAATCCCAACTAATTCGGCAATATACTGTGCTGATTTTCCTACAATATCACTATTTACTGCACATGTATTTTCATTTATAACGAGCTTTTCTAATTTTTTTCTTTCTTCTTCTGTTACAAAGTAACAATTGTTTTCGATCATTTCTGTTTTAACATCATCATAGATTTCTTTATCGACAATGATTGCTTGTTCCGATGCACAAATCATACCGTTATCAAATGTTTTCGATAAAATTAAATCATTAACAGCTCGTTTTACATGTGCTGATTTTTCTATATAACACGGTACATTACCAGGACCTACACCTAGTGCTGGTTTTCCAGTAGAGTAAGCTGATTTCACCATACCAGCGCCTCCAGTTGCTAGAACGAGTGCCACACCCTCATGGTTCATTAATTGTTTTGTCGCTTCGACAGACGGTCTTTCAATCCATTGAATACAATGTTTTGGTGCACCAGCTTTCATTGCTGCATCATATACGGTTTTCGCTGCTGCCACCGAACAATTTTGTGCAGAAGGATGAAATGCGAAAATAATTGGATTTCTCGTTTTTATCGCAATCAAAGCTTTAAACATTGTTGTCGACGTTGGATTCGTTACTGGTGTTACCCCAGCTACTACACCGACAGGTTCTGCAATTTCTATTATTTCTTCATGAGGATCTTCGTGAATAATTCCTACCGTTTTATCTTGCTTTATACTATGCCAAATATATTCAGTGGCAAAAATATTTTTAATGCATTTGTCTTCATAGACACCACGGCCTGTTTCTTCAACAGCCAATTTTGCAAGTGGCATATGTTGATCAACACCTGCTAATGCCATTTCATGAACAATGTTGTCAATCTGCTCTTGTGTAAAACTTTCTAATGCTTGTAAAGCTTGTTGACCGTTATTTACTAACGTATCAATCATCTCTTTTACCTCTTGCATTTCATTTACAACTTTCTCTTTGACTACCATGTAAATTTCCTCCTATTCTGTTATCACGGTCTTTATAAGTCCCTACAGGTCATAATAAGTCCCGATTAGCGAAAAAAAATAGAGTTACCGTCCTACATGAATCCCATTGTTTGTGAAACATTTCACAAGTTTACTCGTGAATAACATTTCATGAATTCAATATACATGAAATCATTTCATTTGTGTATGTCTAATTTGTGAAATGTTTCACAAATTAACATAATAAAAATGCACTGCTCCACATTAGCAGTGCATTTTTTATTACGCTAGCGCTTGTGCTAAATCTTCAATTAAATCTTCACCATCTTCAATACCGACAGAAATACGAATTAATGTATCTGTAATTCCTAATTCTTTACGGCGATCTGCTGGGATTGATGCATGTGTCATTTGAGATGGGATAGAAATTAAACTTTCTACTGCTCCTAAGCTTTCAGCAAGTGTAAAGTATTGCAGTTTCTCAAGTACTTTATTTAATGTTTCCTCACTATCTACATCAAACGAAATAATAGCACCAAATCCATTTGCTTGTTCTGTTGCTAATTCGTGGTTTTGATGTGATTCAAGACCTGGGTAATATACTTTATTTACTTTTGGATGATTATTTAAGAATTCAGCAATAGCGCGTGAATTCGTTTCATGTTCTTCCATACGAATTCCTAATGTTTTTAAACCGCGAAGTAGTAAGAAGCTATCTTGTGGTCCAAGAATACCTCCTGTTGAGTTTTGTACAAAGTGAAGGTCTTCTGCTAGTTGTGGGCTATTTACCACTACTAGACCTGCAACTACGTCACTATGACCTCCTAAATATTTCGTTGCACTATGAAGTACAATGTCTGCTCCTAAAGAAATCGGCGACTGCCAATATGGCGTCATGAATGTATTATCAATAATTGTTAATAAATCTTTCTCTTTAGCAAGAGTAGATATTTTCTTAATATCAGTAATTTTTAGTAATGGGTTCGTTGGTGTTTCCACATAGATCGCTTTCGTATTTGGACGAATTGCTTCTACAACTTCCTCTAAGTTTGTTGTGTCTACAAATGTATGTTCAATACCGAAGCGGTTTAATACTTTCGTAATAACACGATACGTTCCACCATAAACATCATCTGTTAAAATAACGTGGTCACCTTTTGAGAACAACATAATTGTCGCTGTAATAGCAGCCATTCCAGAACCGAATGCAAATCCAGCATGACCATTTTCTAATACAGCAATCATTTCTTCTAAAGCTGCACGTGTTGGGTTACCTGTACGTGAATATTCATATCCTTGATGCTTACCAACCGCTTCTTGTTTGTACGTACTTGTTTGATAGATCGGTACGTTTACAGATCCAGTTGAAGGTTCTCCTATGCGAATACCATGAATTAACTTTGTCTTTGCTCTCATTTTTTATTCCCATCCTTTGTATATGTCTTTACTTAAATAGCGCTCACTACTATCAGGAAAAATGGTTACAATATTTGTACCTGGTGCTGCCTTCTCTGCCTCAAGTAAGCTCGCATGAAATGCTGCTCCTGAAGAGCTCCCAACGAGAAGTCCTTCTTTTTGCGCTAATTCTTTCACTCGTAAAAATGCATTTCGATCAGAAATCGTATGAATTTCATCAAAATAAGATGTCTTCAAAAATGGCGGGATAAATTCCAGTCCAATTCCTTCGGTCTCATGTGAACCAGCCTTACCACCATTTAAAATAGATCCTTCTGGCTCTACGATAACTGTTTTAATATCTATATTTTTTTCTTTCAAATAAGATGCAGTCCCCATAAACGTACCGCCAGTTCCTGCTCCAGCAACAAATATGTTAATCTCTCCATTCAGTGCATCCCAAAGTTCAGGACCTAGTGTTTTGAAATAAGCACGCGGGTTTGCTTCATTCGCAAACTGACTTGGAGAGTATGAATTCGGTATTTCATTTACTAATTCTTTTGCTTTTGCAATTGCACCGGTCATTCCTTGCTCAGTCGGTGTATGCACGACCGTTGCACCTAGTGCTTTCATTAATTCTTGTTTTTCAATACTAAATTTCTCTGGTACACAAACGATAACACGTAAATCATGTTCTAATGCTGCAAGTGCCAGTCCAATACCAGTATTCCCAGCAGTCGGTTCAATAATTGTTCCACCTTGGGTAACAAGCCCTTTTTCTAGCGCATCTTCGATTAATTCTCTTCCTAAACGATCCTTAACGCTTCCGCCTGGGTTATAAAATTCAAGCTTTGCAAATAAGCGGACCCCTTTCGGAAGTGAAAAACGAGTAATTTCTACAATTGGTGTATGACCAATTAACTCATGAACTCCACGATATACATTCATCGTGTTCTCCCCCTTGTTTGCCAATAAAGAAAAGGCAACTGTATGTATTTTCTTTATATGAGACAGTTGCCTTTTTGTTACATTACTTTAACTCTTCTAACACTTTTACGATAAAGTTTGTAGAATGAAGAGCTGCTTGATCTAAAAACTGATCAAATGAAACATTTGATTCTTTACCAGCAATATCAGAAAGTGCGCGAATGATAACAAACGGAACTTCATATTGGTGGCATACTTGTGCGACAGCTGCTGCTTCCATTTCTACCGCATAAAGATTTTCAAATTTATCACGGATGGCTGCAACGCGGTTCGGATCACTCATAAATGAATCGCCTGTTGCAATCATGCCTTTTACAACTTGAATATTTTCTTCAGTTTGCATACATTTCTCAGCTAATGCAACTAACGCCTCATCAGCTTTAAATCCAGGCGGCATTCCTGGTACTTGACCATATTCATAGTTAAATGCTGTTACATCTACGTCATGGTGACGAACTTCAGTGGAAATAACTACATCACCAACGTTTAGAGAATGATGGAATCCACCAGCTGAACCAGTATTAATTACTTTTTCAGGCTTATATTTTTCTAATAAAATTGTCGTTGACATCGCTGCATTTACTTTACCAATACCAGACTTTAACAAGATTACTTCATGTCCTGCTAATAGCCCTTTCGTAAATTCACAACCTGCAACCGTTTCTGTTTCTGCTTGTTCTAATTTGTCACGTAAAATACGTACTTCTTCTTCCATTGCTCCAATTACAGCAATTCTCAATCTAATCCCTCTTTCTATTGCTTAGTTGCCTCCATTACCCAAACGAAATGATTTAATCTCGTAAACGTTACATGGAAGCCATTGTTTTCAAAAATAGTCTGCATAACTGGAATACGTGTATAGTATTCCGTTTGCAAATCGTTTGCTAACTGGTGAAAACCTCTTTGTTTTGCTGTTTCAACAGTTTTATCATATGCATCTTGATCTGCAAATATCGTATCAGCAAACACTATTTTACCACCTTTGTTTAGCAATTGACTATACTTCGCAACCGCTACATTTTTTTCATCATCTGTTAAATGATGAAATGCATAGGTGCTTACGATGGTATCAATTGAATTTGGGACTTCAAACGAAAGAAAATCACCTTCTGTAATCGAAAATTCTTTTGGCAATTTCTCTTTTGCAATCATACGCATTTCACGCGACGGTTCTATACCGTAAACTGTGCGGCCAGCAAGTAATAATTTATTTGTTAAATTACCTGTACCGACACCAAATTCTAATACATTACCAAATGACTTGTTAACTACATCCTCTAGAATATCCTCATAATGGGCGAAAACTTCTTTATATTGTATATCTTCGCCTTGTACGAATGAGTCGTACGTATGAGCCCACTCATCAAATAAACCATTAAATTCTGTGCCCATAAAAATTCCCCTTTTTCTTATCGGTTTTATCAGTATGATATTCCCTCTTTCTAAAAATGTCAATTGAAATGTACATGGTATTTCCTTCTTTTCTTTGTTACACTATAGTTGATTACATAGGAGAGGGGCCGTCTTCATGTCATTTACCTTTGAAATGTTAGAAGATAAAGTAGAATTTTTTGAAGCGGGAGACTTAGCTTCTTTAGAACGAAAAATTAGTGAACAAATCGATAATAATAAAGCACTTATGCTTGAAGTTCATCACATCTCACATCAAATGGTTATGGATCCTGAAAGCAAAAGACCGTATTATAGCGCGGTTGTTCATTTTAAATTAAAGAAATTGCGTTAACTAAAAAAGAGAAGCTCCTAAGGAGCTTCTCTTTTTTAGTTTAGAGTTTGAACAAGTACTGGTTTCCAGCCCTCATTGTCTACCCAATCAATATTTACGTAATATCTTTTTCCACTTTGCTTATCTTGAACGTCACCATAAGCTTTACTCTTTCCAGTTTTGTCTCTTCCAACAAAATGGAATACTAATTGCTCCTTCGGTACTTCAATACCTGCAGCAATTGCACTTTGCATCTCATTCCAATCTGATGACCCCTGTTTAAACGTCATCGCTGGTGATGAACCTTGTTCTGTTCCTACAGCTTTCCAAGAAGGTTTTGTATAAGCCTCTTTTGCCTTGGATACAGTTTTTTCAGCTGATACTTTCTCGTTAGCTTTCGCTTCTTCTTCAGCTTTTTTCTTTTCTTCCTCAGCCTTTAACTTCTCTTCTTCAGCTTTTTGCTTAGCTTCTGCTTGCTCTTTTTCTTTTTCTTTTTTCTTAGCAGATTCTTTATCTTCTGATTTTCCAGCTTTCTCATTCTTTGTTGTTTGTTGAGAGACTTTCTTATCAGTAGAAGATGCTTGCTCTTTCGTACTAGGAACGAACAATTGATATGCTACAATAGCTACTAATAGTAATACAATAGCGATTGCAATATTTAAAACACCGTTTTGACGACGTTTTTGTTGTTTCTGTTGGAATCTTGATCCTCCTGCCATTCTCCAAACCTCCATGCAGTTTTTCCTAATTGCTATTGTAACATTAAATCTAGAAAGGTTGAACATTTACAATGATATTTTCATGAAATGAAAACAATTCACTATAAATTGCAAGATTACTTTTCATTCTCCAATTGATAGATTGCTCCTACCATATCTTTAAAAATAGGTGTTACTTTATTCACTTTGTTATCAGTCTCTAGATCAACAACAACTAAAGCATATCTTGGATTCTCATACGGAAAATAACCTGCAAACCAGCGATTCACCCTCGTCCCTTTCCCTGTTTGCGCTGTCCCGGATTTTCCAGCGACACTGAGCGGTAACGAGCGGAATGCCGTTCCTGTTCCTTTCTCCCTTGTTACAACGCCTCTTAATAACTCTTGTAATGTTTTCACTGTTTCATACGAAAGCTGTTTTCCATGTAACGTATGGTTCTCAAATGTAAAAAAATCCGCTCCATTTTTATATACTATTTTTTCAACAGCTTTCACTTCCATCTTTTCTCCATTCCTCGCAATCGTCGCCATCATATTAGCAATTGCTAGAGGTGATATACGTACATCTTTCTGTCCAATCGCTGTTTGCTCTACCGCTTTTTTACTATTTTTGTTTTCTTCATTCCCCCAAATAGTAGTGCCTTTTTCTTCTGGCATTTGCTCGAAATGAGGTGTATGAAATACAGAACCTTTCCATCCGACCTTTTCATTTGCTCCTAAAGCTGCTACGTATGTTTCTAGCACCGTCCTATCCTTTTGTAATAGCTCGTTACCTAACTCGGAAAATGTCCTGTTACAGCTCCTAGCAAAGCTCTCTTTGAAGTTAAGTGTACCCATCATAACTTGTGGGTCGTTTTCACCATATAAATCTTTATTACAATTAAATGTCCGATTAAACAAATTTACTTTTTGATCAATGACTGCAGCTGCAACTACTGTTTTAAAAACAGAGCCTGGAAAATGCGGCGTTAACATTTGATTTTCAAGTGTAGTCTTATATAAATTCTTATCTCTTACTTGTAAAGACGGCTTACTGACCATCGCTAATATTTCATTTGTCTTTACATCAAGTAATACTAATCCCCCCTTCTTTATTTCATTTGCTTCAATCACTTCTTCTGCTTTTTGCTGCAACCCTTTATGTAAAGTAGTTTGAATCCTAACTGGGTAAAATGGATTTCCTGGTGAAGTATATTTCGCTTGCTTTCCGAAAATTGGTTCTCCTTGCCGATCTACTTGATACAATACTTTTGCCTCTCCATCAGTCAATAAAAATTCATCAAAAGATTGCTGTAATCCTGAAATACCTATCGGCGTTTGTTTTGAAATTTTTTTCACTTCTCCATATCGCTTTTGAAATTCTCTTTCGTTCTCCCCTACATCACCAATTAAATGATTTATCTCCCCAGTTTGTTTTAATCGCACTTCAGCTGCTACAATACCTAATACATGTAATTGATTCACCTTCTCCATCTGCTCTCGTGTCACTCGAAATGGAGCAGTTTCCCCTTGCAGTATAAATGCATTTTTTTTATTTTTCATTTGTCTTCTGATCTCTTGTCTCGACACACCAATGATATGCGCGATTTTCTCTAACATGTCATTTTTTATTTGTAAAAATGGAAAAACAATTAAAACAGGATACTTTTCCTCACCTATTTCTTTACCACTACGATCTATAAACTGCCCACGTCCATCGTCTACTGCAATGGATTGCGTACGTTGCGTAACACTTTTTTCAATTAAATTTATTTTGCGATCAGTAAATGATTCTGTATCTATAATTTGGATTTGAATTAAACGACAAAGCAATAAAAACATAATGCCCATAAAACAAATTAAAACAATTGTAATTCTCCGTTTTATTTTCATAAAAAAACACCTCGTCTATTATAGTTTGGACGGAGTGTTTCATCTTTTATACAAATAAAAAAATCACTCGTTTTTACACGAGTGATTTTTTTATTATTTTACAGAGACAATCTCTACTTGCATTTCTCCGCCTGGTGTTTGGATTGTTACTTTCTCACCAATTTGCTTACCTAATAAGCTTTTTGCGATTGGAGAATCGTTAGAAATTCTTCCTTCAAATGGATCAGCTTCCGCACTACCTACGATTGTGTACGCTTCTTCATCTCCATTTGGTAATTCTTTAAATGTTACTGTTTTACCTAATGTAACAACAGTAGATACTTCGCCATTATCTTTAATGATAACTGCGTTACGAATCATATTTTCTAATTGTGTAATACGTCCTTCTACGAACGCTTGCTCATCTTTTGCTGCATCGTACTCAGAGTTCTCAGAAAGGTCCCCGAAGCTACGTGCGATTTTAATACGTTCCACTACTTCTTTACGTCTTACTGTTTTTAATTGCTCAAGTTCGTTCTCTAGTTTTTGCTTACCCTCTTGCGTCATAGGGTATGTTTTTTCTGTTGACATATTTTCCACTCCTTTTATATACCAATCCCCCGAAAAAAAGAGGAGTTCCATATGAAAACTCCTCCGCTTCCATTGTTAGCGGAGGTTTCTAGTACCCTTGCACTAGCGGAGTTGTCACATACAACCCCGTATTTCCAATTCTTCTTTATATAAAGAAGATATGTATGGAAAGTTGATATAAATATGCCCTCACCTATATATAGATGAGGTTGCATGTTTCATTGTATTCGATGGGAAGGGAAAAAATCCCTTCCTACCGTATATCTTTTACTATGCTATTACAAATTTACTTTTTGTTCAAGAATTGTTGCAATTTTTGTCACCATAATATCAATTGCAACATGGTTTTGTCCACCTTCAGGGATAATAATATCCGCAAACTTCTTAGAAGGCTCAATAAATTGATTGTGCATTGGACGTACAACAGTTACGTACTGATCAATAACTGAATCCATCGTACGACCGCGCTCTTTAATATCACGCTGCATGCGGCGCAGAATACGAAGGTCAGCATCTGTATCAACAAATAACTTAATGTCCATCAACTCACAAAGACGTGGGTCTTCTAAAATAAGAATTCCTTCTAAAATAATTACATCTTTCGGCTCAACTGGAATAATTTCTTCTGAACGCGTATGCAATGTATAGTCATATACAGGCTTATCAATTTGCTCATATGCAAGCAACTGCTGCAAATGTTCAATTAACAGATCATTATCAAACGCAAGCGGATGATCATAATTTGTTTTTAAACGCTCTTCCATTGGTAAATGGCTTTGATCTTTGTAATAATAATCTTGCTCCAAGATTAAAATGGAATGACCTTTAAAATGGTCAAAAATCGCTTTCGTTACACTTGTTTTTCCTGATCCTGAACCACCAGCGATTCCAATTACAACAGGCTTATTCGTCCCCATTCGACTACCACTCTTTCTTATTGAAGTATGCTTTTGCGCATCATATTATTCACATACACTGGTTGATCCACTTTGAATTTCACGATTTGCAACGGATGTCTCGCTGCATCTAATTCGTTTCCATCCTCATCCCAAATTTTCTCCACCGTCTGCGTAAAGTTTTCTATTTCTGGTCCAAAGAACTCCACTTCATGTCCTGGTTTGAAATGATTACGTTGCTCAAGCGTTACGATGCCCGTTTCTTCATTATAATCTAACACTAAACCAGCAAAATCATACGTTGTTTTCTTACTATGATTTCCAAACATTTGCTCTTGATGTCCTGGAACCCCTTCAAAGAATGCAGGAGCTGTATCACGATTTGCACATTTATCAAGCTCATCTAACCATTCTTGTTTAAACTCAAAGTTATCCGGATCCGCACAATAAGCATCAATTACTTTACGATATACAGTTGCTACAGTCGCTACGTAATGGATTGATTTCATACGTCCTTCTACCTTTAAACTATCGATTCCAATTTCAATCATTTTCGGAATTGATAAAATTAAATTTAAATCTTTTGGACTCATCGCAAAGTGAGCATCTTCTTCTTGGAATAGAGGAAGCTCTTTTGCATCTTTATGTTGTGATACTGTTTGAACTAAATCATAATCCCAGCGGCAAGATTGGCAACAACCGCCACGATTAGAGTCACGCGCTGTCATATGGTTACTTAGTGTACATCTTCCTGAATATGCGATACACATTGCACCATGGACGAATGCTTCAATTTCAATATCCACTTTGTCTTTAATTTCTTTCATTTCTTCATAGCTTGCTTCACGAGCTAATACAAGACGATGTAAACCTTCTTCTTTCCAATACTGTGCTGCTTTCCAGTTGGATAGTGATTGCTGTGTGCTTAAATGCACCTCAACAGAAGGCGCTACACGTTTACACGTCTCAATGATAAGCGGATCAGCAACGATAATTCCCGTTACGCCAGCTTTTTCAATCCCTTTTAAATATTCCTCTAGCCCGTCCATATTTTCATTATGTGCGAAAATATTTGTTGTTACATATATTTTCGCTCCATATTTCTTTGCAAATTCAACGCCTTCTGCCATATCTTCCAGCGTAAAGTTACCTGCATTCGAACGAAGACCAAATTCTTGTCCACCTAAATATACAGCATCTGCCCCATAATGGATAGCTACTTTTAATTTTTCTAAGTTACCCGCAGGGATTAACAGTTCAGGTTTCTTCACAATAACGCGCTTGCCATCGATCACTCGTGAAATTTCTTGTACAGTCATTTCCTACACCCTCCTCGTTTAGTAAACCGTTTCTTTAAAGAAGAATCCTGTGTCTAACGGACGATTTACTGGTTGCATTTCTTCTATTTCTTTATATAGAGCATCTTTCACGTCATAATACGCATCACGATCTTCTACGCATAAATCAATCGCTTGACGATATTTCTTCGTTACTTCAATAATGTATTCAGAACTTTTTAGTACACCATCGATTTTTAAGCTGTCAACTTCAGCTTCGATTAGTTCCTCTAATTCATCGATGAAACAAATATCGTTCGGACTCATAATATGAGTACCATTTTCATCTTCATAGATTGGATATTTATTATTACGCTCTGGGTCATATAAGAACATATTCTCTTCATATTTTTTCTTTTCAATGTCAAGATTACGTCCTTGATACTCAAAGTAGTTTCCTACTAATGAACGCTTCGATTGGAACATACAAGTCATACCGTGAATTTGTACTTCTAGTTCCACTTCAGCATTTTCTTTTAAATCAACAATTTCATCTAAGCTCAGCTCACGAGCTAATACAGCACGCTTCGCTCCTCTTTGGCCCCAGTAATTACAAGTGAACCAATTGGTTGCTGTCGTTTCTGTATTCCAGTGCAACTGCATATTTGGCGCTACTTCGCGAACAGCCATTAATACTGCTGGATCTCCGAAAACAATTGCATCTACATTTACTTCATTTAAAAATGAAACGTAATCTGTTAATTCTTCTACTTTATCGTTGTGGAACATAGCGTTCATTGCTACGTATACTTTCACACCATTTTCATGCGCAATCTTCACAGTTTGTTTTACATCTTCACGTGAAAACTCCCCTGCTAAACGTAAACCAAACTTTTGCTCACCGATCATTACCGCATCTGCTCCTGCTTTCGCAAGAAGTTCGATATCCGCCACCGCTCTTGGTGTTACTAACAATTCAGGTTTCTTCATACCTTGGTCACCCTCTCTTTTTACTAACAGCTACTCCATCACCAATTGGGAAAATCGTTGTATCATATCCTTCATGGTTCATAAGCCACTCATTGTACGTCTTAATACGACGGATTAAACCACGTGTACGTCTGTTTTCAATCTTCTCTTTTGTCGTTACAAGACCATGGTACATAACATTATCTGAAATAATTACGCCACCAGGATTTAATAACGGTTCATATAAGTCAAAAAAGCGACGATACTGTCCTTTTGCTGCATCAATAAAAATAACGTCAAATGTCCCGTGTTCTTTTACTTGTTCACCTGTCTCTAACGCATCACCGTAAATAACTGAAATACGATCTGTTACTGGGGAACGTTCTATATATTCAAGTGCTTTTTCATATCGCTCACGATTGCGCTCAACTGTCACAATACGTGAATTTGGAATAGCTTGCATCATACGAATACTAGAATAACCGATTGCTGTTCCAAGTTCTAAAATGCTTTTCGGTCCAATTAAACGTAAAAATTGCAGCATAAATTCCATTCCAAGTCGATCCATAATCGGCACATGATTTTCTGTTGCATATTCTTCCATTTCAAGAATTAATTTATCTTTCGGATCAATAAATGATAATAGGTACTCGTTAACTGCATCCTCCATAAATGGTCCTCCTTATTTACATGGAGAAGTGCCTCTATGACGTCTTTTCCCACATAGAATGCAATAAAAATACAAGCCAGCTTTACCCTTAGCTTGTACGTCCCGTTTTGATATTAAAAACGATTCTTCTGCCAGTTTTTAACCCGATATATTTTACCACAAAAAAGAGGGATGTGCGACTTTTTTCGCTATCCCTCCCCATTTCACTGTTTTTTCGTAATGTATTTTTGCTTTAATGCATTATGCTCTTCTAATGTTTTCGCATAGTACACTTCACCACTTGGTGCAGCTAAGAAATAATAATAATCTGTTTGCGCAGGTTCTAACGCAGCTTCCACTGAATGTTTACCAGAGTTTGCGATCGGCCCTACCGGCAATCCTTTTACAACATACGTATTGTACGGTGAGTTGACCTTTAAATCTTCGTATAATACACGTTGTTTATGTTTTCCAAGTGCATATAATACCGTTGGATCCGTTTGAAGCGGCATACCTTTTGCTAAACGATTATAAAAGACACTAGCGATCTTTTGACGATCTGTAAAACCAGTTGCCTCTTCTTCAATAAGTGAAGATAATGTTAAAAGCTGATGAACATCCCAGTTCTTCGCTTTCATTTTCGCCTCATTTTGAACAATGATTGCATTTGTTTTCTCAAGCATCGGAATTACAATTTCTTCTAACGTTGTATCTTTCTTATAAAACGAATACGTTGCAGGATATAAATAACCTTCTAATGGGTATTTAATATTACTATCAAAGATTTTATCCGTTAATAACTTCGGATACTTTTGCTGCATTTTTTGAATAAATGCTTTATCGTTTAATTGACGCGTAACATCATCTTTATTCCACTTTAGTTCTGTCGCAATCGTTTCTGCAATTTCAGTTACTTGCGCCCCTTCTTTAATCGTCACTTTATAAAGAGCTGGACGATGCACGTTGCCAGATGACATTTGTTCGATCACATCTTCAGCATTCATTGAAGGGTTTAATAAATATGTACCTGCTTGTAAACTTTTCGATTTAGCCTTTGTATAAAAACTAAAAACTGTACCGTTTTTTACAGCGCCTTTTTCTTCTAAAATTTCTCCAATTTTACTTGTAGATGATCCTTTCGGAATTTCTACTTCAATCTCTTTTTTATTCCCGCTATCAACTGGTCCTAATGCGGATGAAATATACGCATAGACTGAACCACAAACTAAAAGCAGTGCAATAATCGAAAATAAAAAGATGCGTCTACGCTTCTTTTTCACTTGATTCTCTATCAAAACATTTCCTCCTTACTTAATTGTAGACCGTATGTACACCTTTCTATACAGCACGATGTAAAAACGCAACAAATTCACTTATCTTTTTTTAATAGACACTTTATTTTTCTACAATCCGTCTCATTATACTACAAAGACTTACACAGTTTCGACAAAAAATCTTTCATTTTACATATAAATACAAAAAAAGATGGACTGTATGTCGTCCATCTTTTCAGTACCTATTATTCAGCTTCTTGCTCATCAGCAAGAGTGTTGAACATTTCTTGTACCATTTCCCACTCTTCTTCAGATTCGATTGGAAGTAAGCTTCCGCCCTCTTCTTCATTTTGCTCATAAGCCATTGCATCATAAATTGGGTCTCCATCTTCGTCTACTTCACCGATTGGAGAGAAGACTACATATGATTTTTTACCAAATTTTTCAGCATCAAAAGTGAAAATAATTTCACATAAATGTTCGTTACCTTTTTCGTCTACAATTGTAATTTGATTTTCTTCCATTTTGGTCACCTCTTATTTACTATCTAAAAATCCTTGTAAGATTACGACTGCAGCCATCTTATCGATTACTTGTTTTCGCTTCTTACGACTTACATCAGCTGAAATGAGTAGACGTTCCGCTGCCATCGTTGACAAACGCTCGTCCCACATTACAACGTCTAATTGTAACAGCTCTCGTAGGTTTTCTGCAAATTGTTGGCACGCTTCACCACGTGGGCCAATTGTACCATTCATATTTTTAGGTAAACCTACTACTATTTTATCCACATTGTACTGCTTTACTAACTCAGAAATACGATCAAAACCAAAGTGACCTCGTTCTTCGTTAATCTTAATTGTTTCTAATCCTTGTGCTGTCCAGCCCATTTCGTCGCTAATTGCAACTCCGACTGTTTTTGTACCTACATCTAAACCTAATATCCGCATAAACTACTCCTCACGATGATGTTTCAAGTAAGACTTCACAAGCTCTTCAATAATCTCATCACGTTCAAGCTTGCGAACGATGCTACGTGCATCTTTATGGCGAGGTATGTATGCTGGGTCTCCACTTAATAAATAACCGACGATTTGGTTAATCGGATTATAGCCTTTTTCTTGAAGTGCATCATACACAGTTAAAAGTACATCATTTACATGGACACTCTGTTTTTCATCTTGAATGCTAAACTTCATTGTTTTATCAAAACCGTCCATTTCAAGCACCTCACTTATATAGTAAGTATAGGGAGAAGAACTTCTCCTCTCCCTACCATTGTACACTACTATCTCTTTATTTTGAAACAGATTTAACGTACTCTTGTACAAATGCTAAAGCTTCTTCGACTTGAGCTGGGTTTTTACCGCCTGCTTGTGCCATATCAGGACGGCCACCACCGCCACCGCCGCAACGAGAAGCTACTTCTTTCACAAGTTTACCAGCATGGTAACCTTGGCCAATTAAGTCTTTCGTTACACCTGCTAGGATGTTTACTTTATCGTCATTAACAGACGCTAATACAACAACTGCTGACTCTAATTTATTTTTTAGATCATCCATCATCGTACGTAAGTTGTTCATATCTGCAACATTTACTTTCGCTGCTAATACATTCACACCATCAACTGTCATTACAGAATCAGTTAAGTTTCCAACTTCGATATTGCTTAATTTCGCAGCAAGAGATTCATTTTCTTTTTGCAGTTGTTTTACTTCGGCAAATAGACCATCAACTCTTGTTAAAATATCTTTCGGATTTGTTTTCATTTTTCCTGCTGCTTCTTTTAATAAACCTACTTGATCGTTCATTAATTCGTATGCAGACTTACCAGTTACTGCTTCAATACGACGAGTTCCTGCACCGATACCAGACTCAGCAACGATTTTGAAAATACCGATAGAAGCTGTATTATCAACGTGACAACCACCACAAAGCTCTAAACTGTAATCGCCAACTTGTACAACGCGTACAACATCACCGTATTTTTCACCGAATAATGCCATTGCGCCCATTTCTTTCGCTTCTTCGATTGCTTTTTGAGAAATCTCAACATCAATACTTTCCCAAATTTTCTCGTTTACCATACGCTCAATTTTTTCTAATTCGTCAGCTTGTACTTGACCGAAGTGAGAGAAGTCAAAGCGTAAACGTTCAGAAGTTACAAGAGAACCTGCTTGGTTAACGTGTGTTCCAAGTACATCTTTTAATGCTTGGTGTAGTAAGTGAGTTGCTGTATGATTTTTCACAACGCTACTACGGTTTTTCGTATCGATAATAGCTTTCACAGCCGCATCTTTCGTTAATGTACCTTCTTCAACAACAACTTTGTGTAAGTTTTGACCATTTGGTGCTTTTTGCACGTCTTTTACAAGAACTTTCACGCCATCAGCAAGAAGGTAACCACGGTCTGCAATTTGTCCACCGCTCTCAGCATAGAATGGTGTTACATCAAGCATTAATTGTCCTTCTTCACCAGCTTGTAAGCTGTCTGTGTATTCGCCGTTTTTCACAAGTGCAACAACGTTACTTTCTGTTGCAACTGTACCGTAACCAACGAACTCACTCGCTACTTTAACTTCTCCAAGTACACCGCCTTGAACTTGCATTGAGTCAACGTCTTGACGAGCAGCACGTGCACGCTCACGTTGTTTTTCCATTTCATTTTCAAAACCTTCATGATCAACTGTCATGCCAGCTTCTTCTGCATATTCTTCTGTTAATTCAATTGGGAAACCATATGTGTCATATAGACGGAACGCATCTACTCCAGAAATAACAGTTGTTTTTTCTTCTTTTGCTTTTGTAATAACTTCAGCTAAAATTGCTTCACCATCATGAAGTGTTTCATGGAAACGCTCTTCTTCGTTTTTCACAACTTTCGCAATGAAATCTTTCTTTTCAAGTACTTCTGGATAGAAGTCTTTCATTACTTCTCCAACAACCGGTACTAATTCAAACATGAATGGACGGTTAATGTTTAATTTCTTCGAATAACGAACAGCGCGTCGTAATAAACGACGTAATACATAACCACGGCCTTCGTTAGAAGGAAGAGCACCGTCACCAACAGCAAATGTTACTGTACGGATATGGTCAGCAATTACTTTAAACGCCATATCTTTTTCTAAATCGCCATTACGATATTTCTCACCAGAAATTGATTCTGTTGCACCAATCATCGGCATGAATAGATCTGTATCAAAGTTCGTAGGCACATCTTGAACGATAGATGTCATACGTTCTAGACCCATCCCTGTATCAATGTTTTTCTTAGGAAGTGGTGTATATGAACCATCTGGATTATGATTAAATTGAGAGAATACAAGGTTCCATACTTCTAAGTAACGCTCGTTTTCTCCGCCTGGATATAATTCTGGGTCACTAAAGTCATTACCGTAAGCTTCTCCGCGGTCATAGAAGATCTCTGTATTCGGTCCACTTGGTCCTTCACCGATATCCCAGAAGTTTTCTTCTAAGCGGATAATACGCTCTTTTGGAACGCCCATTTTCTCATTCCAAATTGTGAATGCTTCTTCATCTTCTGGATGGATTGTAACTGATAGTAATTCTTTATCGAATCCGATCCATTTGTCGCTCGTTAAGAATTCCCAAGCCCATGTAATTGCTTCTTCTTTGAAGTAATCACCGATTGAGAAGTTTCCTAACATTTCAAAGAATGTATGGTGACGAGCTGTTTTCCCTACGTTTTCAATATCATTTGTACGAATTGATTTTTGAGCATTTGTAATACGTGGATTTTGTGGGATTACACGTCCATCAAAATATTTTTTTAATGTTGCTACACCACTATTAATCCATAGAAGAGATGGATCTTCATGTGGAACTAGTGATGCACTAGGTTCTACTGCATGTCCTTTTTCTTGGAAAAAGTCTAAAAACATTTGACGAATTTGTGCGCCTGTTAGTTGTTTCATTGTATTTTCCTCCTTAAATATAAAAAACTCCCGTCCCTATAAAAGGGACGAGAGTTAACTCGCGATACCACCCTAATTATGAATTGATTACAATAACAATCAATTCATCACCTCATGGTGCCGTAACGTGGCAAGACGGCAGTGATTAGCTGCTCTCAGGATTAGCTTTCTGTTACCCTTCATTTAAAGCTTCTTTCAGCCATATGGAAGCTTCTCTCTATAAATGGACTGTAACGTACTTGTTCCGTCATTGATTTAATGTATTATATGACTAAATATAATAGAATTCTCTTAAGTTTGTCAATGTAGATAATCATTTATATTGTATTAATCGCTTATTAATCATAGGTATTCTACTATTCATTCTTAACAGCCTTTTCATATATTATGCGTTTATTAATAAATTGGAATCTCCTTACAATAATAATTTATAAAAATTTCTAAATATTACTTTTTTTGCTATAATTAAATTATTGTTAATAAAATAAAAGAGCGATCACAATGACAACCTTACTTAACAAAGCTAAAAACATATTAGCAACTGACGAAACGATATTATTTTACGCAGCATGTTCATTAGACATATTTATTTATCGTTCCGTCGCAAGGCCAGGATTGCTAATTTTAACGAACAAAAGGCTATTCTTTTACGGGCCAGATGTAAGTAAGAATCCAATATTTGAAGAGTACTCTTTTGCAAAAATTTCTAATCTAAAAGAACAAAAGCGTCTTTTCAACAATCAAATTGTATTTATGTATGATAATGAATGGAAAAAAATAAAACATATTCAAACAAATGATGTGAGCTCCCTCGTTCAAAAGATACACGAGCAGCTTTCTAAATAAATATATGATTAGCCCTCTATTTCTTACATAGAGGGCTTCTATACTTACACATTTTCTTTTTTCAAGAGAGGTCTCACATGAACAATGACAGTACGAATAACTGCTAAAATCGGAACCGATATTAGTAATCCTACAATACCAGCTACTTCCCCCCCAACTAGTAATGCAAGCATAATAATAACAGGATGCATACGAAGTGACTTACCAACAATGTAAGGCGATAAAATGTTACTTTCCACAAATTGCAAAATAGCAATCGTAATCCCCGCCTTAATAAGTAAACTCGTTGATACTGTTGCTGCAATCATTAACGTCGGGATCGCTCCTAAAATAGGACCAAAGTACGGGATTATATCCGTTACCCCAATAATAATGCCAAGCAATAATGGATATTTCATACCGATAAACCAAAAAGAAAGAGCTGATACTCCCCCTAATACTAAACAAACAAATAACTGTCCTCGAATATAACTTCCAAGTGACTTATCAATTTCTTTCGCAAGCATTTGCCCCGTACCTCGCCATTTACTTGGGACTAGTTTCCAAAAGATATGATAAAACTCACCATAATCTTTTAATATGTAAAATACAATGAACGGTATTAAGAAAATAATGAGCAATGAATCGAGTACACCACGAGCTGTACTCATCACTTTATTTAAAAGCGCTTGAATCTTCGTTTCCACACCCACAAAAAGTTGTTTCACCTTTTCATGAATGAACGAAGGGAAATTCGCTGTTTGTTCTGTAACGCCATCCATCCACGAATCGTACATCTTTGTAAACTGCGGAAATTGTTCATTAATCTCTTGTAACTGTTTAATAACGACTGGTGTTCCTTTATAAATCCCATAACCAATTCCGCCAAAGAAAAGGATATAAATGAGCAAAATGGCAAGTGTACGGGGCATCCCTTCCTTATGAATTTTTTCAATTAAAGGGTGCAATAAATACGCAATAAAACAGGCGATAAGAAACGGCGTAATCGCTACTTTAAATACAAAAATAATCGGTGCCCATAGTGGCTTAATTTTTAAAAAGACGAGCAAACAAAGAAAAACAAGTAACAATAATCCTAAACGATATATCCAAATGATTTTAAGATTCTTCACATGAAAAACCTCCTCCACCTTTATTTTGAAAATAAATGGGTTAGGTTATGTGTGAAACTTTTAAAATCTTTTCATACGGACCATACTGTTTTTTAAAGACGTACATATAAATAACATAACAAGGACAACCACCCCTGAGAATACAGCATGAAATAATGTAATCAGGAGGGCTAATTATGGTTTTGTTTATGCTTGGATTATCAGCACTTTTTATGATTCTTGAATGGATTTGTATCGGCTTTGGTATTTGGAAGGGGTTCTTTATTCGTTCCTCACGTAAAGAAAAAGCGAAGCAATTATGGCAGTATGGAATACTTGGCGTCGGCTGTTACGGTCTATCTTATCTTTTCTCAGAAATTGGACTTTTTTATTTGCATATGAGTGCATAAAAAAACTCCCTTGTCTATAAGGGAGTTTTCACTTTATCGAAATGATTATAAGTAAGACTTAATCATCTTACGTGCTTTTTTCATATTGCGTTTTGAAAATACATCTTGCTTACGAGCATATTGATATGCTGCAGCTCCAACACCTAATGCGATTAATGAATTGCGTAGATTCAAAGTAAATCCCCCTTTTCGTTATCCGATCGTTCTTTCATTCTCATCAAATAAATCATCAAGAGAGCTTAATGAACCATCTTCCTCAACTTGATGCGTATGGATTTTCCCCTTTGAAACCGATAATTCGATATAACAATTCCAGCAATAAAATTGGTTGACACCTATTTTCCCAATGTCTTTCCCTTTGCAATTTGGACAAATGAACATATGGCTTTCATCTCCTTACAGTCTCCCAGATTCTATTCGCCATTATGTCCAAACCGCATTCATTTATACACTGCTGGAGCCTTTCAACGCTATGCGTTTGAAAGTTTCACTATATAATTTCACCTTGTTACATGAAATCATACGGTGAAATGTTTTCCACGTCCATTTCCTCGCCATTAACTGTGACAATCTGTACTTCTCCTTGTGATTCCTGCAAGCGACTAGCTAAAGTTGTTTGACGCATTGCATCATCAAGGCGATTTACACCAGATTGGAAAGCTACTTCCTCCCCGCAAATAATAAGGAACTTCTTACTTCTTGTAATGCCCGTGTAAATTAAATTACGGCGTAACATACGGTTGTAACTTTTCACAATCGGCATAATAACAATCGGAAATTCACTACCTTGTGATTTATGAATCGAACAACAATATGCATGTGTAATTTGATTTAAATCCGGCTTTGTATACGTTACCTCAATTCCATCAAATGAAACGATAATCATATCTTGTTGCTCAACGTTTTCTTTCGCATAAAACACCGAAACAATTTCTCCGATATCCCCATTAAACACTTGGCTCTCCGGCTGATTAACGAGTTGCAGTACTTTATCGCCTCTTCGGTATACAACATCACCGTACTGGATTTCTTTACTCTTTTCCCTTTTCGGGTTAAATACTTGTTGCAGCGCTTCGTTTAATACATTAATACCAGCAGGCCCGCGGTACATCGGTGCTAATACTTGAACATCCCTTGCACTAAAGCCTTTTGTTTTAGCGTTTTCGCAAACTTTTTTCACAACCTCAACAATTTGAGCCCCTGTACAGCTGATAAACGAACGATCTTTTTTATTTTGCGCTAAATCTGGCGGGAGTGTGCCGTCTTTGATCGCATGGGCAAGTTGAATAACAGATGAGCCTTCTGCTTGACGATAAATTTCAGTAAGCTTCACTGTCGGAACTGCACCTGCATTTAATAAATCTTTTAATACTTGTCCAGGTCCTACAGATGGCAACTGATCTTCATCACCTACAACGATAACTTGAATATTCGTTGGTAGCGACTTAAATAGCTGATTTGCGAGCCAAATATCAACCATTGAAAATTCATCGATAATAAGGAGCTTACCTTGGACAGGATCCGTTTCATTACGCTGGAAAGATCCTTCTGGCGTCCAGCCAAGCAAACGGTGAATTGTGCAAGCTGGAAGTCCTGTCGATTCACTCATCCGCTTCGCTGCTCTTCCTGTTGGAGCTGTTAATAGTATTGGAAATGGATTATCATCACTGTATTCATTCGGATTTAACGATAATCCGTGAAGTGACGCATACATTTCAACAATCCCTTTAATAACGGTTGTTTTTCCTGTTCCTGGTCCACCTGTTAATAACATCATCGGTTTATGAAGTGCCGTTTGAATCGCTTCTTGCTGAAATGGTGCATATTGTACATTCAACTGTTCTTCAATTTCACCTAATGTTTTTAACACTTCTGCTTCAGGAAATGAAGGTGTTTCCTCTTGATTCATCAATCGACGAATAGACTTTACAACACCTTTTTCAGAGTAGAATAAAGTTGCTAAATACACTCGTTCTTCTTCTATGATGACTTTCCCTTCACTTTGCATCGTTTCAATACAACCTATAATATCTTCTTCAGTCACTCTTCCTTCTTGATTGTTTAAAAGTGACATCGTTTCTCTTACAAGTTGATCTTTCCTCATATAAACGTGACCAAGTTGCAATGAGACATTCTCTAATGTGTAAAAACATCCCGCTCGTACACGGTCGTCGTGATTACCCGATATCCCTAACGCACGCCCTATATCATCCGCTCGTCCAAAACCAATCCCGTCCACTTCTTCAATAAGTTGATACGGATTATTACGAATCACTTCTAATGTCATCTCTTTATATTGCTGGTAAATCTTAATAGAAAGTTTCGTTCCAAAACCGTAACCATTTAAAAAGCTCATTACTTTCTCTAATCCTTGATGTTCAACAATTGTCTCATATATTTCCTGAGCCTTTTGTTTGTTAACAACACCATTTAACGCCTCAGGGTCATCCATAATTTTAGAAATAGCATGTTCCCCGAGATGATCCACAATTTTTTCCGCTGTACGCTTTCCTATCCCTTTAAATAAATCACTCGCTAAATATTGCACCATACCTGCTTTTGTTTGCGGCAATTCTTTTTTAAATGTTTCAACCATATATTGTTTTCCATACTTTGGATGGTCCTTAAAGTGACCTGTCAATGTAAACACTTCATCTTCATGCATGCGGGGAAAATGACCGTTTATCATTACTTTCTTTTCGTCATACGTTTCATTCGTTTCAATGACTTTCATACTGACAACGGAATAGAGGTTTTCTTCGTTGTGGAAAATGGTATGAAGAACTTGCGCTTTTATAAATTTTTTCTCTTCCTCAAACAAATCCATTGCATGTTGATTTCCCATCTTTCCTCTCCTTTCCGATATTTTCACTTTAATGAGCAGTACATCCCCCACCTTTTTAGATGAGGGGTAACTACCCATTAAACTATATTTTTATCTTATTCAGCTTCTTGCTCTAATAAACGAACGCCATTACCAGCTAAAAAGTGATCTGGCTGAATTTCAGTTGCTTTCTTAAATAAAGCGAGAGCTTTCTCGTTATTTTCTTCAAATACGTAAGCAACACCTAAATTGTAATACGCATCTGCATGCTCTTCATCCATTTCTAATACCTTTTCAAAATAAGGTTTCGCCTCTTGAATATGTTCTAGTCGCGCAAAGCAAAGTCCGCACTGGAATACAGCTTCTACATCGTTTTCATCTAATTCTGTTGCTCTTTGTAAGAATGGTAGTGCAAGACGATCATTTCCAAGCTGTACATGTGTAATACCTAACATAAATGTTACATCAGCTGATTGTAATCCAGCTTGCATTGCTTGTTCGAATACAACTTTCGCCTCAGTAAATTGCTCTTGGCCATAATATACGTTTCCTAAGCCATAATAAGCAGCTGCAGATTTATCATCTAACTCTAATGCACGTTTATAAAATAAAATCGCTCGCTCACTATCTCCTAATACGTCTAATAAATTTGCAAAATTAATGTATCCAAGCGCATCTTTCGGATTTTCTTCAATTGCTTCTGTAAAATTTTTAGCTGCTTCTTCCCAATTTCCTTCTTGCATATATTGAATACCTGTTTCAAGTTTGTTTGACATGTCCTTCACCTCTACAACAAATTATAACAAAGAATGTATTTTCCAAGCGAACGAAAATTCGCTTTATGTAAAAGAAACCTCTAACCGCTAATCGGCAGAGGCTTCTCATTTATCCTAAATAATCCAATTTCTTACCACTACGGTATACTTCATCAATTGTAGCACCGCCTAAGCACTCATCTCCATCATAGAAAACGACTGCTTGTCCTGGTGTAATTGCACGAATTGGCTCATCACAAAGAATACGAACTGTATTTTCATCAACGATTTGAACCGTTACTTTATTGTCTTCTTGACGATAACGGAATTTCGCCGTGCACTTAAATTCTGTTTCTTTTTCTTTGTTACTTACCCATCCTACATTCGTAGCAATAACTTCATCACCATATAGAAGTTCGTTATGGAATCCTTGATCAACATATAAAATGTTTTCTTTTAGATTTTTTCCAACAGCAAACCATGGATCACCATTACCACCAATTCCAAGACCATGACGTTGTCCAATTGTATAATACATTAAACCGTCATGCTTCCCTTTCACTTCACCAGATAATGTTTGCATTACACCTGGTTGTGCTGGTAAGTAGTTACTTAAGAAATCTTTAAAGTTACGCTCACCAATGAAGCAAATACCTGTACTATCTTTTTTCGCCGCTGTCGCTAAGCCAGCTTCTTTCGCCATTTCACGAATTTGTGGTTTCTTCAGTTCACCTAACGGGAACATTGTTTTTGATAATTGCTCTTGGCTTAATTGATTTAAGAAGTATGTTTGATCTTTATTGTCATCAACGCCGCGAAGCATTTTATATTCGCCGTCCATATAAGCAACGCGTGCATAATGACCTGTTGCTACATAATCGGCACCAAGCGCAATTGCATGCTCTAAAAATGCTTTAAATTTAATTTCTTTATTACACATTACATCTGGGTTTGGTGTACGACCAGCTCGGTACTCATCTAAGAAGTACGTAAATACTTTATCCCAGTATTGTTTTTCAAAGTTTACTGCATAATACGGAATACCAATTTGGTTACACACTTCAATTACATCATTGTAATCTTCTGTTGCTGTGCAGACACCATTCTCATCTGTATCATCCCAGTTTTTCATAAAAATTCCGATTACATCATAACCTTGCTCTTTTAATAAAAGTGCTGCTACAGATGAATCGACGCCACCGGACATTCCGATGACAACGCGTGTTTCGTGAGGTAGTTTGTTCATCATGTCACCTCCCATGCTAATTTTGTGTTAATCGCTTCACGATTTTCACTGTTTCGTACGCCGCTTTTTCAATTTGCTCTTTCGTATTTCCAAGTCCAAAACTAAAGCGTACGGATGAACGTATTTGATCGGAGTCTTTTCCAAACATCGCTACTAATACATGTGATGGATCAATCGAACCAGCTGTACAAGCAGAACCACTTGATACTGCAATGCCAGCTAGGTCTAAGTTCACAAGAAACGGTTCAATGTTCATTCCTGTAAAACTTACATTAAGTACATGCGGTAAGCGATGTTCTAAGTTTCCGTTTACCTCGAAAGTAATGCCTTCATTTTTGAAGACAGATACCATTATATCTTTAAACTCTTCATATTGGGCATTTTTTTGCTCACGAGTTTTTTCAGCTATAAGAATTGCATGCTGAAGCCCAGCAATACTAGGCACATTTTCCGTACCAGCACGGCGTTTTCTTTCTTGCTCTCCGCCTATTAATAACGGCTCAAATTTCACATTTGCACCAGCGAATAAGAACCCTACACCTTTTGGCCCATTAATTTTATGAGCTGAAATTGATAATAAATTAATACCAAACTCTTTCACATTAATTTCTACTAAACCGTAAGCTTGTACCGCATCTGTATGGAAATAAGCTTGATGCTCTTTTAGCAGCTTTCCTATTTCCACAATTGGTTGCATTGTCCCTACTTCATTATTCCCAAACATAATAGATACAAGAATCGTCTCTTCTGTTAATGCCTTTTGTATGTCAGAAACTTGAATGCGTCCTGTTTCATCGACAGGTAAATATGTCACTTCAAACCCTTCACGCTCTAACAATTCGCACGTATGCAAAATCGCATGATGTTCAATTTGCGTCGTTATTATGTGGTTACCTTTATGACGGTTCGCACGTGCTACACCTATAAGCGCTAAATTATCAGCTTCTGTACCACCGCTCGTAAATATAATTTCATTCGGATTCGCATGAATGCTGCGTGCACACACTCGTCTCGCCTCATCTACTGTGTGACGAGTTTGACGTCCATAAAAGTGAATACTAGACGGGTTCCCGAATATTTCTGTCATATATGGAATCATCTTTTCGACCACTTCTGGGTGAGTCGGAGATGTCGCAGCATGATCTAAGTAAATGCGTTCCATTAAATCTCCTTCTTTCCAAATCGTTTCACAAGGAATTAAATGTAAAACATATAGCCCCCGTGATTTTCTTCCTCATAACGTACTAAATCTTCTAACGTTGTACTATCTAACACTTCTTGCACCGCATCACGAACACGCATCCATAACTGGCGCTGTGCTGGCTCTTCTTCTTCTATCATTTCTACAACACTAATCGGTCCCTCTAATACACGGATTACATCCCCAGCTGTAATGTTAGCCGGTTGATCAGATAATACATATCCGCCATATGCCCCGCGCGTACTCTTTACAAGACGAGCGTTACGAAGTGGTGAAATTAATTGCTCTAAGTAATGCTCGGATAAGTCATGCGCCTGCGCAATTGATTTTAATGAAATCGGACCTTCACCAAACTTTTTTGCAAGATCAATCATAATTGTTAAGCCATAGCGGCCTTTCGTTGAAATCTTCATCTATTTTGCACCTCTTTTCAAATTTTCACTTCTATTGGTTATATCTTATTTATAAAAAGAACACAATTTAAAATCCTATGAAATTATAGCATAATATAGTATTATAAGAAATTTCAACTTGTGTATCAAAATGATAACATAAAATCACATTGAAAAACTCGGAAATTATTACAATTGAAAGAAAAATGAAAATATTCTTCTTCATTTTTCCCATAAAACAGCATCCTATTTCAAATTTCGTAGAAAAAAATGATACGATAGAACGAGATTATATATTAAGGGAGACGGTCTAAATGAAACAACCACTCGCACATCGAATGCGCCCTACAAATATTCAAGAAATTATTGGGCAACAGCATTTAGTTGGTGAAGGAAAGATTTTATGGCGAATGGTCCAAGCAAATCATTTTCAATCTATGATTTTATACGGTCCTCCAGGTACAGGAAAAACATCCATTGCCAGTGCAATTGCAGGAAGTACCGGTACCCCGTTTCGTCTATTAAACGCTGTTACTCACAATAAAAAAGATATGGAAGTTGTCGTACAAGAAGCAAAGATGCATCGACACCTCGTTTTAATTCTAGATGAAGTTCACCGTCTAGATAAAGCAAAGCAAGACTTTCTATTACCTCACTTAGAAAGCGGACTTCTTACTTTAATTGGTGCAACGACAAGTAATCCATTCCATGCAATAAACTCCGCTATTCGAAGCAGGTGTCAAATTTTCGAATTACACGCACTAACAGAAGATGATATTTTAATTGGGTTAAAAAGAGCTTTAGAAGATAAAGAAAAAGGCCTTGGAGAATATGCTGTAACGGTAACAGATGAAGCACTACATCATTTTGCAAATGCCTCTGGTGGTGATATGCGTTCCGCTTATAACGCACTTGAACTTGCTGTATTATCTAGCTTTACTACAGACGATCAAGCGGCTGAAATCACACTCGAGATTGCAGAAGAATGCTTACAAAAGAAGAGCTTCGTTCACGACAAAGGCGGCGATGCTCATTATGACGTATTATCAGCATTTCAAAAATCAGTACGCGGAAGTGATGTAAATGCAGCGCTCCATTATTTAGCACGCCTTATTGAAGCAGGTGATTTACAAAGTATTGGCAGACGCCTTCTTATTATGGCTTATGAAGATATTGGACTTGCTAGCCCACAAGCTGGACCGCGTACACTAGCTGCAATTGAATCAGCTGAACGAGTTGGATTCCCAGAAGCACGCATCCCACTTGCAAATGCCGTTATAGAGCTATGCTTATCACCAAAATCAAATTCAGCTTATAAAGCACTTGATGCTGCATTACACGATTTACGCAACGGTCAAACAGGTGACATTCCAAGCCATTTAAAAGATAGTCATTACAAAGGCGCAGAATCACTCGGAAGAGGCATTGGATATTTATATCCACACGACCATCCAAATGGCTGGGTAAGGCAACAATACTTACCTGATAAAATAAAAAACAAGCAATATTATAAACCGAAAACGACAGGGAAATTTGAGCAAGCACTTTCTACTGTTTATGAAAGATTACAAACTTCGAATAAAACGAAAAATAAAGGGTAACATAAACGAAAACGTCACCATTATGGAGGCTTCGCTTATGAAAACACGTCAAGATGCATGGACAAAAGAAGATGATCTCCTTTTAGCAGAAACTGTTTTGCGACATATTCGCAGCGGAAGTACACAAATAAAAGCGTTTGATGAAGTCGGCGATACGTTGAACCGGACTTCAGCAGCTTGCGGCTTTAGATGGAATGCTGAAGTAAGGCCGAATTACGAAGATGCTGTGCAGCTTGCGAAGAAACAACGTAAAGAATTAAAGCGCTCTGAAGCTAAAATAGAAAAAAATCAGTTCACGAAAACGAAACAACTCGTAATCGATGCTGAGTTTTCTGAAGATATTACGCCAAGTAAACAAGAACTTACGATGCAAAATGTCATCTCATTTTTGCAAAACTTGGAGCATAATAACCCTTCACTCGCAAAGTTGCAAACTGAAAATGATGTATTACAAGCTCAGCTCACTTCTCTGCAAAAAACGAATCATGAACTTGAAACGAAATTAGCGGTACTCACAAAAAAACAACAAGCAATCGAAGAAGATTACGCGATGCTTGTTCGAATTATGGATCGTGCTCGAAAACTTGTTTCGGTTGAAGAACAAGAAGAACAGATTGCTCCCATTTTCAAGACAGATCAAAATGGAAATTTAGATATTATATATTCTGCAGAGAATTAAAAACAAGGATGTCACTTTTTTGACTAAGTGACATCCTTGTTTGTTTTCGGTAAACCATATATATATACATGTCGGTAAATGAATTTATATCAACGATTTTTCGAATATATCTATCGTAACTTGCAATATATCAACGGTTTTTCGAATATATCTATCACAATTTGCAATATATCAACGATTTTTCAAATATATCTATCACAACTTGCAATATATCAACGATTCAATAAAGGAGATCGATTTAATGACAAAGATTTACAATAACATTACTCCCTGTCATACAAGAAAACTCCTAAAACATATTGGATAATTTTTACTAAAATGTTATTATAACCATATACCTTTAAAGGGAGATGGTTGCTATTTCATTAATAATCTTCAAAATAACTCTTGGCCTTCTCGTCCTGACTTTAGCTCTTTTCACCATTAACAGTCTAAAAAAGACATCCGCCTATAAATCAGATAAATATGATTATTACTTACTAACCTTACTTACATTTGAACTAGTAGTGATGCAAATATCCATATTTCTTTAATACATATAAAAAAGCATATATCCAAAATGGATATATGCTTTTCTTTTATTCTTGCCCTACACGTTTCACTTCTACATTTTTAATACGTTCACGTACAACGTGACTTGCCATAATTAAGCCTGCCACAGATGGTACAAATGCATTTGATGAAGGCGGTAATTTCGCTTTACGAATTTTTGCATTCTCGTCTGGTACGATTTCTTTACGTACTTCTTCACGAATTACGATTGGGTTTTCGTCAGAGAAGACAACTTTTACACCTTTTTTAATACCCTCTTTACGAAGCTTCGTACGAATTACTTTCGCAATTGGATCTGTATGTGTTTTAGAAATGTCCGCAATACGGAAACGAGTTGGGTCCATTTTATTTGCTGCACCCATACATGAGATAATTTTAATTTTACGACGTAAACATTGTTTAATTAAATGGATTTTGAACGTAATCGTATCAGATGCATCCACTACGAAATCTAAACCGTGTTTAAAGAACTCTTCATATGTTTCATCTGTATAAAACATTTCTAATCCAATTACTTCACATTCCGGATTAATGTCTGCAATACGCTCTTTCATTAATTCTACTTTTGAACGTCCTACAGTAGATACTAAAGCGTGAATTTGACGGTTTACGTTTGTAATATCTACAACGTCTTTATCAACTAATACGAGACGTCCTACTCCAGAACGCGCTAACGCTTCAGCTGAAAATGAACCTACGCCGCCAATTCCTAAAATACCAACTGTACTATTTTTTAATATTTCAAGTCCTTCTTTACCGAAGGCTAATTCATTACGTGAAAATTGATGTAACATTCAGCTCTACACTCCTATTACAAAAATGGTCTACCATGTATTCTAGCGTTTTTCCGACTATTTGTATAGAAAAAGTTATAGAATTCCTAAAAATACATATTTCGATAATGAAAACATAGTGTAAACCGGGATTTTGTTTCTTCTTTTAATTATCCATTAAAAAAGTCTAGATGGTTATAGTATAACCATCTAGACCCTATTCTTACTTCTCTTCTTTTAAGCTTAATTTTAAGTTTAACTCTTCAAGCTGTGCTTCTGCAACTGGGCTTGGAGCTTCTGTTAATAAGCAGCTTGCGCTTGCTGTTTTTGGGAATGCAATTGTATCACGAAGGTTCGTACGGCCTGCAAGTAACATAACAAGACGATCTAAACCTAATGCGATTCCGCCGTGTGGTGGTGTACCGTATTCGAATGCTTCTAATAAGAATCCGAATTGCTCTTGCGCTTCTTCTTGTGAGAATCCAAGTGCTTTGAACATTTTTTCTTGTACGTCACGCTCGTAAATACGAAGTGATCCACCACCAAGCTCATAACCGTTTAATACAAGGTCATATGCTTGTGCACGTGCTTTTTCTGGTGCTGTTTCTAGTAGCTCAACGTCTTCACGGAATGGCATTGTGAATGGGTGATGAGCTGCGAAATAACGATCTGCATCTTCATCGTACTCAAGAAGTGGCCAATCAGTTACCCATAGGAAGTTAAATTTACTTTCATCAATTAACTCAAGCTCTTTACCTAGACGTAAACGAAGTGCGCCTAAGCTATCTGCAACAACGCTCTTCTTATCTGCTACGAATAGTAATAAGTCGCCAGCAGTAGCTTCTAATGTGCTCATTAACACATTTGCATCTTCTTCACCGAAGAATTTCGCAATCGGTCCTTTTAGGCCGTCTTCTTCAACTTTAAGCCAAGCTAGACCTTTTGCACCGTATACTTTCACGAATTCAGTTAATGCATCGATGTCTTTACGAGAATATTTACTTGCAGCACCTTTTGCATTGATTGCTTTTACTTGTCCGCCGCTTTCTACAGCACTTGTAAACACTTTAAAGCCACAACCTGCTGCAAACTCAGATAAGTCTGTTAGTTCCATTTCAAAGCGTGTATCTGGCTTATCAGAACCGTAGCGAGCCATTGCATCAGTATATTTCATACGAGGGAATGGTGCACTAACTTCTACACCTTTTGCATCCTTCATAACTTTCGTCATCATACGCTCCATCATTTCTAAAATTTCATCTTGTGTTAAGAATGAAGCTTCGATATCGATTTGCGTGAATTCCGGTTGACGATCTGCACGTAAATCTTCATCACGGAAACAACGTGCTACTTGATAGTAACGCTCAAATCCGCCGACCATAAGAAGCTGTTTAAATAACTGTGGTGACTGTGGTAATGCATAGAATTCACCGTCATGTACACGACTTGGTACTAAATAGTCACGAGCTCCTTCTGGCGTACTTTTCGTTAAAATTGGTGTTTCTACTTCTAAGAACTCTTCTGTATCTAAGAAGTTACGAATTGTTTTTGTTACGTCGTGACGCATTTTGAATGTGTTGAACATTACAGGACGACGTAAGTCTAAATAACGATATTTTAAACGCACATCTTCTGATGCATCTGTATCATCAGCAATGATAATTGGTGTTGTTTTCGCTGCATTTAGTACATTTACTTTTGTTGCTTGTACTTCAATACGACCAGTTGCCATATTGTCATTAATTGCGCCTTCACCACGTTCAACAACTGTACCTTCTATGTGTAATACGTATTCGCTACGAATTGTTTCTGCTACTTCTAACGCTTCTTTTGATGTTTCTGGGTTAAATACAACTTGTACGATACCTGTACGGTCACGTAAATCGATAAAGATTAATCCACCTAAGTCACGGCGTTTTTGTACCCAACCTTTTAATTGAACTGTTTGTCCAACAGCTTCTACTGTTACTTTTCCACATGCATGTGTTCTTTCAGCCACTGTAAGTTCCCCCTATATTAATTTCTCTGCTACGTATGAAGCAAATACATCTAAAGCTACTTCTTCTTGTTCACCTGTTGCCATATCTTTTAAGTTAATGATGCCTTTATCTAGCTCATCTTCTCCTAATACAGCTACAAATTTCGCCTTTAGACGATCTGCTGATTTAAATTGTGCTTTCATTTTGCGATCTAAATAATCTTTTTCAACCGACAATCCAGCTTTACGAAGATCGAATGCCACTTTTGCAGCATGGTCTTTCGCTTTTTCACCAAGCGCTACAACGTAACAATCAATGCTATGTTCAAGTGGTAATTCAATGTTTTCAGCTTTTAGCGCCATAATTAAACGTTCAAGACTCATTGCAAAACCGATACCTGGCATTTCTGGTCCACCGATTTCTTGTACAAGTCCGTTATAACGGCCACCACCGCTTAATGTAGTGATCGCACCGAAACCTTCTGCCTCACTCATAATTTCAAAAACAGTATGTTGATAGTAGTCTAAACCACGCACTAAGTTCGGATCTTTTTCAAATGGAACATCCATCATCGTTAATAGTTCTTGTACTTTGTCGTAGTATACTGCTGAATCTTCGTTTAAGTATTCTGTAATAGATGGAGCTGTTGCCATTAATTCATGGTTACGGTCCTTCTTACAGTCTAAAATTCGAAGTGGGTTCTTTTCTAAGCGAGATTGACAGTCAGAGCAGAATTCGCCGATACGTGGCTCAAAGTGTGCGATTAATGCATCACGGTGTGCTTGACGACTCGCTGCGTCACCTAAACTGTTTAATACAACTTTAATATTTTTTAAGCCCATGCCGCGGTAAAATTCAACAGCAAGTGCAATTACTTCTGCATCAATTGCAGGGTCATTACTGCCGATTGCTTCGATACCGAATTGTACGAATTGACGATAGCGACCTGCTTGTGGTCTTTCATAACGGAACATTTGACCGATATAGTATAATTTCGTTGGTTGTGTTGCATCACCAAACATTTTATTTTCAACGTAAGAACGTACAACAGGTGCAGTACCTTCTGGACGTAATGTTAAGCTGCGCTCTCCACGATCTTGGAATGAGTACATTTCTTTTTGTACGATATCTGTCGTATCACCAACACCGCGTAAAAATAGCTCAGTGTGCTCAAAAATTGGTGTACGAATTTCTTTATAATTGTAACGACGGCAAATTTCGCGTGCTTGCCCTTCGATATACTGCCATAACTCAACAGTGCCTGGAAGAATATCTTGCGTTCCGCGTGGGATTTGAATAGACATATTCAGTTCCTCCTCAAATTGTTTTAATCTTAATAAAAATAAAAAAACTCCCGCCTCTACTGTTTAAACAGTAGGGACGAGAGTATTATACCCGTGGTGCCACCCTAATTGAAGCACGTATGCTTCCACTTTTTTAATAACGCTTAAATATGCGTTCATCCCTACTAAGCATATATGCCGTTCAAGTTGAAACCTCTAGAGTGTCATTCAATCAGTCATCATGCAGAAATGTTTTCAGCCTAAGACATTCCTTCTCTTTCCATGTGTATCTCATTTACTCTTCTCTATCAACGGTTATATTCATATGTAAATATAAAATTACTATACGTTTGTTAAGTAGGATTGTCAAGTGCTCTAAGAACGTTCAATCTGCTTCTTTAAACGCTTTACATCTTGAAGAGAAATCCCAAACTCGGAAGCAAGCTCCATTGAAGTATTATTTTGCTCTTTTGAAATAAAATCATGAAAATTCACGTTAAACAGTTGATTTGCACCATTTGTAACAGAATGCCCTTTTTCATTCATACGCATACGTATATCCCTCACATTCAATATGGATGTTTTACTTTTTATTGTTCCATATTGATGAGAGAGTTATACATAACCGAAACTGCTATTGATTCCAAATAAATGAACAAAACATACAACAATGTATAAAAAAGAGAGGATTATATAACCCTCTCTTTTTTATCAACACTATTTACTTTCTACAATTAAGGTCACCGGACCATCATTGATTAAAGAAACGTCCATCATTGCTCCGAACTTCCCTGTTTCCACATGCAATCCTTGTTTGCGAACTTCTTCATTAAAGAAATCGTATAAACGCTCTGCGTAGTCAGGTTTCGCAGCATCCATAAAGTTTGGACGTCTTCCCTTGCGACAATCTCCGTATAATGTAAATTGCGAAATAGATAGAACTTGTCCTTCTACATCAAGTACAGAATGATTCATCTTTCCGCTCTCATCTTCAAAAATACGTAAGTTTGCAATTTTTTCCGCAATATAAGTTGCATCTTTTTCTGTATCTTCATGCGTAATGCCAACTAGTAATGTTAAACCGAACGGAATTTGTCCTACGATCTCACCGTCTACTGTGACAGACGCTTTCTTTGATCGTTGTAAAACAACTCTCATCTTTCTACACTCCCTATTAATGCATCATGCGTCGTACTGCATAAATTTCTGGAACGCGTTTAATGCGTTCTACTACTTTTTTCAAGTGTTGTAAGTTACGAATCGAGATTGACATATTAATTGTTGCCATTTTATTACGGTCACTTCTACCAGAAACAGCTGAAATATACGTTTTCGTCTCTGTAACAGCTTGCAGTACTTCATTTAATAAACCACGGCGATCGTAACCCGAAATTTCAATATCAACGTTATACTCAATTTCTTTTTCAGGGCTACCTTCCCACTCTACTTCTAATAAACGTTCTACAGCTTCTTCTGTATGAACGTTTACACAATCACGGCGGTGAATCGATACACCTCGGCCTTTCGTAATATATCCAACGATATCATCGCCTGGAACTGGGTTACAGCATTTCGATAAACGGATTAATAAATTATCAGCACCGCTTACCTTTACACCAGAATCCCATTTTCGAATTTTCATCGGTTTACGAACTTCTTTAACTTCAACAATTTCTTCTTCTTCGCGTTGTTTGCGGAACTTGTCCGTTAGTCGCGTAACAATTTGCGAAGCTGTAATTCCGCTATATCCAACTGCTGCAAACATATCTTCTTCATTTGCAAAGTTAAATTTCTCAGCGACGCGTTTTAAATTATCAGGCGCTAATACTTCTTTCATCTCATACTCTAGACCACGTACTTCCTTTTCAACAAGTTCACGGCCTTTTTCAATATTTTCGTCTCTACGTTGTTTCTTAAAGAATTGACGAATTTTATTTTTCGCATGAGATGTTTGAGCAAGTTTTACCCAATCTTGACTTGGGCCATATGAATGTTTCGACGTTAAAATTTCAATGATGTCGCCTGTTTTTAATTTATAATCCAACGTCACCATTTTACCGTTTACTTTTGCACCAATTGTTTTATTCCCAATTTCCGAATGGACACGATACGCGAAATCAATCGGAACCGATCCAAGTGGTAATTCCATTACATCGCCTTTCGGTGTAAAGACGAATACCATGTCAGAAAATAAATCAATTTTTAATGACTCCATAAATTCTTCTGCATTAGAAGCTTCATTTTGCCATTCTAGTATTTGACGGAACCATGTGAGTTTCTTCTCTAATGTACCTGTTGTTTCTGCTGTTTTTCCTTCTTTGTACGCCCAGTGTGCCGCGATCCCGAATTCTGCAATTTCGTGCATTTCTTTCGTACGAATTTGCACTTCAAGTGGATCACCTTTTGGTCCAATTACAGTCGTATGAAGAGATTGATATAGATTTGCTTTTGGCATTGCAATATAATCTTTAAAACGACCTGGCATCGGCTTCCAGCACGTATGAATAATTCCAAGCACCGCATAACAATCTTTAATACTATTTACAACGACACGTACAGCTAATAAATCGTAAATTTCATTGAACTGCTTATTTTGCAGTGCCATTTTACGATAAATACTGTAAATATGTTTCGGTCTTCCAGAAATCTCAGGTTGAATTGCAACTTCTTTTAATTTCTCACGAATACCAGTCATTACTTCGTCTAAGTATTCTTCACGTTCTGCACGTTTACGCTTCATTAAATTTACAATACGATAATATTGTTGGGGATTTAAATAGCGAAGTGACGTATCCTCTAGCTCCCATTTAATAGTACTAATTCCGAGTCTATGTGCTAAAGGTGCAAAGATTTCTAACGTTTCATTCGCTATGCGACGCTGCTTCTCTTGAGGCAAATGTTTCAATGTACGCATGTTATGAAGACGATCAGCTAATTTAATTAAAATAACTCGAATGTCTTGAGCCATTGCAATAAACATTTTGCGATGGTTTTCTGCTTGTTGTTGTTCGTGAGATTTATATTTGATCTTCCCAAGCTTTGTAACACCATCAACAAGCATAGCAATTTCTTTGTTAAATTCCCGTTCAATATCTTCTAACGTAATCTCTGTATCTTCCACTACATCATGTAAGAAACCTGCTGATACCGTAGCTGGATCCATGTGTAAATCAACTAAAATACCTGCAACTTGAATCGGATGAATAATATACGGTTCACCCGATTTTCTATATTGTTCGCTATGCGCATCTCGTGCATATTCATAGGCACGTGCCACTAGCTCAATATCTTCATCCGCTAAATATTGACTTGCTTTCTCGAGTACCTGTTCAGCTGTTAGTACCTGCTCATTTGCCATCGAATCACCTTTTATTGAAAATTGACTTTATCTTTATTTAATAGAATAAATTATATTCTATCATTATAACCCAATGATTGTGAATTGTGAAAAGGAAAAGATTTTACTGACATTTCACCATGATTTTTTGTTCAATTATACAAAAGTACCCGCTCCTCTCCAAGAGATTCACGGGTACTTTTTATCACCGTAGTTTTACCTATATAGTGATTAGTATTTTTCTAATACTAATACATCGTAACCATCTAACATTTTACGACCATCTAAGTAAGTAAGCTCTACTAAGAATGCAATCCCTGCTACAACTCCGCCTAGCTCTTCAACTAACTTAATTGTCGCTTCGATTGTTCCACCTGTAGCTAATAGATCATCTGTAATTAATACGCGTTGACCTGGCTTAATTGCATCTTTATGGATTGTTAAAACATCTTTACCATATTCTTTACCGTAGTCAACTGTAATTACTTCACGTGGTAATTTTCCTAATTTACGAACTGGCGCAAATCCTACTTCTAACGCATAAGAAACTGGGCAACCGATAATGAAACCACGAGCTTCTGGTCCTACTACAACATCGATATCTCTTTCTTTTGCGTACTCAACGATTGCATCTGTTGCTGCTTTGTATGCTTTACCGTCATTCATTAAAGGTGTAATGTCTTTAAACACAATACCTTCTTTCGGATAATCCGGTACAATTGCGATATGTTGCTTGAAATCCATATTTCTGAATCCTCCTCAGATCTAAAAGGTTTGTAAATACAAATCCTTTACCCTAACTGTTCTACTTCTTTATGATTACGAATCGTTTCAAACCATGTATATAGTTGCTGATATGTGCTATAAACCAATTCTTTTTCTAATTGTAAGTGGTTCATTTTCTCACGATATGTGTTCGATTCAATTAAATCACGCTTTTGTTTTTTGTCTGCCATAAAAATGACGCCATCTTTTATTGTAACAAATTCTAACTCAAAAAACACCTGTGTCATGAAATTTACTGTATCTTTTGACCAACCTTTATGGCGACATAGTTGTTCTCCATATTGTCTTAAAGAAAATGGTGTTTTTTGGCTTAAGAAAGAATAGTACCATTTAAAGTGTTCTCTCGTAGGAACTGTACTAAATAGATGGTTATTTTCTTGATAAAATAGCGTATAAATTCGCGCTGGGAATCCTACTTTAAATAGCTCACTTAATTCATCTGTTCCTTTTGGTAAATCAAGTAACACGATATATTGATCATCTAAATGCGTTACTTCTGAAGCATGCATGAGCTTCTCTTTATAGCTCTCTAAAGAAAATTTATTCAATACCTCTTCAGAAAAATACACCATTGTTATTTTTTCTTTCGGAAGTTCTGCTAAATTTGCTTCTGCATTACGCATACTACGCCAATCAAATAATTGCCACGCCTCTACAGCAATATCTTGTACCATTAATTGTGGCTTCTTAAAATTATTCCATTCATTGATGGATGCTTCTCCTATTACAGATACTTTTGCAACTGGAGAGATTTCTTTCGCATATGCACCAAAACCAAATCCAATTGTATCCAGTGTTGCTTGTCCATCACGAAGAGCCATTTTTAAATGAGAGCCATCTGATCCGATTGCGCGAATACTTTCTAACTCTGCATCTTTCACTGCAATACGTGGTTTCGGATTTCCAACACCAAATGGTGCTAACTTCTGCATATCTTCAATTGCCGCTAGTGTTACATCCTCTACTTTGCAAAAAACATCAACTGCTGTAATTGGAATAAAATCTTCTTCTGTTAAAATTGCATCTGCTTGTTCATTTAAGCGGCGACGTAATTCATCTACATCATTCATATGTAGCGTCATTCCCGCTGCCATCGGATGCCCTCCGAAGTGTGGCAATAACTCTCTACAATCTGATAAATTTGCAAACAAATCAAATCCTGCAATACTACGCGCTGAGCCTTTTGCTGTTTCTTTTATAGGATCAATGCATAATACAATAGTCGGACGATAAAAACGTTCAACTAATTTAGAAGCGACAATCCCAATTACACCCGGATTCCAACCTTCTTTTGCAAGTACTAACACTTTGTTTTCTTCTGGCGGGAAGTTATTTTCAACTTCAGCGATAGCCTCTTCTGTAATTTGCTTTACAATATCTTTTCGCAGTTTGTTCAGCTCATCAATTTCTTCGGCTAACTCTTTTGCTTCCTCAGGATCATCTGATAATAAAAGGTGTACAGCCGGCGTTGCATCTTCTAAACGCCCGACCGCATTAATACGCGGTGCAATTGAGAAGCCAATACTCTCTTCTGTAATTTCACTTTGCGAAACGTTAGCAACTTTAAACAATGCCTTTAAACCAATATTTTTCGTCATACGCATATGTTTTAAACCGCGTTTCACTAGCAACCTATTTTCACCATGAAGTGACACTAAATCGGCTACTGTACCGATTACTGCAATCTCTAATAAATGTTCTGGTACACGGCCTAATAGTGCATGTGCAACTTTAAACGCAACACCTACACCAGCTAAATAGTGAAACGGATATACACCGCCATCTAATTTCGGATGTATAATCGCAAGTGCTTCTGGCAATTCTGGCGGTGGCTCATGGTGATCTGTAATAATTAGATCTATTCCAAGCTCTTTCGCTACATTCGCTTCATGTACTGCTGCGATGCCAGTGTCGACAGTAATAATCAGTGAGAACCCTGCGCTATGCGCCCAACGAAACGCTTCTTCGTTCGGCCCATACCCTTCTGTAAAACGATTTGGAATATAAAATTCTACTTCTGCACCTAATTCTTGAAGAGCAAGATATAACACAGTTGTACTACTTACTCCGTCTGCATCGTAATCACCAAATATTAATATTTGTTCTCCATTTTGAATCGCCTTATTTACACGTTCTACCGTTCTATCCATTCCTTCTAATAAAAATGGATCATGAAATTCTTGATTTTCTGTATTTAAAAAATCTAAAATCTTATCTTCTGTATCTAGTCCTCTACCGAGGAATAATGAAACGACAAGTGGCGATAACTGTAATTTACTTGCTAATTCACTCACTCGTTCGTCATTATATTCTTTTTCTTTCCAACGCGTCTTCGGTTGTAACACGAAATCACCCCTTAACCTGTTCATTATACAAGACAGATTAAGGGGTGACAATATAATGCAAACTACGATGCAATATCTATATACTAAAATGTTAATGATGTTTAATTTGGAGAATACGGATTTATATGTACGAATACATTTTGTACATTATCTTGTTTCATAAGTATTTCTTTCACATGTTTTCCAATACGGTGTCCTTCTTCTACAGTAATGTATGGATCTACAGACACTTTAATATCGACAATAACATAATGACCATGCTCCCGTGCATATAAAGAACCAATTTTTTTCACACCATCTACTTGAAGAACTGCTTCTCTAAGCGGAATAACATCCTCCTCATGAAGAACATGGTCAAGCGTTGCATGAATTGCTTCCGCTCCAATGCTCCATGCCATTTTTACAACAAGAAGCGAAACAACTAATCCTGCAATCGGATCAGCATATACAAGCCAGTCTATACCAAGCTTACCACCGAGTATAGCTGCACAAATACCGATTAAAGCTGCAATTGAAGAAAATACATCTGAACGGTGCTCATATGCATTTGCAATAATTGCATCACTATTTACCCTTTTCCCTAATCGGAATTTATATTGAAACATTCCTTCTTTCACGACGATTGAAAGAACAACAGCAAAAATCGTAATTCCTTTCGGCGGTTCTAGTTCTTGCGAAAAAGCTTTTATAGATGAAATCGCGATTTCAAGTCCCACAATAAATAATAATACCGCAACAATAATCGCTGAAATCGATTCCGCTTTACCATGACCATACGGATGATCTTCATCAGGTGGCTGCTTTGCCGCTCGCAATCCAAAAAGTACAGCTAGCGAACCAATTACATCTGATGCAGAATGCACCGCATCTGCTAGCAGTGCTTTACTGTTCCCAATATAACCAATTACCGCCTTTACAATTGCTAATATAATATTACCAACGATCCCGACAATAGCACCAAACTCGGCCTGTTTAAAACGTTCATCTTTTTCCATAATTAAAATCCCTTCTTTTCTTAACCTATCTTTTTATTTTAACAAAAACAGCGATAACACCACCACTTTCTTCCATCTTCTTCCCATCAAAAAGTTGCTATCTTATTGTATCCACAAACGAAAAAAGAGATGCCTCATAATAAGGCATCATCTTTTCTATACTTGCGGTTCAGATTCTACTTTCTCAACCTTCTTCTTGTTTTTCCCCTTTTTCAAACGACGGTTTTCAAGCATTAACCAAATTTGAGAGGCAACGAAAACAGAAGAGTACGTACCTACTATTAATCCAACAAGTAACGCAAACGAGAAGTTACGTAGTGACTCACTACCAAAGATAAGTAGTGCAATTACTGGGAGTAACACTGTTAATACGGTGTTAATCGAACGACCAAGCGTTTGGCGAATACTTGCATTTACAATTTCCTCTAGGTCTTTTATATCGCGCACTCGTTTTTTCTGTTTGTATAATTCACGGTTTCTATCAAATGTAACAATCGAGTCATTAATAGAATAACCGATGATTGTTAGTACTGCAGCGATAAACGTTAAGTCTACCTCTAATTGGAAAATACTAAACATAACAACCATAACGAATGCGTCATGTAATAATGCAAGTACTGCAGATAACGCATACGTAAATCGGAATCGAATACTTACGTATAAAATGATAACTGCAGAAGCAATCAGTACAGCGATAAATGCATTTCGTGCAATTTCTTTACCGATTGTCGGTGAAACTGTACTTATGTTTGGATCCGTACCATATTTATCATGGAAGAATGTTTTTGTTTTCGCAATTTCATCTTTTGATAAAACACCTAATGTACGAACTGCGAAACCTTTATTGTCATCCCCAGTCGGTACAATATTTTCTTCCTTCACATCAATGTTCAACTCTTTAAAATCTTTATGAACATCAGCTACAGTAAGTGCTTGTTTTGATTGCAAGTCCATACGTGTACCACTTGCAAAGTCAATACCAAGATTCAATTTGAAAATTGGCAGGATAATTGCACCTGCAATTACAACTACAATTGAGAAGATAAGGAATTTATGACCGATATTCACGAAGTTAATACGATCAAATTTCGTTGGTGGATGTACTACACCTTTTGTTAACGGAATAATATCCTTTTGTTTCACACCAAAATATGATGGTTTTTTATCGAAGTAACGGCTCTTTACAAGTAAACCTAGTAAGAAACGAGTACCGAATACGTTCGTAATGAAACCGACTAAAATACTTACGATTAAACTTGTTGCGAACCCTTGTACTGAGCTTGTACCATATACAAATAACACACCTGCAGCTGCAAGAGTCGTAACGTTCGCATCTAAAATTGTTGCTAATGAACGATGGTTACCAGCTCGGAATGCTGACATCATGGACTTACCAATTTTCAGCTCTTCTTTCAGTCTCTCGTACGTAATAATATTCGCATCAACTGCGATACCTACCCCGAGCACTAATGCGGCAATACCTGGTAATGTCAGAACCGCATGCATCCAGTTAAAGACAAGTAATGTAACAAAAATGTATAGACCTAACATAATAACCGCTACAAGTCCTGGTAAACGGTAATACACAAGCATAAATAAGAAAATAAGAGCGATACCAATCGCACTAGCGAAAATTGTTTGGTCTAATGCTTGTTGACCAAATTTCGCTCCAACAGATGTTGAATACATTTCTTTTAAATCAACAGGCAGTGCACCTGCATTTAATAAAGATGAAAGTTGTTTCGCACTTTCAACTGTGAAGTTTCCACCTACGATAGATACTTCAGCTTGGTTAAATACTTGGTTTACTGTTGCTGCTGATAAGAACTTTGGATTCGGTTTTGCAGATTCTGCTTTATACGAATCTTTTCCTTCTTCAAAATCAAGCCAAATTACCATTAAATTCGTTGGTGGTGGCATTTTAGAAATTTTTTCAGTTACTTCACGGAATTTTTCAGCGCTTTTTAGTGTAAGACCTACGCTCGCACGGCCTTGCTCATCAAATGTTTGCTTCGCTCCGCCGCCTTTTAAATCCGTTCCATCCATAAGAAGGTTATCATCCACATCACGGAATGTTAATTTCGCTTGTGTTGATAACATTTCACGTGCTTTTTGCTGATCTTGTACACCAGCAAGCTGTACACGAATTCGATCTTGCCCTTCGATTTGAATGTTCGGCTCACTTACACCGAGAACATTGACACGATTTTCAAGAGCACCTACTGTACTTACAAGTACGTCTCGATCGATTTTATCACCTTTTTTGGCTGGTTTTACTTCATACAGAATTTCAAAACCACCGCGAAGGTCTAGTCCTAGACTAATTCCTTTTGCTATGTCTTTTCCTGCCGCACCAATTACTCCACCGATTAATAAGACGATGAGGAAAAAGGCGGCAATTCTCGTACCACGCTTTGCCATATGTACCCTCTTTCTGCTACTAACACTTTCAATAAATCTTTTACGATTCACTGCTATACGTGTGCATACGCCTAGTTAGTAGACTTCCTTTCTATAATTTTTGCTAGCTCATCACTAGCTGTATAGGTAAGCTTTTACACTCCCTACACTTTCATCATTTATTTTCCTCTTCACTACCTCCTTTATATATAATCTTAGACACAATTATTTCCTCTTTATCAATACATATCATTATACTGCAAAAGGAAGAACAAACCAATTGCAGTCGGTTATTTATTTTCGTACTCATCAAATGACCAAAGCGGTGCTTGGTAAGCTTCAACAGTTAAATATGTCATATATTCATTAGTACTTACTGTTAATACATCATTAACTAATTCATACAATCTAACATCGCTGTCTATCTTCTTCCACTTTTTCACTTTGAGAAACTTCCAAATGTCATCATCTGTTACTCGGTCGTAACCGAACATTTGAAACTCTTCTACTTTACTTTCTAAAACGACTTGTAACTGTCCGCGGTATGATTCTACCAAAGCCTCTCTATCTAACATTTATAACATCTCCTTCTTATTTCAGCACGAAAAAGTCGCTTTAATCCCGCTCTAATGGACAGCAATAACTACTTTCAAGAGCACTATCATACTTCACTCTCTTAAATGCTTGTCATTCTTGTCTCGTACGTGCATATAAATTATTGTAAATCATTCCATTGATTTTGAGAAGGTAGGAGAAGAACATGACGAGACAAAGCTTTTTAAAAGGCGCATTTATTTTAATGATAGCCGGCTTTATTACAAAAATACTTGGCTTTATCAACCGCATAGTAATGGCACGTATTTTAGGAGAAGAAGGCGTTGGTCTTTATATGATGGCCGTTCCTACATTCATTTTAGCAATTACATTGACACAAATTGGTCTTCCTGTCGCAATCGCAAAGTTTGTAGCAGAAGCGGAACCTGTAAACGATAAACAAAGAGTTAAAAAAATATTAACCGTATCACTAGCTGTTACATCCGTTATTAGTATCATTTTAACAATCGGAATTATGTTCCTCACGCCTATTTTAGCAAAAACATTATTAACCGACGAAAGAACGTACTATCCATTAATGGCCATTTTGCCCGTTGTCCCGGTTATTGCTGTTTCTTCTGTTTTGCGTGGTTACTTTCAAGGGACACAAAACATGAAACCTAGCGCTTATGCGCAAGTTCTAGAACAAGTCGTCCGCATTACCATTATCGCTATATGCATTCAATTATTTTTACCTTACGGCATAGAATACGCTGCAGCAGGCGCTATGTTATCAGCTGTTCTCGGTGAAGTTGCATCCTTATTATTTTTACTCACGTTATTTCAGCGAGAAAAACATTTATCAATACGCTCTGGATTTTTCACTACTGTAAAGGAAAGCAAAGGGACATTTTATTCTCTGATGGATATTGCCCTTCCAACTACAGGAAGTCGTTTAATCGGCTCCGTTTCATATTTTTTTGAACCTATTGTCGTTATGCAAAGCTTAGCAATCGCTGGTGTCGCTGCTTCTGTTGCAACCCAGCAATACGGTATATTAAACGGTTATGCATTCCCGCTTCTATCACTACCCGCCTTTATTACATACGCTCTTTCTACAGCGCTCGTCCCTTCTATTAGTGAAGCAATGGCAAAAAGACAACATAAATTAGTGGAGCACCGTTTACAACAAGCACTTCGAATTTCATTAATTACCGGCGGATGGTCTGTCGTTATATTATACGTATTCGCTTCTCCTGTTTTAACTCTTATGTATGGATCAGACAGCGCAACAGCATTCATTCAACTTCTTGCGCCTTGCTTTTTATTTCATTATTTCCAAAGTCCACTTACCTCTGTTTTGCAAGCTTTAAACTTAGCAAGGGCTGCAATGATGAATACATTTATTGGTGCCATCGTGAAATTAATCGTTATTTTTGTACTAGCATCAAGGCCAGAATTTCAAATGATGGGGGTTGCACTTGCTATCGCTGCAAATATTGTAACAGTAACATTTCTTCACTACGCTACTGTTTTAAAAAAGATTACATTTACCATTTACGCAAAAGACTATATTTTCGGCGGACTTGCCATCGGTATCGCAGGCGCCTTCGGTTTTTATCTCCATAAATATATTATTTTCTCTCATTCCCTTGGCATACAAACATTATGGGAAATCACTTTAACAACAATTGTTTATATCGTACTTCTCTTCACTTTCAAACTCATTCGAAAAGAAGAGTTAAGTCGTCTCCCTATCATTCGTAAACTTTCATTTTTGAAATAAGATGAAACTTTAATCAGTGGGGTAATCTCCACTGATTATTAGTTAAACCAATCATTCTTACTCTTTCAAAGGATAAATCTCTAATTTTCTTTTACATCAACAAAAAATTGTCCGTTTTGAAAACTACAGTATAAAATTTGTGTTACATCGTTATAACCTAAGTTTTTTAATTTCTCAATAAGCCATTCATCTGTATGCTCAATCATTTGTAAATGACTAGATTGAATTTCTCCATCAATAATAAGAGGAAGCGTAAACTGTAATGTATCTTGTTTATTTTTTTGTTTTTGAAAGACAGATAACTTCCCAGACGGTTCCAAAATAGCATATTCTACATCCCGAATATCTCCAACTCCTTGTTCCCTTAATTGCATCATTAAATCATCTATATTATACCGTTGCTTTCTCATCTTCTTTTCATCAATCTTCCCCGCGTTTACAAGAATAGCTGGCTCACCTTCTATTAAATGCCGAAAGCGTTGATACTTTAGGGAAATGACTGACAAAATAATTTGGATGCACATAAGAAAAGTCATCGGAACTAATTGATGCCAAAGTGATTTATCGGTATTTTCAATTGCCACTACAGCCATTTCTCCAAGCATAATAAATACGACTAAATCTAATACACTTAGCTCTCCTATCTCACGTTTACCCATAAGACGAAAAATAATTAAGATGATGATATACAAAAGCATTGTCCGTCCAATTATTGATATCCATTCCATTTCTACATCTCCTTTTTTACGTATAGACTCCCCTATAAAAAAGAAACTAGTCTAACTTGGGCAAAAGGAAAATATGCTTGTATTAAAAAGGGGGAATGCATAAATGGATGGAACGAAAAAATTATCAACTGCAATTGGCTTCGGTATTGTTACACTACTAATTCTCGCATCTATTACTAGTATGATTATGGCTCTTTTATTAAAGTTTACAAATATAAATGAAGGGACATTAACCGTTACTATTTTTATACTCGCTCTTTTATCTATGCTTATGTCTGGATTTACTGCCGGCAAAAAGGCTCAAGGAAAAGGTTGGCTAGTAGGTTTCACAACAGGGCTCACATTCACTATACTCGTCTTTTTAGTTAACTATTTAGGCTTTTCTCAAACCTTATCGAACTCACAATTACTTTATCAATTAGCATTAATGGGGGCGAGTACACTCGGTGGTATTTTCGGTGTAAATATGTCAAAGCAAAGTAACTAAAAAAGGCCCTGCACATTTCATGCAGGGCCTTCCACATTAGTTTTTCACAACTTCACGAATCGCATTGCGATCGAAAGTTAAGTGTGAACCACCAGATTTAATAACGATTTTCGTCTCATCTACTGATTCGATTGTACCGTGTAAACCACCGATTGTTACGATAGCATCACCTTTTGCTAACTCACTTTGCATTTGAGCAACTGCTTTTTGACGTTTTTGTTGCGGGCGAATTAATAAGAAATAGAAAATCGCAAACATCGCAACGATCATAACGATATTCATCATACCTGCATTCATCTTTTGTTCCTCCTTTTAAATTATGTATTAGAAGTTTTTAGCATTCGGTTTATTAAAGCCATACTGTTCAAAGAACTCTTCGCGGAAATCGCCAAGACGGTCTTCACGAATAGCTTGTCTCACCTGCTCCATTAAGTTTAACAGAAAATGAAGGTTGTGATAAGACGTTAAACGAATTCCGAACGTTTCATCACATTTCATTAAGTGACGAATATACGCACGTGAGTAGTTTTTACATGTGTAGCAATCACAGTTTGGATCAAGCGGACCGAAGTCTCTTGCGAATTTCGCATTTTTTACAACGAGTCGACCTTCACTTGTCATACATGTACCATTTCGAGCGATACGAGTTGGAAGTACGCAGTCAAACATATCAATACCACGAATTGCACCATCGATTAATGAGTCAGGAGAACCTACACCCATTAAGTAACGAGGCTTATTATCTGGAAGAAGTGGTGTTGTAAACTCAAGTACACGGTTCATAATATCTTTCGGTTCACCAACAGATAAACCACCTACAGCGTAACCAGGGAAGTCCATTGAAACAAGGTCTTTCGCACTTTGACGACGAAGCTCTTCGTACTCCCCGCCCTGTACAATACCGAATAAACCTTGATCTTGCGGACGTTCATGCGCTTTTAAGCAACGTTCTGCCCAGCGGCTCGTACGCTCTACAGATTTCTTCATATATTCAAAAGTAGCCGGGAACGGCGGACACTCATCAAATGCCATCATAATATCCGAACCTAATGCATTTTGGATTTCCATCGCTTTTTCTGGTGATAAGAATAATTTATCTCCATTTAAGTGATTACGGAAGTGAACGCCTTCCTCTTCAATACGACGGAAGTCACTTAAACTGAATACTTGGAAACCACCAGAGTCTGTTAAGATTGCACGATCCCAGTTCATAAATTTATGCAAGCCGCCTGCTTCACGAATAATTTCATGACCTGGACGTAGCCATAAATGATACGTATTACTTAAAATAATGCCAGAATCCATTGCTTTTAATTCTTCCGGTGACATTGTCTTAACTGTCGCAAGTGTACCAACTGGCATAAATGTTGGTGTATCAAATGAACCGTGCGGTGTATGCACACGACCTAAACGGGCACCCGTTTGTTTACATGTCTTAATAAATTCATAACGAATTGCTGTCATAACTTACTCCTTTTATTTGTTTCTCATTTTAGCGTGAGATGCAACGAACATTGCATCACCGAAGCTAAAGAAACGATATTTTTCTTTTACTGCTTCATTATAAGCATGAAGTACATTATCTCTATTTGCAAATGCACTTACAAGCATGATTAATGTTGATTTCGGCAAGTGGAAGTTTGTAATTAAACCATCAATTGCTTTAAATTCATATCCCGGATACATGAAAATATCTGTCCATCCAGAAGCGGCGCAAAGCTTACCGTCATGATCTGTTGCAATTGTTTCTAACGTACGAGTTGATGTCGTACCTACAGTAATAATACGTCCACCATTCTCTTTCACACGATTTAATAATGCCGCTGTCTCTTCAGACATATGGTAATATTCTGCGTGCATATGGTGTTCTTCAATCGTGTCTGCAGAAACTGGTCTAAATGTTCCAAGCCCTACGTGAAGTGTAATGAATGCCAACTGAACGCCTTTTTGCTTTAACTTCTCAAGTAACTCTTCTGTAAAGTGAAGTCCCGCAGTCGGCGCTGCTGCTGAACCGATTTCTTTCGCATATACTGTTTGATAGCGATCGCGATCTTCTAGCGTCTCTTTAATATATGGAGGAAGTGGCATTTCCCCAAGTTCATCTAAAATTTCATAGAAGATGCCGTCATATGAAAATTCAAGCTGACGTCCACCTTGATCTGCAGTTCCTGTGCAAGTTGCTTTTAATTTCCCTTCGCCAAAAGAGATAACAGTTCCTTCTTTTACACGTTTCGCTGGCTTTACAAGCGTTTCCCACTTATCGCCTTCTTCTTGTTTTAAAAGAAGTACTTCAATGTGCGCGCCTGTATCTTCTTTCACACCGTGCAAACGAGCAGGCATAACTTTCGTTTCATTTAAAACTAAGCAATCCCCCTCATGTAAGTAAGAAAGAATGTCCGTAAAATGTTTATGCTCAATATCACCTGTTTCACGGTCTAACACCATTAATCTTGATGTTTCACGATCTTCTAACGGGACTTGTGCAATAAGTTCTTCTGGTAAATGAAAATCAAACAGATTTATATCCATAGCTATATCCACCTATTTCTTATTTAAATCGATTTATTATATACATAATAAAAGATAGTACAATACTTAACACAATACATGTAATGATAGGAAAATAAAAGGTAACGTTTCCTTTTTTCACAAAAATATCGCCTGGAAGCCTGCCAATGAACTTCCAAGCTAATCCAACAACGATGAGTAAGATTCCCGCTGTAATAAGCATTTTGGGCATCTCCATCATACTTTTGGCATCTCCATTCCGAAATGTTCATACGCAAGCGGCGTTACAATTCGGCCCCTTGGCGTTCGTTGTAAAAAGCCAATTTGTAATAAATACGGCTCATACACATCTTCAATCGTATGAGATTCTTCTCCAATTGTTGCTGAAACCGTTTCTAATCCAACTGGACCACCACGGAATTTCTCAATAATACCAAGCAGTAATTTATGATCAATATGATCTAGACCTAATTTATCTACTTGCAGTAGCTCTAATGCCATTTGCGTAATTTCCATCGTAACCGTTCCGTTACCACGAACTTGCGCGAAATCACGTACACGTCTTAAAAGACGATTCGCAATACGAGGTGTACCACGAGAACGTCTTGCAATTTCTAATGCAGCTAACGAATCGATTTCAACTTCAAACACTTCTGCTGTACGTTCAACAATCGCAGAAAGCTGATCTACTGTGTAGTACTCTAACCTTGAAAGTACACCGAAGCGGTCACGAAGCGGTGCCGATAATGCTCCGGCGCGTGTCGTTGCTCCAACTAATGTAAATGGCGGTAAATCTAGGCGTACAGAACGTGCTGAAGGCCCTTTTCCAATTACGATATCAAGGCAAAAGTCTTCCATCGCAGGATACAATACTTCTTCAATTGATCTATGCAAACGATGAATTTCATCAATAAATAATACATCCCCTGGCTGAAGCGCTGTTAATACAGCAGCTAAATCTCCTGGTCTTTCAATCGCGGGACCTGAAGTTGTTCTAACATTAACGCCCATTTCATTTGCAATAATATTCGCAAGCGTCGTTTTACCAAGACCTGGCGGTCCATATAAAAGCACGTGATCTAACGTTTCTTCACGCATTTTCGCTGCTTCAATAAATACTTCTAAATTATGTTTCGCTTTATCTTGGCCAATATACTGACGGAGCGTCTGTGGCCGTAATGAATATTCTAAATCCGCATCTTCATATGCAGATTCCCCTGAAAGGAGACGTTCGTCCATTATACTCACCTCTTACCATTTAGTAAAAGACTAAGTGCCTTTTTAATATACTGATCCGTCGTTAATGATTCTTTTAATAACTCTGGTACAACGCGAGAAACTTCGCGTTCTGCGTATCCAAGTGCGCGCAGAGCTTCCAGTGCCTCATCAAGCTCAGCTGATGAACCTTTCTTCTCATCAAAACGTTCTGTGTCTGAGAATAAATCCACAAATGCATCTGGTACGACATCTGCTAGTTTTCCTTTTAAATCTAAAATCATTTGGCGTGCTGTTTTCTTTCCGACGCCTGGGAATTTCACTAAAAACTTCTCATCTTCATGCTCAATCGCTTGAACGACCTGTCCTGTTTGACCAGAAGCTAAAATTGCAAGAGCGCCTTTTGGCCCAATGCCAGACACGCCTAACAACTTTGTAAATAATAAACGCTCTTCACGTGTTTTAAACCCGTAAAGTGCCATAATATCTTCTCTCACATAATGATATGTATAGACACGGATTTCTTGCTTACTTCTTTGAAATACATACGGATTCGGTGTGAAAATTTGATAACCAATTCCATTATGGTCAATTACGACATATTCCGGCCCTACATACTCCACGTAACCTGTAACATATTCAAACAAAATACGATCTCTCCCTCTTAAATCATGTATTCCATTTTAACATATTTAATGATAGAAAAGCGAGACTGCCCCAACAAATGTTCTCCACTTGAAACTTCTGTTATTTTCCATTGACAGAAAGGTTAAAGCACCTTAATATACAGAGGTCGATAATGATTATCAATATTAATTAAAGGGGTTACATCAGGATGAAACGTAAGCTATTTATTTTATTTACTATTATGCTTGTTGTTCTTTCTATCGTTGGCTGTTCTTCTCAAAAAGAAGAATCAAAAGCAAAAGAACAACCGAAAACAAAAGTTGTAAAACATGCTAAAGGTGAAGCTACAATTCCAGTAAATCCAAAGAGAATTGTTGACTTATCTGGATCAACAGAAGAACTATTACTTCTTGGACACAAACCTGTTGGTACAGCAAATACATATAAAGATAAAATCCAAAATCACTTAACAGACAAATTAGATGGAGTAAAAGCAGTTGGTTGGTACTGGGCACCTAAAGTTGATTTAGAAGCTGTTACTGCTTTAAAACCAGACTTAATAATTTTAAACAACCGTCAATTAAAAATTTATGATCAACTAGAAAAGGTTGCACCTACAGTTGTTCTAGAAACAAACTTAGAAGACTGGCGTGGTAAGTTTAAAGAAGTAGGTAAGCTATTTGACGAAGAGAAGAAAGCAGACAAATGGATTGCAGACTACGATAAGAAAGCAGACTCTTTATCTAAAAAAATTAAAGAGAAAACAAAAGATGAGAACTTTATGTTCGTTGCAGTTACACCTCAAAACTTCCGTGTATACGGCAGCTTCGGATACGGTGACATCATCTTTAACGACTTAAAACTTCCTGCAACAAAAGGTACAGATTTAAAACAAACGATGGCGCAAGTATCACTAGAAGGTCTAGTTGTATTCCAGCCTGATCAAATGTTTATTGTAAACTTCGGCGGCGAAGCTGATAAAGTGTACGAAGACTACAAAAACAGTGCCGTTTGGAAAGACAATAAAGCAGTTAAAAATAATCACGTATATGAAGTATCAAATGAAGTCTTCAATACGAAAGCATTCAATCCAATTGGAAAAGATATGCTAATTGATGAAATCGCAAAAGAAATTTTAGCTAAAAATAAGTAAGAAAAAGCAGCTCACCATGAGCTGCTTTTTTTCTTATTTTGCACTGCGTATTGTTTCATTTTTTCAATCGTCTTTACAAAACCTTCTTTTGATTTAATCCGAATACCACGCTTCAATTTCGCACGCTCATAACTCTCAAGCTTTTTCATATCAATTTGAAAGAAAGAATGGATCGCATTATCACTTTTTGGCACACCTTTGAAAATTTGTAATATCCCTTCCTCTGAAACACCAAAATATCCGCTCGTTTTCAATAACGGAGAAATATCATCAACTTTCTTTTGTAATACGATTTGTACATCATCACGATCAACAAGTTGCCATTCTTTATATTGCTGTAAAAACTTTTCTAAATCCGCTACTTTTTCTGTAAGTATTTCCTCACTTACTTCTCCATCAACATACATACGCTCTAATAAAATTGTAACCTCAGGTTCTTTTTCCGTTACTTCTGGTACTGGCCCTTCCGCCTTCACATTCGTTTCATAAACGAAACAAAACATCATAACGAAAGCTTGCATCGCAATCAGTATCCATTTCATTTCCGTTCACCTCTTTTAGGCAAGATCATACTTTCATTAGTAGTTTTTCCGGAAATGGGGGTTTTATCCATATTACATTTCTTTCGAAAAATAAAAAATGCAGATAAGGGTTTACCTCATCTGCATGTATCATTTACTTTTATATAAAATGAAAGACGCCTGCAAAGCAGGCGTCTTGATGCGTTTACGGCGAGAGACCAGGCGACCACATTCGCGTGTTTAGCACTTAAGCATATCTCTCGTCTTACGTAAATTAGCTCATCGCTTTGTTAATATAACATTAATAAATTATAAGTGCAACATGTTTATAAAAATATTTTATTCCCTCTTTTATCCAACTGAATAATATGCAAATTATAAATTGATAAAAGTAACATATATGTTACAATTAATATAACAGCGAAATCATAATAAACAGGAGATGGATATTGTGAAAAAAATAAAGGATGAACGTCTCATTCTGAAAACATTAAAAAACATACGTATTGCCTTTCTTTTTCAATCGCTTGGTATAATTGGCATTTTAGGCTATATCGGATTCACTGAAGGAATGGATCAAATTACGAAATCTCCATTATGGCTATTATTTATTCTTACAAGTATCGTCCTTAGTTATTTACAGTTAAGTGTTTCAATCGATGTAGAAGAAAGTGAAAAGGAAATAAAGTTAACTCCTTATTATAAACTTGTCTTCCGCTCCCTTATTGTAGGAATCGTTATGGCTATTATTTATATTATTTTCAGTCCAGAAAGACCACTGTTTGAAGCTATTTTAACAGGTAGTATTCTTTTCATATGCTTTTTAGTTTCTTACTCCGTTAGTTATTTTATTAAAAAACGTCGTTTACAAGACAACGATGAATAAAGAGGAAGGGCTCACCCTTCCTCTTTTGTTTTGTTATCGCACTGTACCAGTTAAACCGTAACGAATGTCTCGGAACATATTCACTATGTCACGATTAAAATCGTTTGTAACTGTACCGTTACGTAGACGCGTACTCATTGCATCGACACGAGTAAACATATCATTTCTTACAGAAACATATACGTTTCTGTTTCCAACTTCATTTGAAACCGCTTGACGAATTTCGTTCGCCATCGCCGTTTCATTTGTCACTGTGTTACGTGGCTTTACCGCAATCGCTACATCGTTTCCATATACAACTGTAGACACACGGTCTACGTTATTCATACGTTTCACACGATTTGTTATTCTTTCAGCTGTTTTACCATCATTGTTAATGTATGAATTGTTCATTGTAATATTACGAGTTGGATGCGGATTAGCAATTTGTCCATTGTAATTTACATCTCGATAATAATTGTATCCTGTATCGTTACGACCATTTCTATATGTTACATAATCTGTATAACGATCATTACGTGTCACATTATCACGATACTGGTGTGTATCATTATAAGATGTACGTTCGTAATTGTAGTTACGTCCATCCATTGCATTGTTATCTTTTGGTGTACCACATGCAGCTAATGCACTGGTAACTAACAAAGAAGCAGCAATCACTTTTACTTTCGTATTCAATACAAAAACCCCCTCTGTTAGAATGAGCTTCTCTACTGAAAAGCTCCCTCTTATGATGAGTAACAGAGAAGGTTTTTACACTGTTAATATTTCACTGGGAATTTTCTAGCACCTCATAAAAAAACTACATTTTCTTAATTAACACGCATGCAAAAAAGGCGGGAATACTCCCGCCTTTTTAAACTTCTTCGTCCTCTTCTTCTGAAACGGGCTCTCCAAATACATTTGGTGGATCTGGTTGATAATACATCGTTCCTGGCTGTGGTGCATATGCAGACTGAGTTGGTTGATAATATAAAGGATTCGCATATTGCGGACCACCTGGTTGTGGACTATATAGTCTACTTTCTCCTCCGCATCCACAATCTTCCTCACCCTGCACAAGCGGCGGCATATTATTATCCATTGGCATCATATTCGGATTTGGCATAGACGTATATTGTGGTCCAAACGGCGCTCCTTGCTGATATGGCATTTGATATGGATTTGGTTGTTGATAATACGGATTCGGCGGCATCATGGGCTGTTGATACGGCATTTGATATGGCATCATATTCGGTGGTTGATTGTTATCCATTATCGGCATCATATTCGGCATTTGATTGTTATCCAT
>NZ_QJTG01000009.1:142882-175952 GCF_003217275.1 Bacillus sp. 196mf
ATATTCGGTGGTTGGTTGTTATCCATGATTGGCATTATATTTGGCATTTGAATATTTGGCGGTATGACTTGTGGAATAACTACATTTTCTTTCGATACATTTGGTGACACTATATTCCCTACGTTTTCTTTCTTTACTTGTGGTGACACTATATTCCCTACGTTTTCTTTCTTCACTTGTGGCGATATTATATTCCCTATATTCTCTTTCTTCACTTGTGGTGACACTATATTCCCTACATTTTCTTTCTTCACTTGTGGTGACACTATATTCCCTACATTTTCTTTCTTCACTTGTGGTGACATTATATTTCCTACATTTTCTTTCTTGACTTGCGGTGACACTATATTCCCTACATTTTCTTTCTTCACTTGCGGCGTTATTATATTACCTACATTCTCTTTCTTCACTTGCGGCGATACTATATTATTTTTTTTCGTTTGCGGAGAAATGATATTGTTAGGTTTCATTTTACTAATTTGAGGAGCAATTAACTCGCTTCCTTTTTTTATTACATCTGAAATTTTATATTCTTTTTTCGGTTTTATTGGTGGTTGTGGCGGCTGTGGCAATACATTTACCGAAAACTTCGTGTTTTCTTTTTCCGCCGGTTTTTGTTTTTCTATCACAGGTGGTTTTTGAATAACAGACGGTTTTTCAATTGGTTTCTCTTTTTGAATTGGCTGTTCTTTTTGCACCTCTTTTTGCGGTTTCACCTGTACTTCTTTTTGCGGCTTTACCTGCATTTCCTTCTGCGGTTTTACTTGCACTTCTTTTTGTGTTTGTTGCATAGCTGGCTGCTGTGTAATTGGTGCTGATTGATACGTAACTTCTTCTTCATCTTCTATTCCAAGTGGAGTTGGTGTTGCTGCAAATTCTTTTTGTTGCACTTCTTTTACGTATTGCTTTGGAGGCGCTGAACCTGCTCCAGCCTGTTGTTTCATGTGAACACTCTTGGATGGCACTTTAATTTTCATACCTGGCATGATTAAATCTGGATTACTAAGTTGTGTATTTGTTTTTTTCAACGTATCAAAATCCACTCCGTACTTTTTCGCAATTTTCCAAAGGGTATCCCCTTTTTGCACGATATGAATTTTCAAATTTTCCCCCTCCTGTATAACTTATCTATAAGTAACAAATCTCATGAAGTAACTCTTTCTAAATAACATTAACTTCTTTTCACTTTTATCACTTCTTCGATTTTCAATATCATTCGAAGTGGAATAAGCATAAAGAACCACAATGATTTCTTCAAAACAATGTATGCCCATTTTGTTCTTGTTATGATTATATGTATGAAAAAAAGCAACGGGAATACCGTTGCTTTACACACGCTCTAACATACGATTTAATGCAAGAACCGCTTCTGCCGTTACTTGTTTATCTACGCTAATAACGTTAATTTCTTCTCCTCTTTCTATCGTTTCAAGTACCCATAATAAGTGAGGCAAATCAATTCGGTTCATCGTTAAGCATGGACACATAAATGGATTAAGTGAAACAATTTCTTTATCTGGATGTTGCTGAATAATTCGGTTCACTAAATTCATTTCTGTACCAATCGCCCATTTGCTACCAGATGGCGCCGATTCAATCATATCAATAATATACTTCGTTGAGCCTGCATAATCTGAAGCAGCTACCACTTCATAGCAACATTCTGGATGTACAATAATATTCATATCAGGATGATTTTTTCGTACGCTCTCAATGTTCTTCACTGTAAAATTTTGATGAACAGAACAATGCCCTTTCCATAAAATCACTTGAATTTCTTCTATATCCCCATCGTACTCTAATGAATCTGTGTGTGGGTCCCATACTGCCATTTTATCTAACGGGATACCTAAATCGTACGCTGTATTTCTCCCTAAATGTTGGTCTGGTAAAAAGACGAGACGCTCTTTTTGAGTAAACGCCCAAGATACCATTTGCTTTGCATTAGAAGAAGTTACTGTTGCTCCTCCGTTACGACCACAAAACGCTTTAATTGCAGCTGTAGAGTTCACATATGTTAACGGAATCATCGTATCTCCAAATAATTTCTTTAACTCTTTCCACGCTCTTTCTGTTTGTTCAATATCTGCCATATCCGCCATCGAACAACCTGCACGCATATCTGGTAAGATGACAACTTGATCATCTGTCGTTAACATATCTGCTGTTTCCGCCATAAAGTGCACCCCGCAAAACACAATATATTTTGCGTCTTTATTGCTCGCTGCAACTTGCGCAAGCTGAAGTGAATCCCCTGCTGCATCTGAAAATTGTACCACTTCATCTTTTTGATAATGATGCCCTGGAATGAATAACATTTTCCCCATCTTCTCTTTAATTTCACGAACACGCTTTTCCATATCTTCCGTTGACATCGTGTAATAAGGCTCTGGTAACATCGTTTCAATTGGCTGTACTTGTTCTAAAATACTCATATACGTTTCTCCCCCTCTAAGCCACTTTCCTTACCCTTTAATATTGAAACTAATATCAAGTGCTTTCACTGAATGTGTTAACGCTCCAAGTGAAATATAATCTACCCCTGTTTTTCCGTATTTTGATAAATCTTCAATTGTGATGCCCCCTGAAGCTTCTGTAACGATAGCGCTTGGTACAATTTTCGAAAACTCCCGGATTTCATCTGGCGTACGATTATCGAACATAATAATATCCGCACCAGCAGCAACAGCCTCTCTCACCTGTTCCTCAGTTTCTGTTTCTACTTCTACTTTCACCATATGTCCTAACTTTTCTTTCACTGATGTAACAGCTTTTGTAATAGAACCAGCAAACGCAATATGATTGTCTTTAATCATGACACCATCATATAAACCGAAGCGATGATTAAATCCACCACCACACACGACTGCATACTTATCAAACATACGTAGTCCTGGCATCGTTTTTCGCGTATCACAAATGCGAGTATGGCTACTATCTAAAGCAAGAACCGCTTTACGCGTCATCGTCGCTATTCCGCTCATACGCTGAATAACGTTTAATATAACGCGCTCTGCTGTTAATAACGATGCAATTGGCCCTTGCACAGTTGCAATGATTTCGCCTTTTTCTACAAGATCCCCATCTTTTTTATGAAGCTCTACTTCAATTCTCTCATCAATTAATTTAAATCCTGATTCAATTACTAAACGTCCTGCAAAGACCCCTGTATCCTTTGCAAGAAACGTTCCTTTCGAAAGTAAGTTATCTGGAAAAATAAGCTGAGATGTTACATCTCTTTCTCCTATATCTTCTAAAAAAAATCGATTTAATGCTTCTTTAACTTTTATCGTGTTCATAAAGCCCCTCTTCCCCTCATCACACAAGTTGTAGTTTTCTCTTTACTCGAACAATCTCTTTCTTTCCTATATTTCTATCTGGATAATCACTTCGGTAATGCCCGCCAATACTTTCTTCTCTTTGCAGGGCTGAAACAACTATAAGCTCACAAACTGTTAACATATTAATAAGCGTTATCTCTTCATTCGTAAGAACATCATGTTGTAATATCATATTTCGAACACCATACTTACTAAGCCATCTCTTCGCATAAGATAAACTTTGCTCTGTTCGCACAATCCCAACATATTTCATCATGCATTTTTGTATTTCTTCTTTCGTCGGTAAATGATTCAGAACGATAAACTTTGCTTCTTTGTCGGCTAGCATGTTCACCTTTTCTTTTGTCTCTCTAGATAAAATGTGCCTTCCGATTCTTCCTCCAAACACAAGACCTTCTAATAATGAATTACTCGCTAATCTATTTGCACCATGAACCCCATTACAAGCTACTTCTCCGACTGCGTATAGGTTCGGAATAGACGTCTCTCCATCACAGTTCGTTTTCACGCCACCCATGTGAAAATGAGTACCGGGCACGACTGGAATAAGGTTTTTATTTATATCGACTCCATTCGTTTTACATATCGATGACACGGTCGGAAAGCGTTGTTCAAAGTTTTGAATCATTTCGATGTTTAAGTACACTTTTTCACCCGCAAGTAGCTGTTCATGAATAGCCCTTGCGACTACATCACGAGGTGCTAGATCCTGTTCGGAATGTATATCCATCATAAAACGCTGCCCTTTGCCATTTATAAGGACAGCTCCTTCTCCGCGAACGGCTTCGGACACGAGGCCGGAACAACGCCCACCCGCGTATAACATCGTCGGATGAAATTGTATAAACTCTAAATCTACAAGCTCTCCGCCTGCACGGTACACCATTGCAAGTCCATCGCCTGTAATTGTCTCATCATTAGAAGTAAAGGCGTATAAACCGCCAATACCGCCTGAAGCTAACACCGTATAATCTGCATTGTAACGTTTCAGTTCTCCTTTATTGTTGCGAGTTAAAGCCCCAACACATTTATCTTTTTCTATAATAAAATCGAGCACCATTTCCTGTTCCACTACCGTAACGTATGGAGCTACTTCTTGAATAAGATGCTCTAATAAATTCTTTCCTGTTGCATCGCCACCTGCATGTAAAATACGACGTTTTCGATGCGCTCCTTCTTTTCCAAGATGAGGACCTGTTTCATCTCCATCAAATTTCATTCCTCTTTCAATAAGGTTATTAATTTCTTTCGGTCCTTCCTCGACTAAATAACGGACCACTTCTTCATTGTTATAACGACACCCTGCTACTAACGTATCTTCAAAATGATCATTAGGATTGTCATATGTAGCTACCGCTGCGGCAATTCCACCTTGAGCTAAATGTGTATTATTATTACGTTTCGTCTCCTTTGTGATAATAATCACATTCTTTTCGTGACAAATCTCTTTTGCAACACGAAGTGCCGCAACGCCACTTCCAATAATTAAGACATCTGCACTTGGCATAATTGTTGCCTCCTACTTTACACTTTCCAACTGTCTTGACACCTATATTTACATAGTTTTAAAATAATGACAAGAGTTTTTTTATAATTCTTATTTTCACTACCATTTAAAAAGTAAAAGAAATGTAACTCTTACTAGAGAGAGGAACTTACATGATGATATATCTTGACTATGCAGCTACTACACCTATGAGCGAGGAAGCGTTACAAACATATATGAAAGCAGCTTCGCAATACTTCGGAAATGAACAAAGTTTACATGATATTGGAGGAACAGCTTCTTCTTTATTACAAGTTTGCCGAAAAACATTTGCAGAAATGATTGGAGGCAAAGAACAAGGAGTATTTTTCACAAGCGGTGGATCGGAATCGAACTATCTTGCGATTCAATCACTTCTAAATGCCCGAAATAAGAAGCATATTATTACGACACCTATGGAACATGCATCCATTCGAAGTTATTTTCAATCTCTAAAATCAAAAGGCTATACGATCACTGAAATTCCTGTTGATAAAAGCGGACTCATTTGTTTAGTAGATTTAGAGGCAGCTATTACAGAGGATACTGTGCTAGCAAGTATACAGCATGGAAACTCTGAAATCGGAACCGTTCAAAACATTACAGAAATCGGTGCACTTTTAAAAACATATAATGTTTTATTTCATACGGATTGTGTGCAAACATTTGGTAAACTGCCTATCCATGTTTTTGAGATGGGGATTGATAGTCTTTCTGTTTCAGCACATAAAATATACGGCCCAAAAGGTGTCGGCGCTTGCTACATAAATCCGCAATCTCGCTGGGAACAAGTATTTCCAGGAACTTCTCACGAAAAAGGATTTCGCCCAGGTACAGTGAACGTTCCCGGCATCGCATCTTTTTTAACAGCTGCTGAAAATATATTAAAAACTCAATGGGAAGAAAGTTTACGTTTTAAAGAGTTACGATCCTACTTTTTAGAGCAAATACAAACACTTCCGCTAGAAATTGAAGTAGAAGGTCATTCTACTTCTTGTTTACCACATATTGTTGGGGTTACAATAAAAGGAATAGAAGGTCAATATACTATGCTAGAATGTAATCGTCATGGTATTGCCATTTCCACCGGAAGTGCTTGCCAAGTCGGTAAACAAGAACCTTCGAAAACTATGCTTGCAATTGGAAAAACGTATGAAGAGGCCAAACAATATGTCCGCTTCTCTTTCGGACAACAAACAACGAAAGATCAAATTGATACTACTATTCATGCACTACACACAATTGGAAATCAATTTTATAGAGGTGTTAAATCATAATGAAACAAAATGAACAAAAAAAGATTTTAGGTGAAGAAAGACGACAGCTTATCCTCCAGTGGCTTCTTGCTGCAAATGAACCGTTATCGGGGAATGAACTATCGAAAAAGACGAACGTAAGTAGACAAGTTATCGTGCAAGATATTTCCTTGCTTAAAGCACGAAACGAACCAATTATTGCGACTGCTCAAGGTTATTTATATTTAAAGCCACAAGAGAAGCAACAAACTTTCGAACGCGTAATTGTATGCCAACATAAACCAGCAGAAGTACGTCAGGAACTCACAACGCTTGTTGACCATGGTGTTACGATTAAAGACGTAAAAGTTGAGCATCCTGTATACGGCGACTTAACAGCATCCATTATGGTAAGCAATCGCTTTGATGTAGAGCAATATTTACAAAAAATCGAAAACACAAATGCTTCCTATCTTTCACAACTAACAGATGGTATTCACTTACATACAATCGAGGCAGATTCTAAAGAAAAATTAGATGCTGCTTGTGAGGCGTTAGATAAAGCAGGATTTCTCGTTTATTAATGTAAAGCACAGAGTTTTTATCATTCTCTGTGCTTTTTTAATGCTATAATATTGTAATCAATCGTAAAGGAGATCAAATATGGGAATTGAACTCGTTCACTTTAGCATTGGCAAACCGAAACAAATGAAATATGGCGAAGATAAAGAAATGATTACCGGTATATGTAAAGAACTTACCGAAGAAGCTTTCCTATCAAAAGATGGCTTCCTTGGTGATGATGTAGCAGATTTAAAACACCACGGTGGACCTGATCGCGCAGTTTGTGTGTACTCACACGAGCATTACGCACTATGGGAAAAAGAATTTCAAACAACACTTCCAGCTTCCGCATTTGGCGAAAACATTACCGTAACAAATATGTTAGAGCATGATGTTTGCATCGGAGATACATACAAATTAGGTGAAGCGATTATTCAAGTGACACAAGCGCGCGTACCTTGTAGCACAATTTCAAAACGTCTTGGCATCCCTGGCATACTGCCGCGTATTGTAGCAACTGGATTTACTGGTTACCTATGCCGTGTTCTTCAAGAAGGTACTGTACGTAAAGATTCTAAAATTACATTACTAGAACGTCAGCCGAGCAATGTTTCTGTTTTGTTCTCTAACGAAATTTATTTTCATAATAGAAAAGATAAAGATGGCATTGAAAAAATTCTTGCTGTTCCAGAACTAGCTGATATTTGGCGTGGTCAGTTAGAAGATCGTCTTGCGAAGTTAAAATAAAGTGAAACTTTAATCAGCCCTCACCAATCAGGCTGCCCGGCAAATAGCGGGATAAAGAATCCCACCTTTTGCAGGTGGGATTTTATTAATCTATCAAAAAATATACTAGGCAATGAAATGATATGGACGATTAGACAAATACAAATATTCCATCTACATCTTACAACCAATAAGAAGAATAGCTCCCCAGTACAGTAACAGAAAAACCGAGCGCTTCAAGTTCCATCGTTACACCTGGTAACAATACGTCATCGTATGCTTTATCGACATCGATTAAGAAAAAGTAATTTCCAAGACCTGTTTTCATCGGACGCGATTCGATTTTTGATAAGTTTAATTTTCTCCATGCGAAAGCTGATAACACTTGATATAGGGCACCTGCATAATCTGCAGGTAACGTTATCATAAGCGTCGTTTTCTCTCCGCGGTTTTCTCCGTTATTCGGGAGTATTGCTTTCTTTTTCTTATGAAGTACTAGGAAACGTGTGTGATTATTTTTATGCGTATGAATACTACGTCTTACAATTGTTAATCCGTATTTTTCTGCAGCTGCTTCATTTGCAATAGCAGCAATTTTTTCTTCAGGATGTTCTTTCACATATTGCGCAGCGGCACTTGTGGATGTCATATCTCGAACAGTTACTCCTTTTAATTCTTCATTTAAAAACTTATGGCACTGTGCAATGGCATGCGGATGAGAATGCACCGCATATACTTCATCCCACACTTCTGCATACTGCGGATGTACAAGTAAATGCTGCTGAATTGGTACTGTAATTTCTCCTACAATAGAAAGCGGCTGCTCATGTACAAGATAATCAACCGTTATATTCACTGAACCTTCTATTGCATTTTCTAACGGTACGACTGCGAAGTCTACATTTTCATTTGCAGCTGCATCTATACAATCTGGAATCGTTCGATACGGTACATGATCTGCTTCCGGAAAAAAACGACTCACCGCCATATTTGTAAATGTTGCTTCTGGTCCTAAATATCCTACTCGAATCATCGTCTTTTCCCCTCTTTTTCGTTTTCTTACTGTTATACCATACTTTTTTATATTCTTCTATGTAAATTTCGAATATTAAAAAAAAGACTAGCATTTGCTAGTCTAAATGTTTCTTATATTCTCTTTGAGCGAAAAAGAAATAAATGATACATGCTACGATATAAAACAGAATGAACAAACCTACTTTTTTTAATGATCCATCCATAAAAAAAGTATTATGAAACGTATATAACGCAACTGCACTATGCATACTCCCTACTATAATTGGCGCAAAAAATAGCATACATAATTGCCAACGAGAAATTTTCCATACTTCTTCCTTCGTCATTCCAAGTTTAGAGAGTGCACCATACTGCTTTCGGTCCGATGCAATATTATGGAACCATTTAAAATACACGATACTACATGAAGTAAGAAAGAATAATATACTAATAAACGAGCCCACAAATAGAGTAATATCGCCGCCTTCTTTCATACTTACATATAACTCCATATTACTTCGAAATGCATTATTATTATCTTGTTTCATATGTTTCCGTAAATCTTCGTTCAATTTCTTCGTCTTTTCGATATTTGATAATGTGTAGCCTCTATATATCATCTTTTCAGAATCAGGAACCTTATTTGCTATATTGTCAAAGTCTTCATCATTCATAACGAAGAACAGACCATTAATGTACGAAGGGTGATAGTTAAATTGAACCCCTTCTTTCTGACCGTTAAATACGAATTGATATGGTTGATTCATTACTTGCAATTGAATCTCTTTTTGATTATATACATTCGAATTATTGTATTTATTATAATAAACGAGTGTCACTGTATCTTTTTTAGGATGATATGTTTTCTGTTTTTGTTTCCTCGCTTCTTGGTTATAATCACTTTCTTTTATAAGCGGTGCTATTGTTGTTTCTCCTTTATTAGACTGAAAGGATGCATACACTCCAACAAAACTCATATATTGAAAATCATCATACCCATATTGATTCAGTAATTTTTCAACCGCACCTTCTTCAAAGACTTCATAAGTAGAAATACCTTTTTCTATGTACGAAAACGAGTGTACCCCTCCCGTTCGCCACATATCTTGCATGCTAGAAAAATACAAGAACACCGTACCTGTTGCCGTAACTACAAACGTCGTTGCCATAGACATCAGAAAGAAAAAGCGACCATTTTCCTTCATTCGATGTGACAATTGATTCACTATAAATAAATACGGATATGTATACATAATCTTTTTATTTCGCTTTATCATTTCTAACACTTGGGTAGCTCCATGCGCGAAAGAAAAGTACGTTCCAAAAAAGACAAGTATAGACACAGGGAAAAAGTATATTGCTATCGTAGCCATCGTCACTTGTAGCGCTAACGCATATCCTATCCCTAAACAAATAAAGCCGAATATACAAAGCCACTTTGATGTTTTCTTCTCTTTTTTATCTGTTCGAAATTCTTTCAATAACCGAATGATTTTTATATTCCATATACGTAAAGCACTTATAAAAGATAACAGAATAAAAACGACCATATATGTAATAAATGTTACACCAATCGCACTTACGTCAAATATAACAGGGAGTTCTTTCGGAAGCCCCAGTAACATACTAAACACCATGAAGAAGAGCTTTAAAAAGATCAAGCCCAGCCCTATACCGAAAATATTAGCAAAAATTCCAATTAATATTTGCTCGGTCATAATTACTCCTATTACGTTAGACTTCGTTGCTCCCATTAACATATATAACCCTAGTTCTTTCTTACGTGCTTCTATGAAAATAGAAGTAGAGTACAAAATAAATATGACGAAAAAAGAAATAATTATAACATTACATATGATAAGTCCCCAGCGTACGTTTTGATACCACATCGTCTCTTGCATATACGGATGTACAATGATAGACATATATGCAAAAGATGCAAATATTGCAAAACAACTACTTAAGAAAAACACTTTATAATTACGCCAATTTCCTTTTATATTTTGCAGCGCTAGTTGCCGAATGTTCATCTATCTTCCTCCTGTAACTTACTACATAGGCAAAAAGCTAGAGGTTCCCCTAGCTTTTTACGTGTTTTAAATATCCTCTTTGCGCGATCATAAAGTAAATGGCAGAAGCTAAAATGTATGCTCCAATTACAAGCGCACCTGATTTCCACAAATTAATATAAAGCATTTTCCCTAACGTATGAAGAGCAAATCCACTATGAATTGAACCGATTAAAATTGGTATAAAGAAGATAACTCCCATTTGTCGAATCGCAATTTTGCGAATTTCTTTATCTGTCATACCGATTCTCTTTAACGATTTAAATTGAATACGATCTTGTTCTTTATCGTTAAACCATTTAAAGTATGTCATACTACAAGCGAAGAAGAAGAATAGTACCGCCACGAAGAAACCGATGAACATTGTAATCGCTCCACCTTCTCTTATATCCTTATACGCAAACACTGAATTTCTCAATTCTCCTTGCTTTTCTGGTGCAATTTCATTTTTCAAATCTAATACAAGATCTTCTGTACTTTTCCAATCCTCAATATAATAACCGTAATATTTCGTCTTTTCTTCATCTGGTACAAGTTTTGCATACTTCTCAAAATCTTGATCATTTACAACGAGATATTCACTATCATTAAAAACAGAAAATGAAGTTGGGCTATTTAACTGAACAGACTGCTTTTGTCCGTTAATTGTAAATTCATACGGTTTCGTACGGTCTATCTTCATCAGTTCATTTGCCATATCGACCATAACCATCGTTGCACTGCCTGGTGCATTATGAACTTCTGTAACTTGCTCTCTCTTTTGTTCACGCACTTCTGCATTATATTCTTTTTCTGAAATAATCGTCATCGGTACTTCATGTTCACTATTAAACAACGTTATTTTCTGTGTTGCCGGTAGTTTAACGTAGGTTACTTTTCGCGCATCTTCAAACCCGTGTCTCTTCACAAGCTGCTGTACCTTTTCTTCATTAATAAGGTTATGCGTATTTAACCCCTTTTCCTCATATGAAATAGCATGTGGAGTTTTGACTACCGTTTTATAACTCATATCCTCAAAATATACGTAAAGCGTGCCAACTGCCGAGGATACAACCGCCGTAATAATAGAAATTACAAATAGAAAACGAGCATTATCTTTCATTTTATAAATAAGGTTACTAAGGACGAACATATTTGGGTACGTATAAAAAGATTGTTTTCGTTTTTGCAATGCTTTTAATACGACTGTACTACCTTGTGTAAATAGTAAATACGTTCCGCCAATTGTCAGTCCTACCACCGGTAAAAAGAGGATGAGGAAATTCAGAAACGTTACTTGGAAGCTAAGTACATACGCAGCAATAATACATCCTATACCAACTACACATAACCATGTAAATGCAAACGGCTCTACTTTTTGCTTTCTTGCTTCTCTTAATAAATCAATAATTTGCAAGCGCCCGACTGTCCAAACACTAAACAATGATAGGATTAAAAATAGAATAAAGTATACACCAGCTGTAATAAGAATTGCTTTACTATTCCAAACGAGTGGAAGTGTCTTATCTATTTTCAATAATACGCTTAACGCTTGGAAAAATAATTTTGAACAAAGCATTCCAGCCCCAATACCAACTACAATTGCAATACTACCTAACATCAGTTGCTCTAATATAATCATTCGGCCGAGCTGCGATTTCGTTCCGCCAATTAATGTTAGTAGACCAAACTCTTTTTTTCTTGCTCGTAAAAACGTTGAATTTGCATATAAAATAAAGAGTGCCGAGAAGATGACCACAATATAATTCATCGATTCTAATCCTTTTGTGATCATCTTCCTCATACTAATATTACCGCTTACGACATCTGGATGATAAATAAAAGAAGCATACATGAAAAATACGACAATCGATAAACAACTACTTATAAGAAACGCTTTATAGTTACGCCAATTTCCTTTTACATTATTAAGCGCGAGCTGGCGAAAGTTCATGATACTCTCCTCCTAGCATCGCAAGTACGTCCAGAATTTCTTGGAAAAAGGCTTGTTTCGTTCTTCCTTTATGTATTTCCGAGAAAATTTCTCCATCGCGTATGAAAAGGATACGTTCACAATAACTAGCCGCTACTGGATCGTGCGTAACCATTGCAATCGTTACTTTCTTTTGCTCGTGTAAATCTTGCAGAGCGCCCATTAGCGATTTCGCTGACTTCGAATCTAAGTTTCCAGTTGGCTCATCTGCTAAAATTAACGTCGGTTCATGAATGATTGCTCTCGCTGCTGCTGCACGTTGTTGTTGTCCCCCAGATACTTCGTATACTTTTTTATTTAAAATTTCTTCGATGTTTAAAAACTTCGCAATTTCCAGTACTTTCGCATCGATTTCATTTACAGATTTCTTCGCCATTACAAGTGGTAAAATAATATTTTCTTTAATGGATAACGTATCAAGTAAATTAAAATCTTGAAAGATGAACCCTAAATGTGTACGGCGAAACTCCGCTAATTTTGCAGCACGCATTTGATTAATTTCTTCACCATTTACAAGCACATGACCTGAAGTTTGCTTATCAATTGTTGCTAATAAATTTAAAAGCGTCGTTTTCCCGCTTCCTGAAGGACCCATAATCCCTACAAATTCGCCTTCTTCTATTTTAAAATTTATATCGTTTAAAGCAGTCGTCGCTACTGAACCTTTTGATTGGTACACCTTCGTTAATCCTTTTACTTCAAGAACACTCATTTCTAATCCCCCTATGTGTTTTCTTCTTACATTTACTATAAGAAAAATAAGAAAAAGAAACGAGTGATTTCCCTTACAAAACGTTTTGTTATCTTACAGTTTTGTCATTTTTCTCATTAATGTATGATACTCTTCATCTTTTGCAAATTGGAACGTGAATGTTGTTCCTTCTCCTTCAGCCGATTGAACATATATTCCATGATGTAAATTATCGCAAATTTCCTTCGTAATATATAAGCCCATCCCAGTCGCTTCTCTCGTTTTACGTCCATTTATTCCCGTAAAGAATGGATCAAATATGCGCTTTACGTCTTGCTCTGGAATACCAATTCCATTGTCCTTAATATGTAATAACACCTTTTGATTTTTCTCTTCAATTTGAAATTGAATTTCTTTTTTCTCTGCCGCTGAAATTTTTGTATACTTGATTGCGTTTACAACAATTTGACCTATAGCAATACTCAGCCATTTTCTATCAGATGCAACCATACAAGTATCTTCTTCAAACATCACTTTCGGAAATACAGACGATTGAATGAAGGATTTTCGATTTTCATTAATAATACCTCGCACGACATCTATAACATTTACTACTTCTACTTTATAATCCTTCGCAAACTGCTCTAGCCTTGCCATATGTAACGCTAAATCTAAACCATTTAGTATACGGTTATTTTCTTCACGAATACTTTCAACTGTTGCTCTTGCCTCACGATGCTCCTTGCCAAACTTCTGCAACAATAATTCAATAACAGATACTGGTGTTTTCATTTGGTGAATCCATTGGTTCATAAATATCATTTGCTGTTGCTCTTTCGCATGCTGTTTATGAACTTCATTCATATATTGCTGTCTTAATAACGTAAAAGATTCAACGACCATTTCTTGCTCTAATGTATAAGATTCATCAATAAGTAAAGAGTCATGTAATGTATTTCCGCCAGTAACATACTTTTTGATACTCTTTAAAAACACACTCCGTTTTCGGTAATCGTAAATGAGGTATACAGTAAACACAACTGTTCCTAATAAAAGTCCATATAACCACGTACTCCAATCAATGGATTTCTTTTCTAAAAGACTTTGCAACTGCAAAACAAGCCCAAATAAACAAAGGCTAACAATATAAGAAAGTATTAAAGAAAAGCGGTCCATGAGGTAATTTTTAACCTTCATGCCCTTCGCCCCACTCTGTAAGAAGCGCATAACCATATCCACGTTTCGTTACAATTGCATTTTTAATGCCTAGCTCTTCTAGTTTCTTCCTTACACGTTTTACATTTACGGTTAATGTATTATCATCCACAAATGCTACTTCATCCCATAGAGCTTCTAACAGTTCTTCACGCGTTACATATTGATTCACCTGTTTCATTAAACACTCTAATAAGTAAAACTCATTTTTTGTCAGTTCAGTTTGTTGTCCCTGCCACTCAACGATATGCTGGGACGGGAATAACAACAGTCCATTTACACCTAAACAATCACTCTCAGCAGCAGAGGCATACTCTCCATAGCCACGGCGAAGCGCACTCTTCACCTTTGCCATTACGATATCTAAATGGAATGGCTTCGTAATATAATCATCGCCGCCATTTTCAATCGCCATTACTTGATCCATTTCCCCTGTTCTTGCAGAAACAAAAATAATCGGCGCATTCGATACAGTACGAATTTGACGACACCAATAAAAACCGTCAAAGTACGGTAAATTAATATCAAGTAACACAAGATGAGGATTTATTTTTACAAACTCATCTTTTATATGACGTAAATCACTTGCTCTAAATGATTGATAGCCATACCTTTCTAAATGCTCCTCTAATATTCCCGCAATTTTCTCATCGTCTTCTACAATTAATATTTTATACATGTTCTTTTTCTCCCCATAAAAGAATTCTTCTACATTTACTCCTTTTTCCATTATAAATTGAAAATTTAATTAGTGGGGATTTTTTCCTATATAAATCCGATTTTTACGATATAAAAAAAGACTGCCGTATTTCGGCAGTCTTAATCGATAAATTCAAATTCATATTCAAGAATTTTCACAATATCTCCGTCTTTTGCACCACGTGCACGAAGCGCTTCATCAATACCCATTCCGCGCATTTGACGAGCGAAACGACGTATAGATTCATCACGTGAGAAGTCTGTCATCTTGAATGTTTTCTCGATATCGTAACCAGAGATAACAAACGTGCCATCACTTTCACGTGTAATTTCAAATTTAACACCTTCAGTATCAAATTTGTACATTACACTTGTATCAGACTCATCCGCAACTTCATGTATTGGGAATTCTGGTGTTGTTTCTATTAAGTTTGCTACTTCAAACAGTAAGTCACGAACACCTTGTCTTGTTACAGCTGAGATTGGGAAGATTTTTACTTCGTCTCCCACTTTCTCTTTAAATGCTTGTAAGTTTTCTTCTGCATCTGGCATATCCATTTTGTTTGCAACAACAACTTGTGGACGCTCAGTTAAGCGAAGATTGTATTCTTTCAATTCATTATTAATCGTTACGTAATCTTCATATGGCTCACGGCCTTCTAAACCAGACATATCAATAACATGCACGATTACACGTGTACGCTCAATATGACGTAAGAATTGGTGTCCAAGTCCGACGCCAGCATGTGCGCCTTCAATTAGTCCTGGAAGGTCAGCCATAACGAAGCTGCGGTTATCACCAGTTTCAACAACACCAAGATTCGGAACGATTGTTGTGAAGTGATACTCTGCAATTTTCGGACGCGCTGATGATACAACAGATAATAATGTAGATTTACCTACACTTGGGAATCCAACAAGTCCAACGTCTGCTAGTACTTTAAGTTCTAGAATGACATCACGCTCTTGACCTGGTTCCCCGTTCTCAGCGATTTCTGGCGCTGGGTTCGTAGCTGTTGCAAAACGTGAGTTACCACGGCCACCACGGCCACCTTTTGCAATTACAGCAGTTTGTCCATGCGTTACTAAATCGGCAAGAATTTGACCAGTTTTTTCATCTTTTACTACTGTTCCTGGCGGAACCTTTACAAGTAAATCTTCAGATTTACGCCCGTGCTGACCTTTACTCATTCCGTGCTGACCGCGATCAGCTTTGAAATGACGTTGGTAGCGGAAGTCCATTAATGTACGTAAGCCTTCCTCAACTACGAAAACAACATCTGCACCTTTACCGCCGTCACCACCTGCTGGGCCACCTTTAGGAACATACTTCTCACGACGATACGCAACCATACCGTTACCACCGTCGCCGCCTTTTACATATATCTTGACCTGATCTACAAACATTATTTCACCACACTTTTTTCAATTGGTTGTAATATAACTGAGACTTCTTCGTCTCGCACTGTATAAGAAATGGAATACCATTTATTGTTTTGGATCGCAAGCCAATTTTGTAGTTCTTCTACACTCGTTAGCTTACCACGAAAATCAAAAAAGAAACGAGCATTCTCCGCGTCACATTCAATTGTGATACAAACATAATTTTCAACATATACGTCTAAACTATGCTGAAGCATTGAGAAAAATTGATTCGTCCATGTACATACAGTCTCATCTAAGTGAGATAAGTTATGTAATTTCCCTAATACTTCGTACTCCAATAAGCACGGCTGCTGTTTCCAATTATATGTTAAAATCCACTCTGAAAATAAAGGCATTGATAGCCCCATCAGATTGGATTCTTGTCTCGCTTCTTGGACAAAACGATCGATGAGACTATGAATTTCTTCCACTTTTCCAAGTGAAAGGTTTCCTTTCACCATCTGCATACGATTGAGCCAATCATGTCTTGAATGGCGCAATGCATCTATAATTGTCCATTTTTCATTCATTTAGATACCCCTTAATATAGAAAAACTCTAACCTGCACTCAGGTTAGAGTTTTCCGTGAGTTCTTATGCTTCTTGAGCAACAGGATATACGCTCACTTGTTTGCGGTCACGGCCAAGACGCTCAAAGCGTACTACGCCGTCAACTTTCGCGTATAAAGTGTCATCGCCACCACGACCAACGTTAACACCTGGATAAATTTTTGTACCGCGTTGACGGTAAAGAATTGAACCACCTGAAACCGTTTGACCATCTGCGCGTTTAGCACCAAGACGTTTTGACTGAGAGTCACGACCGTTCTTTGTACTACCTACACCTTTCTTAGATGCGAAAAACTGAAGATCTAATCTTAACATACGTTACACCTCCTGCACTTTTTCTATTAAACGGATATACTTTCCGTAATCAAGTTCGATCGTCTTAAGCGAAACAACCAATCCTTCTAAAAGTATCTGTGCTTTTTCTGCTGCATGAACGTCTAAATCATTAGGCAATTCATACGTTAAGAATCCGCCATCACTTCCGAGTTCAATAGTTGCCTGCACATTACAAAGTTCTTCCACTGCATTTATAGAACCAAACACAACCGCTGTAGTTCCAGCACAGACAAGGTCTTGTCCATGTGGCGCATAATCGGCATGTCCAGTCATTTTAAATGATTGGATACTTCCTAATTTCGTGCGACTTATCGTAATTTTAATCATGTTAACCAGAATTAAGCGTTGATAGCTTCAACAACTAGCTTAGTGTAAGGTTGACGATGACCTTGTTTCTTACGATTGTTCTTTTTCGCTTTGTATTTGAAAACGATGATTTTCTTAGCGCGACCTTGTTTTTCAACTTTCGCAGTAACTGTTGCACCTTCTACAACTGGGCTACCAACTTTAACGTTTTCGCCACCAACGAAAAGAACTTTGTCAAAAGTAACAGTTTCACCAGCTTCAACATCTAATTTTTCAATGTAGATTGCTTGACCAGCTTCAACTTTAATTTGTTTTCCACCTGTTTCGATAATTGCGTACATACTTGCACCTCCTCTTAATTACTAAGACTCGCCAAAAACGAGGTAGACATAAATGCCTTTAGGGAACCTGTCTTGTGCGGTTGTAGCATATAGCCGTTTAGGTGCTATAAACTATAACATAAAGATGTTACCATAATTCATTGAGTATTGTCAATGAATCTTCTACTAACTATTTTTTCCGTTCTACAATTTCTTTTTTACTTCCAAAACGGATAATAGCGTACTTTTCGATAATATCATCTTTGAAATAAATTTCAAATGGAATATTTTTTTGTAATTCTTTTTGCAAAAATTGTTTTTGCAGTTCTTTAGGCGCAGCGATTAATACTGCCTCATCCTCTATGTTGCCATATGTGATTAATTCTCTCTCTAGCTCATACGCAATTGTTTCATACGACATTACATAACCCGTCGCTTTGCAAGATACACACTCTTCTAGTAATACGTCACGTAAAGAATGTTTTTTACGTTTTCGTGTCATCTCCAAAATTCCTAACTCAGTAAATCCAAGTACTCTTGTATAAGTACGATCATCTTTCATAGCAGCTATGAGACATTCTCTTACCTTTTCTTTATCTTCTCTTTTTTTCATATTAATAAAATCAATTAATATCATACCACCAATATCACGAAGTCTTAATTGGCGTGCAATTTCTTCAGCTGCCATCTCATTTGTGCGAAGTACTGTATCTTGTAAATTTTGTTTTCCAGTAAACTTGCCCGTATTCACATCAATTACAGTCATCGTCTCCATTTGCTCTACAATTAAATAAGCACCATTTGGAAGCCACACAATTTTTTGGAGTGCTTTCTCAATTTCACGCTCTATTCCAAAATGGTTAAACATCGAAGACTTTTCATTATAAAAAGATACTTTTTCTTTTCCAACTTTGTCTTCTAACTCTTTTACTATACTTCTTGTATCTACAACTACTTTTTCAATTGTTTCAATTGGATTCTCTTGAAATACACGATCTAAAAAGGTCGCCGGTCGATGAAGTAATAACGGCGCCTTTCCTTGATCCTCTTTTCTTTTTAACTCTTCATACAACTGTTGTAACCCTTGCATTTCAGCTTGTATTTCTTCAATTTCCCCTTTTTCAGAAGCAGAGCGGAAAATGTAACCTCCCGTTCCTTCTACTTCAATTTCAAGTAACTGTTGTCTTCTTTTATTATTTTTTATTTTCCGAGAAACAGCTCGCATCTCATCAAACGGCATATAAACGACATATTTCCCGGTAAATTCTATATTCGCTGTCAATTTAGGCCCTTTCGTATCAATTGCCTCTTTCACAACCTGTACGAGTATCGCTTGCCCTTCATGTATACGATAAGAAGGTGGTACATCATCGTATGAAAGATACGCATGTTTTTCTAAAACTATATTTACAAAAGCTGCGTTCATTCCAGCAATTGTTCTTACGATACGTCCAACATAAATATGCCCAACAATCTCTTGCTCTTCATTACGTTTCCATAAAAACTCAACAATCTTTTTCTTCTCTTCAATTGCAACGCGCTTTTCCGAACCAGCGTAATTCACATATAACGTTTTCAAAATTATTTCCTCACTTTATAATCTTCTTTGCTTTTACAATAATAAAAGGTTAGTGCTATCGTCAACACTAACCGATTAATTCTTCAACTGATGAGGTTGTTCGTTTTTCAGTAAAATATGCATAGAGCAATTCATTTTCATCCAATGTGTAATGCTCTTTATATTTTCCACGGACGATAATAGAATGCTTATATCCTCTACGAAATTTTGTGAATATCTTATATAAATGATCTTCTGATTGCACTTCAATAGGTGCAATCTTTTCAATCCCTCTTTTATTTCCATAATAACGTTCTAATAAAAAACGCATAAATGCATACCGTCTTTGTTTCCACTCTTGATATAACGACACTGCCAAAAATATGAGTAGTACCCACATCATAATATTGTTACTATTCCAGAGCAACTGCCATCCTAATATTACACCAAAAAAAACACATGACAATTTCATCATCTTTTCATGTGCTTGTAAATAAGGAAAACGATATGATAGTATATTAAACAATACTTTCCCGCCATCTAACGGCCAAATAGGGAGTAAATTAAACGCTAAAATAATTATATTATTCCACATAAAGAAATAATATAAATCTGCATTCAACCAACCGGCTTCAAACAACATATAACCTACCAGCATCATCCAAACATGTTGAATCGGCCCTGCAATTACGACAACAAGTTCCTCTTTCAATGACTTATTACCATGTTCCTCAAGCTCGGCCACGCCACCAAACGGCAAAAGCTGAATTCTTTTTATACGCCAATTATAGTGTGCTGCTGCAATAGCATGCCCAAGTTCATGAATAAGAACGATACAAAATAACAGTAGTAACTCTTTAAAACGTGCAGTAAAAATACCAATGACAATAATAACCCAAAATAATGGATGCACGGAAATTTTCGTCAAAACGTCTCTATATTTAATCAAATGATATCACCTGGATCGGATCAATAAATTTTTCATTCTTTTTTATCGCGAAATAAAACTTTCCATTTTTATCATTTGTATCATTACTCACCGTTCCAATTTTTTGTTTCTTTGAAACGTAATCATATAATTTCACTGACATATCGTTTAAGTTTGCATACCATGACTCCGTACCATCTGCATGTTGAATTTGAACTGTATTTCCAAGTTCCTCTTTCTTACCCGCAAAAACAACTAATCCTTCATTCACTGACTCAACCGTTGCATTTGTAGCTGTTTGGACAAATACACCTTGGCCATTTTTTTGAAACCCTTGCATTACCTTTCCAGAAGCGGGAATTGCATAATCTTTTTGCTGAATACTTCCTTCTTTTTTCTCGTTTGGCGAATAGAATACGAGCGGTTTTCCAAATTGCTTTTCGTACCATTTCGCTACAGTAGCAAACTGAAATTCCTCTTTCATCACTTTTTCTGTAACAGCTTTAGCTCCATTGAATGAAGAAGGAGCATTCTTATATAAAATAGCAACCGAAAGAACTAATATGGCCGATAATAAAACTTTGAAGAAAAAGACTTCCTTTCGAAATAAAGGATGCATTTCCTTTTCTCCATCTTCAATAACTACTGTTTCGCTATCAAAATTCCCTCCGGTAAAATACTGTTCTTCCTCCATCCTTTCTTGCTCGGCCTTCCTTTTTGCAATCCGCTTTTTAATTTCTTCTACGCGTCTATTCTTCATACTGTCTCCTTTCTTTCGTTAAGCTAATTTCAATAGAAACAGTTGTATACAGTTTGTACATATGTATGAGCTAAGAAAGAAAGATATTCGTGTGAAGAAAAAAGAAAGCACCTCGCATATGTGCGAAGTGCTCTTAACGGATTCCAAAGAAGTTTTTCACCTTTGCAAATACCGATACCTTTTCTTGTTCAAATGCTTGTAATGGTACATTCTCACCTAACAAGCGTCTTGCAATATTACGATAAGCCAACGCTGCTTTTCCGCTTGGTTGCAACGCCACAGGTTCACCTGTATTTGTAGCTCGAATAACTTCATCGTCATCTTCGACAACACCAAGAAGCTCAATTGACAATGTACGTACAATTTCATCAACATCTAACATATCCTGTTCATGAAGCATATGACTACGTACACGGTTAATAACAAGTTTCGGTGGTTCAATATCCTCTTTTTCTAAAAGCCCAATAATACGATCCGCATCGCGCATTGAGGATACTTCTGGAGTCGTAACAACGATTGCTTTATCCGCACCAGCTACCGCATTTTTAAATCCCTGCTCAATCCCCGCAGGACAATCGATTAATATGTAATCATAATCTTGACGTAATACTTGTATTAATTCATCCATTTGTTCAGGTGTTACCGCTGATTTATCACTCGTTTGTGCTGCAGGTAATAAATAAAGATCATCAAAACGTTTGTCTTTAATAAGAGCCTGAGGTAAACGGCAACGCCCTTCAACGACATCAACAAGATCAAATACAATACGATTTTCCAGCCCCATTACTACGTCTAAATTTCGAAGACCGATATCTGTGTCAATTAAGCACACTTTCTTTCCAGATAACGCTAGGGCCGTACCAATGTTCGCAGATGTAGTAGTTTTACCTACTCCGCCTTTTCCAGATGTAATTACTATTGCCTCTCCCACAGCTATACAATTCCCCTTTCTAACTTTGTTAAATTAGGTCTAAGATGAGTGAGAAGTTGCAGGCGATCGACAACAATGTGATTGTTCTCATTAATATACGCACATTCTGCCGCCTCCGCTCCGTCTTCTTTCTCTTCCGGAGCCCGCATTGCCACATCACTAATTCGAAGTTGCATCGGGTTCATAACAGATGCAGCGATTACAGCATCTGAATCCCCATAATACCCAGCATGTGCAATTCCTCTTAATGATCCTACGACAAAAATATTCCCCCCAGCGATAACCGTTCCGCCTGGATTAACATCTCCAATTAACAACAAATTTCCTTTTACATGTAAAACTTGTCCAGAGCGAACAATTTTGGAAATAGGGACAATTTCTGTTTCTTCTTTCCAAGCTATTGCTTCTGCTTTAGTGATAACATCACTTTCAATTGAATCCACAACAAGATTCTTTTTATTACGAATTAACGTACGAATCTCTTCTTGTTGGACTTCTGTTAAATAACGATTTCCTACTTTCACATGCACTTCAATTAAAGAGCGCCCATCACCATCGTAGTAATGTGTAGAAAGTTTTTCGTCTAATTCCATCAATAATTCTGAGAATGAACAACAATCATCTAAATGAAGCGTTATCCCATCTTTTGTCCCTTTTATCGTTACATTTTGTTGCTTTTTTTCTTCCACTAAAGTTCACCCCACCGATTCAATTCGACATAAAATTAGAAAATCCTTTTTTCTTTTTCTTCCATCGCTTTTGAAAGACGCACTATATATCGTCTCAGTGGGAAACAAACTATCAATAAGAAAATAGCATTTAACAATAAAGTAGAAAGGAGACGATCTGTGAAAAAGACATGCGCTGGCATATGAGTACGTCCTAACAAAGTTAAGAAGCCATACACATAATACTCTAGTGCTACAATGCTAGCTAATATGATAGAAACAACAATAAATAAATTCAATTGTAATACTTTCATCACACTATAAACTAAATAAGCTAAAATCGGATAAGCAAAAATATATATCCCGACAAGTTCTGTGTATACGGTATCAAATAAGAAGCCAAATAATAGTCCGTAATAAATCCCTTGGACCGGACTATAATACACTGTAATAAAACATAAGACGATTATAAAGAAATGCGGTGCTGCTATACTGTCTTTCCAAAACACATCCGTTGGAACAACAGTAGCAAACATATTTTCAAATAGAAACACAAAAAGGAGCAAAAGAGGAAGAGCTGCTCTTTTTAATATCTTCATCATCTCTTCTTCTCCTCCTATTCTAATGGCGCTGAAGGTGTTGCACGTTTAGCAACCGTAATATGCTCTACGTCATTTAAATCAGCGGCAGGTTTTACATAAGCTGTTTTTGTTAAGCCATATGCATCCGGCTGAACATCAACGATTTTTCCAATTACAAGACCTTTCGGGAAAATATCACCAAGTCCAGATGTTACAACTAGTTGATCTTTTTCTACCGGTGCATCAGAGCCAATCTTTGTGAAAAGAAGTAATTGTTTTTCTTTGTCATAACCTTCAATCAAACCAAAGATTTTCTCTTGCCCTTGTACAATAGCAGAAACGCGATTTGTTCGGCTCATAGAACTTAGTAATTCTACTGATGATGTAAACTGAGATACACTTTTCACTCTTCCAACTAACCCTTGTGAAGTTACTACAGCCATATCTTTTTTAATTCCTTGCTGTGCCCCTTTATCAATTCCAATTAAATCGTACCATTTATCTGGATTACGAGAAACAACAGTAGCTGGAATTTCAGTATACCCGCTATTTAACTCTTTTTTACCAGTTAGCTCTTGTAGCTTCTTGTTATCATCTTCTAGTTGTTTTACTTTCCCTGATAGACCTGCATAATTATCTAATTTTGCTTTTAATTCTTTATTCTCTTCATACGTGCGCTTTACATCTTCTACATTTTCGAAGAATCCAGCTACGTATTTCGCTGGCTTTTGGAATACACGTTCTACAACACCCACAGTGTCTTTAACAAACTGCTCTGGCCATGTTAAACTGTTCCGTTCTTTCAATGAGATTCCAATCAATGCCACGAGAAGAATAATACTAACCAACAAAACAATTAATCTTTTGTTTAAGAAAAACTGTGGCACGTTCACACCCTCTTAATTTCACTGATTTTTATTTTGCAATATTATCGAGCAGCAGTTTTGAAAAGATCGATATTGTCTAATGCTTTACCTGTTCCAATTGCTACGCAATCTAATGGATCTTCTGCAACAAGAACTGGCATTTTCGTTTCTTCACTAATTACTTTATCTAAATTACGTAGTAATGCCCCGCCGCCTGTTAATACGATACCGCGGTCCATAATATCAGCCGCTAATTCAGGTGGCGTTTTTTCTAACGTATTTTTAACTGATTCTACAATCGCATCTACTGTATCTTTTAATGCATCTGCAATTTCTTCTGGCTGAATTAGTACTGTTTTTGGTAAACCACTTACTAAATCACGACCGCGAATTTCCATAGGCTCGATACCTTCTGGCTCGCCTGCAGAACCAATTTCTAATTTTAATGCTTCAGCTGTTCTTTCACCAATCATTAAGTTATAGCTTTTCTTAATGTACTGAATGATTGAATCATCCATATCATCACCAGCAACACGAACTGACTGGCTTGTTACAATACCACCTAAAGAAATAATTGCAACTTCTGTTGTACCACCACCGATATCAACAACCATACTACCAGTTGGTTCCCAAACAGGTAAGTTTGCACCAATTGCTGCTGCAAATGGCTCTTCGATAGGATAAGCATCACGAGCACCCGCTTGACGAGTCGCATCGATTACTGCACGTCTTTCTACAGCTGTAATACCAGATGGTACACATACCATTACATACGGCTTACGTGAGAAGAAACCGTTTGATTTTTGAGCTTGTTGAATGTAATATTTCATCATTGTTGCAGTTGTTTCATAATCAGCAATTACACCGTCTTTCATCGGGCGAAGTGCCACAACGTTCCCTGGTGTACGACCAATCATTTGTTTTGCATCGCTACCTACAGCAACGATTTGTTTCGTATCAGTTTGTAACGCAACTACTGAAGGTTCACGTAAAACTACACCTTTTCCTTTTACATATACAAGCGTGTTCGCAGTTCCTAAGTCTATTCCAAGATCGCGAGTAAATCCACCAAATCCAAACATATTATTTATCTTCCTTTCTTGTTTTCACGGACTCATTTTTTCTTACTTTATATTATAAAAACAGTACGTTTTTTATATCTTTATCCTTTTTGTAGATAAATTTCTACAAAAAACTCATAAATCACATTATAAAACAAAATAAGTAAAAAGCATAGTCTTAAATATGACCTTTTTCCTTTAAACTCACGAATTTATGGTCACCTATTATAATATGATCAAGCACTTCAATTCCGATAATCTGACCGCATTCTACTAAGCGTTTGGTTACTTCAATATCTTCACGGCTCGGCGTGGGATCTCCTGAGGGATGGTTATGAAGACATATGATAGAGGCTGCTGCACGACGGAAGGCTTCTTTAAAAACTTCCCTCGGGTGTACAATTGACGTGTTTAAACTTCCAATAAAGATCGTTTGCCTATGTATAACTTGATTTTTTGTATTTAAATATAAACATATAAAGTTCACGTAAATACGAAAAATTACAAAACAAAAGAGCACAGCGTGTATAAGTAGTGCTACCAACACTCTTATACCGTTCACCTGAGCTGACCAGGTAAACACTTGCTATACTCTCATGAGTTATTGTACATCATGCAGGGTCTATTAAGCAACGTTTACCAAATTATTGGTGACGTTGCTTTTTTGTTTCCTAGAAGGAGACTTATAATATGGAAAAGAAATGCATAGATGTTATAGCAAGTGAAGAATCATTCCGTAACTTATCACCATTTATAGAATTAGAAGAATTGAACAAAACTATACGTACATATAGAGACATTATCCGTATGTCTATTAAGCGTACCGACGTAAAATCTAAACTAATTGCATTACTTGAAATTTTAAAACGCCACAGCTGCAAATATGTAGGTGTTAGTTTCCTATGTAAAAATTCAATTGCTCACATGATGGAAGTTTCATATAAAACTGTACAACGTTTAATGAAGAAACTTGAGGGTTTAAAGATGATTAAGCAAGTAGCGATGAAACGTAAAAAAGATATGCTTCAAACTTCTAATGCTATTATCATTCAACCAATTGTGGAAGTGTCCAACAAGAAACCTGGTAAAATGTCCGAGAAGTGTCCTACCATTAAAACAAAACCTGTTTTATTAAAACAAAATATAAAAGATATAAACAAACGTAATAGTAATGAGAATAGCAATACTCCAGAAGAGAATATGGAACAAGCTGACTTTGTTGCTCATTGGGTACCAGAACGTTTTATTTCTTTAGTTAACTTTTTTTACAGTGAATCTAAAACAATTCAAGAACTGTGGAAGGTCGTAAGACAGTGCAATAAAATCGTTAACCATACAACAGGTGATACAGCATTTACTAAAGAACAAGAGTTAACTATTGGCTTAAAAGCTATTAAAGAATTTGTTATGAAAATTAAATCCGGAGTAAAAATGAAAAAAGGTAAATTCGCTTATTTCAACGGGATTGTAAACAACTTAATGGACAAGTTCTACTTCGATAAAGAATTTATGGCCATATAAAAAACACCTAGCTAAATTAACTAGGCGTTTCGATTTTCAAAATATCCATGAATTGAATTTTATGTATTGCATTCGGTCCATCACTCACTACAATTCTATTCAGTTGTTGTTCCAGTTTGATTATTTTACCTTGGATAACATCTGGTTCTTTATATTTTCGATACACAGTAAATACTAATTCTGTATCATCTTGTACTGCCAATTGAATTAATTCAGCAGCCTCTTGTTGTTCGAATTCATCCATGTATGGTCTAGGTTCTTTTTTAGTAGCCTTTTTCTTTGGTGGTTTTGGAATTGCTGTTGACATATGACCTCACCTCATTATTTATTTTTAAGCATATTGATAGTTATTTCTTACTTTATCAACAGAAAGTATATTAGCTAATTTCAGCATTCTAACTTGTTGTTTTTGCATGCAATACACTAATACACGATCTTCATATATCTTCCTAACAATTACAGTTCTTTGAGAGAAATCTCCAGAACTCTTTAAATAAATTAATTCGATTGGTATTTTTTGATTGAACGAACACTTAAGTAAGTGATTCATAAGATGACCTCCAAAAGAACATTTGTTTGTATAAATTATAGAACAACTGTTCTGTTTCGTCAATATATTACAAACTAACATTTACAGTTGTTGTATGAAATTGGTATGATTTAGGTATAAATCTATGGAGGGAAACTATATGAAAAAACCGTTTTATAAAAAATGGTGGGTTTGGATTATTGCTGCACTAATAATAATTTTTGTTGCTGCTGGTGTTAGTGGTAATAAAAAGGATGGCACTAAACCTGCGGTTGCAGAAAATAAGGAGGCTAAATTAACAGTAGATGAATACACAAAAAGAGTAGAAAAAGCATTGAAAGAGATGGGAGAAAAAACAAAGCTAAAAATTAACTCAACTGAAATTTTAAAAGACGGGAGAACGTCTATTGGTTTATCAGACAATATTATTATTGTTTTAGAAACTGATAATAATAAAAATATAAAAAAAGCTTCATTAGCAATGACTCCAAATGCTTATTTTACTGAGATGGAAGACTTTAAATTCGCTTTCTTATTATTAATAGGAACGATGGATGATTCACTGAATTTTGGAGAACGCAATTTAGTTAAACAAGAACTTGGCCTTAGTGACGAAACAATATTTAGTAAAGATCATACCAAGGTTTATCAAAAGAATAAAATAAGGTATACATATAAAGGCAGTATAAAAGAAAACTTTATTCTACAAGCGGAATTGCGAAAGTAGGTGTTTAAAATAAAAAGAGATTCTAACGTTATGAAAGTTGTTAGCTCTATATTCAGGGGATTTCGTTTAATTAGCAGAATTATAAATCCGATATTAAAGGCATTATCTAAAAATAAATTTTAAACATCATAGCACCCAAAAAGCCAACCCTATTCTAAATAAAGTTGGCTTTTTTGTTATTTCACATATTCATATGCTGGTGAAGGCGGTCTTCCGTGGTCATAAGCGGGTGCACCACCATGATCCCCGTGTGCTTCTAATTTACTTATAACATTAGTATGCCCCTCACCATATGCTAAATCAGGTCTTTGTGGTGCAGGTGTATCACCTTCAGCCATTGCAATAAACCCTACTGCTATAATGGGAAGTAATAATACTGACTTTAACTTTTCCATCACACTAACGCCCCTTTTTCTTCAAATTGTTTTCTTGATTCATTACTGATATAAAAGTACTTACTTGCTTTTTTGTCGTTCGCTTCTTTATAAAACATAGTAGCGAGAATTTCAGCATATTCTTGAACACACTTTGTTAATCCTTCTACTTCAAAATAGGAAATTCCTGCTTCTATTACACTTTCTAATACATTTAAATCAGATTCATCATTCAATTCCTTTAATATATTAAATCTGTGTATATACTCTTGATTCCCTATTTGAGTAGACGTTCTTAGCCCCTGTTCTATTAACCTATTGGCTGCTGTATGTTCCCTCAATTTATAATGTTCCTTAGCTTGTAAAAAGATGGCCTTATAATGGTTTGGTAAATGTTCAGTTACTTCTGATAAGTGGCGGATAGCTAAAGACGAAAGCCCCTGACTAGCATATAACCACCCTATATTGTTTCTAAGACGTAATAACAGTTCTGTGTTATCACCCTTTTTGACAATATCTATTGCTTTATTTAAGTGTTCTTCAGCCTGTTCAAATTGTCTTATCTGTATACATGTTAATCCTAGTACATTTTCACATAATGCTACGTTTATCTCATAGCCTTCATTATTATGAAAAGCTGTTTTTGCTTTGTTTATATACGTTATAGAGGGGAGGGGCTTATATGTTTGATAGTAGAATGTTGCTAAGCGGTAATTAAATTCTGCTTGTTCTATTTCATCAGGGACATATTTTAGAAGTGATTCTGCTTCTTCAAATTGTTCCCCAGCCTCTGCATAATTAGACAAAAATGTATTATGTATTGCTTTATAAAAGTGGTAGTAATAAGCTAAATAATTGTCTACTGGTTTATTGAAGTTCTCAATTTCATCAAATTCACTTGGTAAAATATTAATACCTTGAGTTAGAACCTTATACCTAAAATCTAATAAAGAGTAATATAATAATAAGTTTTGGTCTTGTAATTCTGTGTCTTTTTCATGTTGTAAATTATTAATTAAATGATCAATTTTTTCTTTCAAGTTTGACGCCTTTACATACTGTTGTGTTAACATTGCTTGATACCAGTCATTAAGTAATTTCGTAACTTGTTCATTCCCCTTCACTGGAGCATCCATAAAATCACTTCCTTCTTTCTGAATAGTCTTACATTAAAGGATAACAAAAAAAGGAAGAAAAAAGAATAGCAAAGTATATTTCTACATAATTTTCAGACTTTTAACGGTAAATATTAACAAATAAAGACAACTCTTGCTTTTGTACAATGGCCAGTATTACTGAATTAGAAAGAGGTATTATTAGTAAACGAATAAAGTCTGGTCTGCAAGCGGCCCGACACAAGAGGAAAGAAAGGTGGTCACCTAATAAAAGAGAAGATAAAATTGCAATAACCATTAAAATGTATAAAAGTAAAGACTACACGATTAAGGAAATTACAGCGGCGACTGGAATTAGCAAAACCATGTTGGATAGGTACTTAGACAAGGCGTACTAAGGTTACCAGAGTAATTTATGTGACGGACTAGAACAGCTACTCTGTGACTAGACCTTAATATAAAGGGTTTTTATGAAGTATGTCTAATTAGTTATAGAAGTAGTACAACACGCACATTTAATTGATGGAGGTATAAGATATATATGTTTTTTGAAAACGATAGTACTAAAAAGAAGAGTTCATCTAATAATGCATGTTGGATTACCTTTTGTTTTTGGGGACTTGTGTTATTTATGAATTCTGTATGTGAGTTATTGTTTGATAGAGAGCTTATATCTAGTTCCTTTCTAATACTTGTACTGGGTTTAATCATATTTTTTGCAAGTGATTTTATAATAAACAAAAAGACAAGGAATTAATTCCTTGTCCCTTTTTATTGTGAACGACAAGTGAAGGTATGCGTCGCACCAAAAGAAAGCCTATTGATAATAATACCTTTGTTTTTATTATTACAATAGTTAATTGCACCTGCACCTAAGGCTGGAACAGCTACGATCATTAAAGTGACCCATGTAGGACTTTTGCCGAATTTTTTAGCTAATGCAATTGCAAATCCCCATCCTGTTCCATGTAAACCAGCAAGTTTTACTACTTCATTCACTTGGTAGTTTGAAATATAAAAGTCTTTTGATCTTACTGCAGCATACTGTGCTGCGTAATTCGGATTATTATTGATAGAGTTTTCATTGACTTTAGATGCGATAAGATTCGCTACATCGTCTGCACTTACATTTCCATTGTGGAAATCACTTATATTTTTATATGAATAATAAAAATCTTGTGTTGCTTTACTCAGCTTTAAGATATCTTCCGGAGTATTATTAGATAGATTCTCCATATCTAAATTTCGATCCAATTCTTGAATAACATCCATAATCTCTTTAGTTTTAGCGATTTCTAAACCACTAACCTCAGTCTTGATAGTGTTAACATCCCGACTTTCCTCAGCATAAGAAACACTTGAAGGTGCAGTGTAGGAAAATGCTAGCATGGTTGTAAAAGTTACTAGGAGGCACTTGTTAAAAATTTTCATTTTTTAATCCCCTTCCCTCTTATTTTTTAACACATTTATACTATAATTCAATAATCAGGAAATTAATAGGGTTATATTCTAATTTTAATAGATGGATTCTATCATTCATTGTAAAAACAGACACCAGTAAAGAACTTTAACTGGTATAATATATTGAATAAATTAAATTAAAGAGATACATAAATACTGGGATATTTAATTGCCCCGTTTTTCTTAGATAGTGATCATCCTATTTAACCAAAGCACTCCTCAAGAGCGCTCTGGGTTTTTATTATTCATTTTAATAAAACTATTCTTTTGTGAAAATATATTTAACATATACATTTATCGTTCAATAATAAGTTCTATCCTTCACTAATATTGGATATACTATTTATACATCTAGAGAATCACCATATGAGGCACCTTCAGCTGGGGAAGGTGTCTTTATTATTTTCGAGTCATATTGTATGTAGTGGATTCATATAATTAAACTGCCGATACTGTAATATAGAAAAAGAGGGATGCTCTTTTTCATTTCCTTACTTCACATACACATAGGTTGCATTTACTTTTACATAATATAATATATTTTATCTTTCAAATTTCAGATATTCACCTGAAACCCACTGGTCTCCCCCAACATTATACCAACCATCTCTATATCCCCACGACTGATACTGTTCCCCTTGGTACACATTTTTTACAATACCATAGTTAGTTCCTGGACCTTTACGAACACGTAATACATCAGCTGTAATAGTCACTACACCAATGCCCTCATTTAAAGGTGTAGATGGTGCCGGCATATTTTCTCCTGTATAACGAATGTATGATGGATCATTATAAATCCACTGATCCCCACCAAGGTTTAACCATCCATTTGATTGCCCCCATACTTCATAGGACTCACCTTTACCTAATTGACGAATAATCCCGTATCCAGTACCTGGGCCTTTACGAAGGTTAATACCATTCCCCTCAATATACGCAATACCTGTCCCATTAGTTGACGGTGGAATAAGCGTAGGATTTTCTTTACAGTCTCCATTGTATGCATTTTGGACTCTTTCAATAAAGTTATTCCAACGTCCTTCTGCCAACATACGATGAGGGCAGTACTTCCCACTCCATGATTGGTGTGTACGAACTTTATGAATTGGAATATTGTACTGTTTCATTAGTTGTGCTACAACGATAGCTGCATTGTCTTCCGCTTTATAATATCTATCTCCACCGCTTAAAGAGTAGCAAATTTCAACCCCAATAGATTTACGATTACCATTCCCGTTACCGTCGCCAGTATGCCAGGCGTTACGCTCTAAAGGAATTCCTTGTACAGCCTCCTTATCATCTACCGCGATATGAAACGATACTTGATTATCATTGCGAATCATATAAGAGACTTCATTTTCTGCTGTAGCGTCGTTGTACGTATTGTGGACTGTAATGAATTCTGGATTCATTGTATACGGACACTTTGTACCATATTTACTTGAGTCAACTAATTTTTTTCTAATTTCCATTATTGGACATCTCCCTTTTTCTCTTCTTGTTTTTGTTTTCCACCCAAAACTTCAACTGCATTTGTTAATGCTGAAGGTAAGGGGATTCCCATACGACCAGCGTTTTCTAAAAGTGAAAGTAACTCATTACCCATGAAGAAGAAAATAGTCGCTTCACGAATTGCACTGTTACTTCCCAGTGCTGAATCTAGTTGAGCGGCCGCTCCGACCAAAAGAAAAAGCACCACCTTTTTGGCGATGCCTTTGAAACCAACTTTACTTTTTAATTCTCCGTTATATCCTGCTACAATCATGCCAGTTAAATAATCAATAACTGCCATCGTCAATAAGATTTTCAATGTTGCATCCCATCCTCCCAAAAAATACCCACAGAAGCCACCAAAAGTGGCAATAAAAGTTTTTAATAATACATCAATACGATCCATCTTTTCCTCTCCTTTTTTAGATAATAAAAATAGACCAGCTTATGGCTGCTCTGGTTTCTCGTCTATTAATTTTCGAACTAAAT
>NZ_QJTG01000010.1:0-159885 GCF_003217275.1 Bacillus sp. 196mf
CTTTGTGGCCCAACTGGCCACCGGTTGGACGCTGGGAGGATTTGCGCAAACTTTTTGTAACAGGTTTACGCAAACCATCTGTAGAAGGTGGTTTATGACTATTTGTAGAGTTTTTTTTTGAAGCATGTTCTAGTTCTTGAATCCGTTTTTCTAACTTAGAGAATGTTTCTTCAAATAAAGAAATAACAGCTTCAGGTCCTTTTTTATATGCATCTAAAATGATTTTTCGATCGACCATCCTATTCACCCCCCTGTTTGATATACTCAGTATTTACAAATGGGAGGCATATGAAACTAGTAAAATTAAAAAAAGACACCAAAAGGTGGCTGAGTAGTTACAATTTTACGAGCAAGAAAATACCAACCATTGAAATAACCATAAATAAAAATAAATACGGCCACCCTAACGTATTTGTAATTGCCCCACCAACTAAAGGTCCAATACCAACCGCTAATGCAATAGAAGAACTAATCATTGCTAACGCACCCGGTTTTTTAGCTGGAGCAACTAATTTCGCCACCGCAATCATACTAAGCGCAATAAACGCTGCTCCTCCGCTCGCCTGCACTAGCCTTGCGAAAATGATAATCTCATAAGATTGATTCACAAACCCAACAATAGAACCAGCTACAAATATGATAATAGAAATAATTAATAGCCTTTTTACACTGTAACGATCAGCCAGTTTTCCATATATCATCGAACCGATACCGACGACTAAAGAATACCCTACTACAACCCAACTTACTTTCGATTGACTAATTGATAAATCATTAGCAATATCCTCTAGCGCTACATTAAATAACACAGCGTTCATCGGTCCTAACAAAACAATAAAACATAATGTAAAAACAAACCATTTCGAATGGTTACTTATATCTTTCCCCATGTGTAACACTCTCCTGATTGCAATTTTAAAACTGTCAAACTATAGATAAAAAAATGAAGTTATTTAAATGTTGTATCACCACTAAACAACTTCATTAAATGTATAAATGGTGCTAATTTATCGCGCGATAAATTGAATTCGAAACGAAACACGTATATTGTTCGATATTCATGGAACTATCATAGTTTCAGCATTACAGTTTGTCAACGAAAAACATACAAAGTAAACTAATTTAGTCTTTTTAGTTTACTTTGTTCAAAAGTTATTATACACTAATTTCGAAGCTGATATAAGGAGGACTGGCATGATTATTCAAATTTGCATTTTTTAACTTAATAAAATGAAACGAATACAGAACTTTTATATAGAAGAGACATTATAGGAGGATTATGATGAAGAAAAAAATGTTAGTTGTATTAACAAGCGTAGAAAAATACCCAAATTTAAGTAGGGCTACCGGACTTTGGCTCGGTGAAGCTGTACATTTCGTAAAAAAAGTAGAAGAAGCGGGTTACGAAGTTGATTACGTCAGTCCACAAGGCGGTTATACACCAATTGATCCACATAGTTTAGCAATGGCGGAGAGCATCGATTGGGAATGGTACCAAAAGAAAGAGTTTATGAATCGCCTCGGTTCTACAATGAAACCAAGTGAAGTGAATCCAGAAGACTACGCTGTTATTTATTACGCAGGTGGTCACGGGGTTATTTGGGACTTCCCAGAAAATAAAGAACTTCAAAATATTAGCCGCAATATTTATGAAAACGGCGGTATTGTTTCTTCCGTTTGTCATGGAGCAGCTGGTTTATTTCATATTACATTAAGTAATGGGGATCGTTTAATTAGCGGTAAGAAGGTAACAGGCTTTTCAAATGAAGAAGAAAAATTAGCTGAATTAGATCAATTCGTTCCATTTTTAACAGAAGATGAACTCATTAAAAATGGAGGACTTTACGAAAAAGCTGCACAGCCTTGGGAAGCTTTTGCTCTAGAAGATAATCGTGTTATCACTGGTCAAAACCCAGCTTCAGGTGGTTCAGTAGCCGAATTAGTATTAAAACAGTTGCAAAAATAATATGTACTAAAAAAGCAGATTTCCCTCTACTAAGGGAGATCTGCTTTTTTACGAAATCATTTGCAAAATAGCAATAACTTCTTTTTCAATTTCAGAATCATCAATTGCTTCTATATACTCTGGTTTAAAAAGTTGATACTTCTTTAATTGATAAAAATCAAATATCGCTTTCTTTAAAGTAATATCGTACTGAATACAAAAAGAATGATCTATAATACGTCGTAACATCACATCATCTTGTACCATAAATAATTGTGCATTCATTTTATTAAAATAACCTTGTTCCATACCCGCTTCAAAAAACATTTGCAAATTATGATTACGATTTTGTTGTGCAGCGACTAATTGATCTGACAAATGCGGATATGCTTCTTTCAAATCTTGCAAAAAAACATCCGAAATATATGTCACACATTTTAAAGAGTGGATAAACGTCTTTTGGAAACGTTCTGCAAAAGACATGCTTTCATCTTGATTGTCCGCATCACCTTCGAGTAGATAATTTATAAAATCCTCTACTACCGCCTCAATAATTTCATCTTTCGAAGAAAAACGTTTATATAAAGTAGCTTTACTAATATCCATATATTTCGCAATTTCATCTATTTTCAATTGGCTAAAACTCGTCTTTCTAATAACGGGCTTTATTTTATTAATATAAGTATTTGCACATGCGACTTTTCTCATTTAAAAGAGCCTCCCCTTTTGTCCATACAAAATAGTATAGCAAATTCACGAATGATTATAAATGAAGTTATTATACTCATTATGCTTTTTTAGTTTATTACATTTTCATATACTATACATAAAGAACTAGAATCCATTATCACCAACTGGACAGTTACAAACCAATTTTGAGGGGGGAATTTTAGGATAAAAATACCCACTACCTTTGTTAGTAGCGGGTACTTTTTCTATAATTTATTTACAGCCCTTTTTATAACCTTACCTATTTCCACGCTAGACTGTGGATTTTGCCCTGTAATTAAATGCCCATCTACTACCACATGCGGCGTAAAATTAGGCGCTACATAAAACAAAGCTCCTTCTTCTTTCAACTTACTTTCTAACAAAAACGGAACGCGCTTTTCTAAATGTACAGCTTTTTCTTCATCGTTTGTATAACCTGTTATACGCTTACCGGCAACAAAAAACGAGCTATCCTTATTTTTCACACCGACTAAGGAGCTTACTCCGTGACAAACAGCCGCTACAATCCGGTTATTGTTATACATATTCTCAATCAAATTTGCTACATATGGATTGCCTGGAAAATCTACAATCGCCCCGTGCCCACCACCAAATAAAACCGCATCATAATCCGAGAAATGAACATTTGAAATCGGCCTCGTATTTTGTAATAAAGAAGCTACATGCTTGAATTCGCGAGGTATACCATTCGGAATAGACACTCTATCTATAGGCACTCTCCCGCCTTTTATTGACACAATATCAACATCAAACTTAGCCTTTTTAAATAAATGATAAGGAGCTGCGAGCTCTTCAAGCCACAAACCCGTCGGGTGTCCATTCATATCATGAGCACTTGTTGAAACTAACAGTATCCTTTTCAACATATCCCCTCCTTATTACCTATTTATGTATGGAGTGTTCTTATCATTCATATAGCAAGTGAAGCAAACAAAAAAATAGCCGACTCTTTGTATAAAAGTCGGCTGCTTTCTTATAGTTCGAGCTCTCCCATACGAAGAAGCTCCACAACTGCTTGTGAACGTCCTTTAACCCCTAGCTTTTGCATTGCGTTTGAGATGTGGTTGCGAACTGTCTTTTCACTTATAAAAAGTTCACCTGCAATTTCCTTCGTTGTTTTATCTTGAACCAGTAATTCAAATACTTCTCTTTCTCTCTTTGTGAGTAAAGGTTTAGATTGATACGCTTTTTCCTTCAACTGGTATAACCCTCCTTGCTTAAGCCAGAGCTGTGTATGTGTAAGTTGGGTGTTTATTTAGTCAAGATATTGTATGAACGAAATGTGCAGGTGGTGAATGAAAATGGGCTTTATTTCCTATGTTATTTTAGACTTTTATACAGTGCGTACACTCTTTTTATCCACTTACTTTCCAACGCGCCATATTTGTTCTAGCAATATACTTACAACCGTACCTACAAATAAACCATTACCGAATATATATTGCATAACAGACGGCAAGGATTGGAGTGCTCCAGACGGTAAAAACATAACGCCGCTGCCAAATAATACTGCAACGCCTAAAATCGTTACATTCCTTTCACTCATCGGCACTTGTTTTATATTATTAAATCCAATTCCAATTAACTGTACGAACGAAGCCATTAAAACAGCCGATGCGACAGCAGATGGTAAAGATGCTAAGTAACGAATAATACTTGGAAAAAGAGACATTACGACTAGTAACGCACATGCCATTAAGAACGATTGTATATACTTTTGTTTTGTTAAACGTATAAATCCTGCCGTTGCTGGTAACGGAACGACACCTACAGTTGAAAATACAGAAGAGATGATATGTGAAATCCCCCCAACCCATGTTCCATCTTTCAACTGTTTTTGTTCAATAGTCGCTTTATGAATAGTTGCTTGATTAATTGCTATAATAGCTGCCACCGTATTCGAAACTAAAATACATACCATAACGAAACTTGACACAGCCATACCTGTATTCCATTTCGGAAGTCCCCAAGCAAATATATGTGGAAGTTGCACAAAATGAGTTACTTGAGATGGGATTGTCACTTTTCCTGCAATGAGAAAAATAATCCACCCACTAATTAATCCTATTAAAACTGCATAACTTTTGACAAAGCCTTTTCCGAAATTAGATAGTATAATAACGAACAAAAATATACTAAACGCGATCATTGCTGTAAATCCGTCAATTTGAGAAATAGTAGCTGTAATCCCTAACATTCCTTTTAAAAATACACCACTTAATTGTAAACATAATAAAAGTAAAAACGTCCCTGTCACAAGCGGCGTAAATAAAAATAAAATACGTCCTATAAAACCAGTTACTCCTAATCCTATTAAAATAACACCGGAGATTATCATTCCTAATTCTAAAATTTGCAGTGTACTATGTAATTGATCCTGTCCGGCCGTTGCATAAGCAAGCACGGTAAATACACCAACCCAAGATCCAGCCGGCCCATCCGCAATTGGCAGTCTATGCCCAAGCCAGCCTTGTAAAAAAGAAGATATACCAACTACAAAAAACGTACGCTGCATTAAATAAAATATTTCTTCCGTCGTAAGATGAAATAATCCGCCAACGACAATTGGTAGTGCGATTGAATTTGCTAATAAAAATATAAACCATTGCAAAGTTCCCATAATATGATTTTGGTTATGTTGATTGTCCAAAATTTTCATCCCTTCTAGCTTTCCTATAAAAAATATACTGTAAGAATAAAAAAGAAGAGTTCTAGACTTACCATTAGAACCCCCCTCAAAATATTTAAACGATTCTTCTACACAAGATTATTTAATTCCACCTCATTTAAACTTCCAACAACAATATTTCCTTTATACACGACTAAACGTTTTTCTGTTTGACGCGCTACTGCTTCAGCAGCGCATGTCGCATTTGTCAAAACAAAACTCGCTTCATCCCCTACATTCGGCCATACTCGCTTCCCTTCATTATTTAACGTTTCTTTTCCTCCTGTAATAAAGCGAAGTGCTTTTCCTAAAGACCTTTCGTCACTCCACCCAAAACGCTCTGCTAATCGATTCGCCTTTTGAAGCATATCACCTGTTCCAAACGGTGACCAATGATCTGTAATACTATCATTTCCTAATGAAACCTTAACACCTTTTTTATCTAATAACGGAATTGGGATTACTTGTTTACCAATTGGTACCGTTGAAGTAATATCAATATTTACATTTGCGAGTCTTTCTGCCACTTCTTCAGCCTCTTTATCAGTAACACCACCAAGTCCAAGTGCATGACTAATTGTTACACGACCTTGCCATCCTGCTTCTTCTGTTAAACTTGCCAATCTCTTCATCGTAAATGTTCCAAGATTATTCGCATCATGCAAATGAATATCAACATCCGCATTAAATTCTACTGCGATATCCATAATTGTATGTAATGATTTTTCAATGTCATTATCCACTGTAGCTGGATCTACGCCTCCGACTAGATGAGCACCCATACGCATCGCATCTTTCACGAGTTGCACAGAATTACTGCGCAATAATCCATGTTGCGGAAACGCAACAATTCTACTAGACACTCGATTTTTATATGTTTCTAATGCCGCTAACGTCGCCTCCAAATTACCAAGCCCAATAATTGGATCAACATTACAATGCGTTCTAATATTCGTTGCACCATTTTGCAGTAGTAACTCTAGCATATTTTCCGCTCTATTTTGGGCAGTCGCTAATTGCTTTGGTAAAATTTTTTCTTCTTCATTAAAACGTGTAAAAATACTTTCTGCTGGCATACAAGCTTTCCAAGGACCACTATAATATGTCTTATCAATGTGAATATGCATCTCTTCGAAAGCGGGCAAAATTAATAAACGATTAGCATCAAGAATGAGTACCCCTTCCTCTTGAACAGTCCCTGCTATAATTTTTTTAATTCGTCCCTCTTCAATAAGTAAACTACATAACTCTGTTTCTGTTTTTGAAATTCTCCCCTCTTCATATGTATACCCCGATTCAAGCGTTACATTAGTCAACCAATATACCGTCATCTCTATTTCCCCACCCTTTATTAAAAGTTACCTCTTACTATAACTTTAATATAAACTGAAAATTAAGACAATTAATATGACTGTTCCCTAAAAAAATGTCATACAACCTCATAGTCTCCTCATAGATTTCCATATAGAATAGAAGTATAGAGTTTGCTATAAAAAGGAGTGTATTGGAAGATGTCAAAAAGATTATGTAAATCCGAAACTGATAAAATGCTATTTGGTATATGCGGTGGTTTAGGAGAATATTTTGATATTAGCTCTACTCTCATTCGCATACTTTGGGTCATTGCAGTTTTATGTTTTGGGACGGGGTTTTTAGTTTATTTTATTTTTTTATTACTTATGCCACGCTCTTACTAATAACATTCTTTCATATATTTGAGCATAGTGTATACAAAATCCCCTATAGATTTTTCTATAGGGGATTTTTTCATGAAGAATATTTCATCGTTAAATGTAATACCGCCACTTCTTCTTCTTCATTTTTATAAATATGCTTCTTATTCGCTTCAAATTGAATGGAATCAAACTCATTTAATTCATATACATCATTCTCCACTTGAATAGACACTTTCCCTTTCATTACCGTTACAAGCTCAATCGCACCTTCATGATGAGCTTCTGGTTCATATATACTATTTGATCGTAAACAAGCACGGTGCATTTCCATCCCTGTTTCTTTCGTATAACGGAACATCGTTTCTAAATGCCATGCTTGTCCTACATCTACTGCAAATCCTTCTCCACAGCGCGCAACGGCTACTGGTTCTCCAAAAACCATTAATCTAGATAAAGGAATTGATAACCCTTTCGTTATTTTCCAAATGACAGCTAGCGTCGGATTTGTTTCCCCTCTTTCGATCTTTCCTAATGTTAATTTACTAACTCCTGTTTTATGAGCTAATTCTTCTAAACTTAATTTCTGTTCATTTCGAATTTGTCTCAATAACTGTCCAACTTGTTGAATGACTTCTTTCGTTTGCATATCTTCATTTTCTTTCATATATAAAACCACCTCGAAGTATAAAATAGTTTACTTTTATTCAATTAAAGTATATCATACTATACATAATTATTTATTTTGAAAGGAGTGCTATACTTCATGCGCGCAATTTTATTAGGTCTTTTATCATCGGCCTTTTTTTCTGCAACCTTTATTATTAATAGAGCAATGAATGTATCTGGAACGAGCTGGGCTTGGACAGCTTCCTTCCGTTTTTTATTTGCTCTCCCTATTTTATTCCTTATCGTTTTATTTCGCAAAAACTTTAGGGGATTATGGGAAGAGTTAAAAAAACATCCATTGGCGTGGATCGGATGGGGTTCTGTTGCCGGTATTGGTTTTTATTCTTTATTAAGTTTCGCAGCTGTCTTTTCTCCAGCTTGGCTCGTTGCTGGAACTTGGCAAGTTACGATTTTAGCTGGTTTACTACTATCACCACTATTTTTTGTGAAAATAGAAACAAAATCAGGTACGAAACTTGTACGTGGAAAAATTCCACTTCGTAGCTTATATGTTGCTTTATTTATTTTACTTGGTGTAATTTGTATGCAAGCAACTGCCGCAGGCCATATTACAATGACTCAGTTCATTTCAGGTTTTTTACCTGTCGTATTAGCCGCTTTCTTATATCCGTTCGGTAACCGAAAAATGATGGAGCTTGTTGGCGGACGCCTTGATACGTTCCAACGTGTATTAGGAATGGCAATTGGAAGTCTTCCTATAACAATTTTGCTTGGTGTATACGGATTTTCTACTACGGGTATTCCAACATCTAGCCAAATGCTTCAAGGATTTTTGTTAGCATTATGTTCCGGCGTTATTGCAACGATGACATTTTTCTTTGCTACTGACTTAGCAAAAGATAACCTGGCTTTACTTGGAGCTGTTGAAGCAACACAAGCTGGAACGATGGTCTTTACCGTACTTGGAGAAATTGTTTTCTTGAATGGTTCGTTTCCTGGCGGGCTTTCCCTACTTGGAATGATTATTATTATGTTAGGAATGGTTGCAAATAGTATTTTAAACCGATCTATTCCAGCCGTTAAACAGAAAAAACCAGCATAAAAAAAGAGTATGGTTCTATAGAGATGAACCATACTCTTTTTTATTGTCCCCCTATTTTGCCTTATCAGAATAGTATTTCATTGGCTGTTTATACTAAAACGTATGTTATAATACGTTTCATGCGCATTAATAGGAGGTAAATTATGTTAAAAAAAGCAATCGCTGAATTTATTGGTACCTTTGTACTTGTATTATTCGGAACTGGAGTAGCTGTCACTGGCGGCGGAATCGAAGGAATTGGAACATTAGGAATCGCTATGGCTTTCGGCTTATCTATTGTAGCTATGGCATATAGCATCGGAACAATTTCTGGATGTCACATTAACCCAGCAGTATCAGTAGCTATGTTCATCAACAAACGCATGAACGCTATGGAACTTTGTTATTATGTATTAGCTCAAATTTTAGGTGGTTTATTAGGAACTGCAACGTTAGTAACAATTTTAAAATCTGCTAAAACACCTTTAGATAATTTAGGACAAAATGGTTTCGGAACTCTTGGTTTATCTGGAGCATTTTTAGTTGAGTTCATTTTAACTTTCGTATTTATTTTAGTTATCGTCGCTGTAACAGGTAAAAAAGGAAGTTCTTCTTTAGCTGGACTAGTAATTGGTTTCACATTAGTTTTAATCCACTTATTAGGAATTCCGTTAACTGGAACATCTGTTAACCCAGCTCGTAGTATCGCACCAGCTTTATTTGTTGGTGGAGAAGCACTTTCTCAACTATGGGTATTCATCGTAGCACCAATTCTTGGTGGTATCTTCGCAGCTATCGTAGGTAAATTCATTTTAAATACTGAAAAATAGAATTTTCAATATTTCTGAATAAAAAAAAGCGAGCCCTCATTATGAGGAAGCTCGCTTTTTTATTCTTTCATTTTAGACTTTAAATTTGTAACTAATTGATCTACCGTTACATTTGCAAGCACGTTTTCCATCGCTTCTTGCGCTTGCATTAAAATAATTTCTAATACTGATTGAATATTAGCTCCTACTGGACATTCAATGTTGGGATTTTCATGGAAGGAAAATAGCTGTCCTTCTTCTACAACTTCCACTGCTTTATATACATCAAGTAATGTAATTTCTTCTAAATCTCGAGCAAGTGTCGTACCACCTTTACCAGCTTGTACATCAACAAGTCCTGCTCTCTTCAACATTCCTGTAATGCGACGAATCACAACTGGATTTGTATTCACACTACCGGCAATCCATTCAGAGGTACAGCGAGAGTTTCGATCTATCGCAAGTAATGTCAGCATATGAACACCTACTGTAAAACGACTACTAATCCCCATCTGCACACCCTCCTTTTTATTCATTCTATTAAAAGACGACTCTTATTATTATATACTATTTTTAATTTATACATAAAGAAAAAGCATGATTTCAATAGGAAATCATGCTTTTCTCTCATTATTGACGCTTTATAAATTTCGCTAAATCTTTAAATTTCACTTTATCTGAGTAATTCATTACGCCATTTACGTAAATGCGGCTTGTAACAGCATTTAATATCGCAATTGTCGCCAATAAGACTGCTAATGTTATCGTAATTTCTAGCATACCTGCTTCACCAGCTACAATACGTGAGAAGGTAACCATCGGTGTAAAAAATGGAACGTAAGAACTTACAACAACGATAGTACTATTCGGATCACTTAATGATTTAATACTAATGAAGAATGCAGCCATAATTAAAATCATTATCGGGAAAGATACAGCTTGTAAATCCTCCGTCTTAGACACGACAGCTCCAGCAGCAGCATACATCATTGCATAAAGTAAATATCCCGTAATGAAATAAACAAGAAACATGCTTACAACCTTTGCATCTAATTTCGTAAAGTCAATTGGAATACCCAATAGTGAGGCACTTTCTAAATCGACCCAACCTAACAAATATGGAATAAGATAACCACACGCCAATATGACAAGTTGCAATAAAGCCGTTGAAACAACCGCTAAAATTTTCGCATACATCATCGTAAGAGGTTTCACTTTCGGAAGCATTACTTCCATTACACGTGACGCCTTCTCAGATGCAATATTCATTGCGATTGTATTTCCGAACGCTACAATAAACATATATAAAGCAAATGTAAAGAAATAGGCAATTCCGAAAGAAGATGTACGATCTTTTATCGCTTCTTGCTTTACTTGAATTTCTGTTTGTAATTGCTGTGCAATTTCTGGTGAAACATTATTTTTGGCAATTGTCACCATCGTATATTGTTGCTTTAAATATCCTGCCATAATTGCAGAAGTTGCTTGGCTTGGAAATCCATTATACATATATGTAATCGATGGAGCCCCACCCTTTTCCGTCACATGGAATAGACCATCTAAATCGCCTTCTTCTACTTGCTTATGCAGTTTATCAAAATCATCCTTTGAACCAAGTGTTATTTTTGCTGATGGCAATAGCTTATTTAGCTCATCTTTTTGTACTTTATATGTGGAACTCTCTACTACAACTGCAATTTTATCTTTATCCTTATTTTTATCATCGCCTGAAGTAAAATGATTAAATGCAAAAATCCCAAACACAACTAAAAATAAAATGGCACTCGTAATTAATGATTTTTTAGATAAAAATGCTTCCCTAAAATAAAATGAAAATACGTGAGAAAATTTACGCATCGTTATTTCGCCCTCTCTACAAAGATTTCATTTAACGTCGGCTCTAACATTTTGAATTGTCGTAAGCTAACACCTTGCTCTTGCAACTGTTGCAAAATCTTGAGAGCTTCCGCATCGTCTTGTACTTTCACATAAAGAAGGCCTTGTTGTTTTTCATACGATACATGTATAGCCTCTAATCCCTTTTCATTCTCTACTGTATCTTCAATCGTTAAATTACGGAAACCGTATTCTTTCTTAATATCACTTAGCTGTCCTTTTACGACTGCTTCACCTTTTTTCAAAATACATACATGTTGGCAAAAAGCCTCTACTTGTTCCATACGATGACTTGATAAAATAATCGTCTTTCCGCTCTGTACTTGTTCTTCAATAATACTAGCTAACATCCCGGCGTTAACTGGATCAAGGCCGCTGAATGGTTCATCTAAAATGAGAAGTTCCGGATTATGAAGAAGAGCAGCAATTAATTGGATTTTTTGCTGATTCCCTTTTGAAAGCTCTCCAGCCGTTTTAAATTTATATTCTGGTATCGCTAAACGCTCTAACCAATGATCAATAGCTTGATCTACTTCTTTCTTCGACATTCCTTCTAATCTACCAAAATATCGCAACTGATCTATTACTCTACTTTTTGTATATAAACCTCTTTCTTCTGGTAAATACCCAATTGTTACGCCACTATCCCCAAATGCTTTTCCATCCCACGTAATCGTACCTTCATTAGGCGTTAATAATCCGAGAAGCATTTTGATTGTTGTTGTTTTCCCTGCACCATTTCGTCCAAGTAATCCTAGTACTTCACCTTTTGGTAACGAAATTTGCAAACCGTTAACTGCTTTTGATTCCCCAAATTGTTTCGTTAAGTTTTGAATTTGTAAACTCAAAGTATAAAGCCTCCCCTTTAGTATCATTCGTACTCTCTTTCAAAGACTATGTTTATTCAAGAAAAAATATAGCACTACACTTCATCCTCTTATATGTAAACACCGTCATTAATCCATCATTTGTTCTATTTAGTTAAAATTGTAAATAACAAAACCCTTTTTGTCAATTATAATTGTCATTACGACAATAAAACTTGTCAAAATAACTATTATTATTTTGCTCATCTTTCTAATATAGGACATACTACTATATATACAAAAGACAATATGCAAATGTTCATATAAAAATATTATATTTTAATATATAATATAAAATGATTTTCTAACATCAAGGAGGATACATATGAAGATGAAGAGGGGCATTACCACTCTATTATCTGTAGCGGTTCTATCTACATCACTTGTAGCATGTTCAGGAACACCAGAGAAAACAGTGGCGAAAGAAGAGAAAGTAAAATTAACAGAACAGCAATTAATGGCTGATTTATGGTATCAAACAGCTGGCGAAACGAAAGCACTTTACTACCAAGGGTACAATATCGGTCAATTAAAGCTTGATGCAGTTCTTGCAAAAGGGACAGAGAAAAAACCTGCTATCGTACTTGATTTAGACGAAACTGTTTTAGATAACAGTCCTCATCAAGCAATGAGCGTAAAAACAGGCAAAGGCTATCCTTACAAATGGGATGATTGGATTAATAAAGCTGAGGCTGAAGCCCTTCCAGGCGCAATTGATTTCTTAAAATATACAGAGTCTAAAGGTGTAGATATTTACTACATCTCAAATCGTAAAACGAACCAACTAGATGCAACAATTAAAAATCTTGAGCGTGTAGGTGCTCCTCAAGCAACGAAAGAACATATATTACTACAAGATCCGAAAGAAAAAGGAAAAGAAAAACGCCGTGAACTCGTTTCTCAAACCCATGATATTGTCTTATTCTTCGGTGATAACTTATCTGATTTCACAGGTTTTGATGGAAAATCTGTAAAAGATCGTAACCAAACAGTAGAAGATTCAAAAGCACAATTTGGTGAGAAATTCATTATTTTCCCGAATCCAATGTATGGCGATTGGGAAGGCGCTTTATATGATTATGATTTCAAAAAATCAGATGCAGAAAAAGATAAAATCCGTCGCGACAACTTAAAATCATTTGAAGTAAAATAAAAGAGGATGGCATTCGCCATCCTCTTTATTTTACTTTCTCTGTTAAAGGCAAGATAAACACTTCCACACGTCTATTCTTTGCCTTTCCTTCTTGTGTATCGTTTGGAGCAATTGAACGGTATTCTCCGTATCCAATCGCACTAAATTTTTCTGGTTGTAATTCTTTATTTTGCAGTAATACTTGCATAAAATTAACTGCCCGCTGCGTACTTAATTCCCAATTCGACGCAAACTGCGCATTGGCAATAGGGACATTATCCGTATGACCCGATACTGTAATTTCACGAGGTGACGCTGAAACAAGTAAGCTAGACATCTCTTTCGCAATCCCTAAAGATTCTAATTTCACATCTGCTTTCCCCGAATCAAACAGTATATTTTCTAATATTGTCACCATTAATCCCTTTTCAGTTAATTTAGTTTGAAAAGAAGAGGATAATTGTTTTTCATTAATATATTGATCAATCTTTTTTTGTAATGCTTTCAATTCATCCATCTCTTTTTTTTCTTTAGCTCTAGCTTCTTCTTGTTTTTTTGCTTGTTCTGCCTCAAGGCTACTTGCTGATAATTCTTTTTCCTCATTTGGCTTTTGATCACTTAAAAATTCTTTGTTACCTGTTCCCCCAGCTAATTCACTTCGAAAAGCAACTGCCATCTGTTTAAACTTCGCAGCATCTATACTACTCATTGCGAATAAAACGATAAACAATGCAAATAACAACGTTAACATATCAGAATATGGAATTAACCACGTTTCATCGATATGCTCATCATGTTTTTTCTTTTTGCCTCTTCTATTTTTCTTACTCCGCATTTTTTTCTGCTCCTTTTTCTAGCTTTTTACGCTCAGTTGCAGAAAGTGCACCTAAAATGCGGTTCTTCATAATAAACGGATATGTACCTTCTTGTAGCATTAATAAACAATCAATGATTAAACGTTTTTTCTCAATTTCAGCTGAAGATTTTTGCTTTAACTTATTTGCAAATGGATGCCATAATACATAACCTGAAAAAATACCAAAAATCGTTGCAATAAACGCACCCGAAATAGCATGACCTAACTTTTCAATATCAGTTAAGTTACCAAGCGCAGCTACAAGACCGATAACAGCACCTAAAACTCCTAATGTCGGTGCATACGTACCAGCTTGTGAAAAAATAGCAGCTCCCTTTGCATGTCTTTCTTCAATTGCCTCTAATTCAGATTCCAAAATCTGCTCTAAATCTTCTGCGGATACGCCATCAATCACAAATTTCATACCGCGCAAAAGAAATTCATCTTGAATTTTGTCTAATTGTTGCTCTAAAGACAAAATACCGTATTTTCTACTTTCAGATGTCCAATGAACAAATAATTCTAGCAACTGTTCATAACTTAAATCCTTTTTATTTGAACCAAAAAGAACTTTAAATAGTTTTGGAACCCTTTTTAGTTGATTCATCGGAAATGCAATACATACTGCAGCAAATGTACCGATAAAAATAATTAATGCTGCGGCAGGATTTAATAAGGCTGTTACGTCAGCGCCCTTGACGACCATCCCTACTACCACTGCTAAAAATCCTAAAACAAGTCCAATAATTGTTGCAAAATCCATTCCCATTCACTCCTAGTCTATACAAGAAGTTCTTTATTCTCGATAATCGCTACATCTTCTTATGTATATATATTACATAAAAAATGCAATTCATGAAAGATAAGAAATGAATTATATAAAAAAATACTACAAATTCACACATTTTCTGACATTTTCTTTGCATTTCTATTACGTTATGACTCTTATATTCCTTTTCCAACAAACTAGACTTATAATAAAAAAACGATACACATTTTATTAAGAAGGGACTGTGATTACAAGGCATTATGAAAAAGATAATAATTATTTCTGCCACTACTATTGTAATCGGTATCACATCTTTCACTTACTTTGGTTCTAAATCACCACTACATAATGAAGCGAAAGCTGTCGAAAGTCAAAAACATACTAACCACCCAAAAGAAGAGATTCCTGCTTTTCCAAAAGCTGATCATAATGCAAAGAAAATAGACAATAACTTTTCAGTTGTAACAAATCCAAAATCTAATCTTGTCTTAATTAATAAACATCGAAAACTACCAGATGGATACATTCCTGAAGACTTAACGAGACCAAACGTACCATTTGCTAGTCCAAAAGATAAAGAAAAAACATTGCTACGCAAAGATGCTGCAGAGGCACTTGAAAACATGTTCAAAGCTGCGAAAAAAGAAGGGCTTGATCTTACAGCTGTATCTGGTTATCGTTCATACAAACGCCAAAAATCGTTGCATGATACATACGTTAGGCGTCAAGGAAAAGCTGAGGCTAATTCAGTAAGCGCAATTCCTGGTACGAGTGAACACCAAACGGGTTTAGCAATGGATATTAGTTCAAAAACAGCTAAATTTCAATTAGAGCCTATTTTCGGGGAGACAGCAGAAGGAAAATGGGTCGCGGAACACGCTCATGAATTCGGCTTTGTCATTCGTTACTTAGAAGATAAAACAGATACAACAGAATATGCATATGAACCATGGCACTTACGCTACGTTGGTAATCCATACGCTACATACCTATATAAACATCACTTAACATTAGAAGAAGCGATGGAAGACAAAAAATAAGAGAGCAAATTGCTCTCTTATTTTTCTTTCACTCTATCATTGTAGTAATTTCTTCTTCCATTCTTCAGGCCATGGTTCGCCTCTTCCTGTTTTTTTCGACGCTTGAACCATCATTCCACGACCTACTAAACAAACCTCTCCTTCTGCATTCTTCACCATATAATGTAGATCTAAAGAAGAGTTCCCAACCGATCCTGCCTTTACATACACCTTCAACTGTTCATCAAAATATATTTGCTTAATAAAATTACATTGTAAATCCGCAACAACGATCATCGTTTCTGATGATGCATGTGTCCACTCTTGCATAAATCCAAGTTCTTTAAACAACGCGATACGAGCTTCTTCAAAATAAGTAAAAGCAACGACATTATTTACATGTCCAAACATATCTACTTCACCAAAACGAACCTTTACAGGATTGTAAAATGAAAAACCACTTTCCCATTTCTCGAAGTCTTCAATATAAGAAATTCTCTTCAACGCTATCTCCCCTTCCTGCCAAAAAAAACAGAATAAACTGAAAAATGAAGTTATAAATATTGCCCCTTCAAGATGAAGAGGCAATATTTATTAATAGTTATTATCGCTACCAAAGAAATCTTTGAACGATTGAATTGTTGTATCACGGTTTAATGCCGCAATTGAAGTTGTTAAAGGAATACCCTTCGGACATGATTGCACACAGTTTTGAGAGTTACCACAGTTTGCTAGTCCTCCATCTCCCATAATTGCACGTAAGCGATCTGCTTTATGCATTTCACCCGTTGGATGTGAGTTGAATAAACGAGCTTGTGATAACGGCGCTGGTCCAATAAAGTCAGACTTACTGTTTACGTTTGGACATGATTCTAAGCAAACACCACATGTCATACATTTTGAAAGCTCATAAGCCCATTGACGCTTTTTCTCAGGCATTCTTGGTCCTGGACCTAAGTCATACGTACCATCAATTGGAATCCAAGCTTTAACGCGTTTTAGAGCATTAAACATGCGACTGCGATCAACTTGTAAATCACGTACAACTGGGAATGTCTTCATCGGCTTTAAGCGAATTGGCTGTTCTAATTGGTCAATAAGAGCCGTACATGATTGACGTGGCTTTCCGTTAATAACCATCGAACATGCACCGCATACTTCCTCTAAGCAGTTCATATCCCATGCGATCGGAGTTGTTTGGTTTCCTTTTGAATCAACAGGATTACGACGAATTTCCATAAGCGCCGAAATAATATTCATATTAGGACGATATGGAATTTCAAACTCTTGGTCAAACTCTTGTGCATCTGGTCCATCTTGTCTCGTAATGATGAGGCGGATTGTTTTCTCAGACATGTTGTTTATCCCCCTTCTCTTCACCCTTAGCAGCTACATCATGTTTTGAAGAATAATCACGTTTACGTGGTTTAATTAATGAAACATCAACGTCTTCGTAATGGAATGCTGGTGCATTTCCTTCTCCTTCAAATTTTGCCATAGTAGTTTTTAAGAAGTTTGCATCATCACGATTTGGGAATTCAGGTTTGTAATGCGCCCCGCGGCTCTCATTACGGTTATATGCGCCAATTGTAATAACACGTGCTAACTCAAACATATTTGCAAGTTGACGTGTAAATGAAGCACCTTGGTTACTCCATCTCGCTGTATCGTTAATGTTAATACGTTTGTAACGATCCATTAACTCTTCAATTTTCGCATCTGTTTCTAATAACTTTTTATTTTCACGAACTACTGTAACGTTATCTGTCATCCATTCTCCAAGCTCTTTATGAAGAACATATGCATTTTCATTACCATCCATCGTTAAAATATTGTTAAATTTCTCTGTTTCGATTAATTCATTTTGCTCATATACAGTAGATGAAACAGCATCTGATGATTTAGAAAGACCTTTCATATATTCAATTGCGTTTGGTCCTGCTACCATACCACCGTAAATTGCTGATAATAGTGAGTTTGCACCAAGGCGGTTACCACCGTGCATAGAATAATCACACTCACCTGCTGCAAATAAACCTGGAATACTAGTCATTTGCTTATAGTCAACCCATAGTCCACCCATTGAATAGTGAACAGCTGGGAAGATTTTCATTGGTAGTTTACGAGGATCATCCCCTGTAAATTTCTCATAGATTTCAATAATTCCACCAAGTTTAATATCTAGTTCTTTCGGATCTTTATGAGAAAGATCTAAGTACACCATGTTTTCACCGTTAATACCTAGTTTTTGCTCTACGCAAACATCAAAGATTTCACGCGTTGCGATATCACGAGGTACAAGGTTTCCGTAAGCCGGATATTTTTCTTCTAAGAAGTACCATGGTTTACCATCTTTATATGTCCAAACACGTCCACCTTCACCACGTGCAGATTCACTCATAAGACGTAATTTATCGTCTCCAGGAATTGCCGTTGGGTGAATTTGAATGAACTCACCATTTGCATAATATGCACCTTGTTGATATACAGCAGAAGCTGCTGTACCTGTATTAATAATGGAGTTTGTTGATTTTCCGAAAATGATACCAGGGCCCCCTGTTGCCATAATCACGGCATCAGCTCCGAAACTTTTAATCTCCATAGTTTGTAAGTCTTGTGCAACGATTCCTCGGCACACACCTTCATCATCAACAACAGCTCGTAAGAAATCCCAGCCTTCATATTTCGTTACAAGTCCTGCTACTTCGTGACGACGTACTTGCTCATCTAATGCGTAAAGTAATTGCTGTCCAGTTGTTGCACCAGCAAATGCTGTACGGTGATGTTGCGTTCCACCAAATCGACGGAAATCAAGAAGTCCTTCTTCCGTACGGTTGAACATAACACCCATACGGTCCATTAAATGAATGATACCAGGTGCTGCTTCACACATTGCTTTAACTGGTGGTTGGTTCGCTAAGAAGTCCCCACCATAAATTGTATCGTCAAAGTGGATCCATGGAGAATCCCCTTCACCTTTCGTATTTACGGCACCGTTAATTCCGCCCTGAGCACATACAGAATGTGAACGTTTTACTGGTACTAAAGAAAACAGTTCAACATTTACTCCTGCTTCTGCCGCTTTAATCGTTGCCATTAAGCCAGCCAAGCCACCGCCGACTACTATAAGTTTCCCTTTCATGCTCTCCCACTCCTTACTGATTTGCTAGCTGTGGATCGATGAACGCTAATAATGCACTCACACCTACATAAGATAGACCTAAGAAAATAGCTAATGTTACATAAGTAGAGATTCTTTGTGAACGTGGAGATACTGTAATTCCCCAGCTGATGCAGAATGTCCATAGTCCATTTGCAAAGTGGAAAATTGTTGAAACAACACCAACTAAGTAGAATGCAAACATAGCTGGATTGTTTAAAATATCTGCCATCATATCATAGTTTACCTCTTTACCTAACATTGCTTGAATACGAGTTTCCCAGACGTGCCAAGAAATGAAAATCAGCGTAACGATACCTGAAATTCTTTGGAAAACGAACATCCAGTTACGGAAATAACCGTAAGAAACCGCATTGTTCTTAGCTGTAAATGCAATATATAAGCCATATATAGCATGGTACAGTATCGGTAAAAAGATGATGAAAATTTCTAGCGCATACCGGAATGGAAGGAGCTCCATAAAGCCTGCAGCCTTGTTAAAAGCCTCTGCTCCTCTTGTTGCAAAGTTGTTTACAATTAGATGTTGCGTCAAAAAGACACCAACCGGGATGACCCCCATTAATGAGTGCCACTTACGAAACGTATACTCGCGGCCTTTCATGTCCCCATTACCCCCTTGAATGTTTGACTGCTGTTTTCAGATTAATTTATAACAATAATGTTTTTTCACTATTGGCATAAGAAAAACTGAAAAAATTATTCGAAATATTTCAGCATAATTTGATAACAAGTTCATTTTACCCCTATTTTTGTCGAAGCGTCAAGAAAACGTATACATAATTTGCATATAATTTGGCAATTCTTTTTTTCTTCTTAGATATTCAGATTTCCCTAAAGAAAAATCTGTTTTTATAAATGAAAAATGTTATATAATAATCCCTATAGAAAGAGGGGAATATTGTGAGTAAAAATACAATCGATATAACATCTTTAGAAGATGTTTCATTGAACGCCTTCGCTTATGAATTGCTACGTGAAGAATTACTACCTGATTTAATCGGCAACGATTTAGATGGTATTTTATACTGGTCTGGTAGAAACCTTGCAAGAAAATATCCGCTAGAAACAATTGAAGAAGTCATTCAGTTCTTTGAAAAAGCTGGCTGGGGCACTTTAAGCATTATTGAACATAAGCGTCGTGAAATGCAGTTCCAACTTAAAGGCACACTCATTGCAGAACGTCAAAAACAAAAACGACATTCTTCTTATCAACTAGAAGCTGGATTCATCGCTGAACAAATTCAAAAGCAACGGAACGTCGTTGCAGAGTCATACGAAGAAAAGAAAAAACGTTCTGACTCTATTACATTTCTTGTAAAATGGGATATAAAAGATCTCATTGAAGTGTAAGCATTACCTACAGTCAACTAGACATATCAGTTTAGTTGACTTTTTTGTATTTTCATTCAGATGCATTTATTTTAAATCTTCAGAAATTATACCAAAAAACAGAAGACGTTGTAAACTACAACGTCTTCTTATCTGTTAAATACGTATAAATCGTCTCCGCGACATTTTTCGGCATACCCGCTTCGACAAATTCCTCTATAGAAGCTTCTTTCATCTTCTTTAATGAACCAAAATGTTTTAACAATACCTTTTTCCGTTTATCACCTATTCCTGGAATGTCATCCAATGCTGATTGAATGACAGATTTCCCATGTAATTGACGATGGAATGTAATCGCAAATCGATGCACCTCATCTTGAATACGCTGCAATAAATAAAATTCTTGGCTATTTCTCTCAAGCATCACAGGTTCCGGTGGGTCCCCAATAATTAAATGGGAGGTTTTATGTTTATCATCTTTCACAAGACCTGCCATCGGAATATATAATCCGAGCTCATTCTCTAGAATATCACTTGCAGCCGCTAGATGGCCTTTTCCTCCATCAATAATAATCAAATCAGGTAAAGGTGAATTTTCTTTAAGGGCCCTTGTATAACGGCGCCTCACAACTTCTCTCATAGACTCATAATCGTCTGGTCCTTGAACCGTTTTAATTTTATATTTTCGATACTCTTTCTTCGCCGGTTTCCCATCGATAAAAGCAATCATTGCAGAAACAGGATTTGTTCCTTGAATATTTGAGTTATCAAACGCTTCAATACGATACGGCGTTTCAATCCCAAGCTGCTTCCCTAAATGATCTACTGCTTTAATCGTTCGTTCTTCATCACGTTCAATTAAGTAAAACTTCTCTTCAAGAGCAATTTTCGCGTTTTTATTTGCTAATTCTACAAGGTCTTTTTTCTTACCACGTTTCGGCTGTGTCGCTTCTACTTCTAAAAAGCGCTCTACTAATTCCGAGTCTATACTTCCTGGAACGACAATTTCCTTCGGCTTAAAATGACTACTGTTTTCATAAAATTGGCCGATAAACGTTAAAAAGCCCTCTTCTGGTTCATCGTAAATTGGAAACATAGAAACATCACGTTCAATTAGCTTTCCTTTTCGAACGAAGAAAACTTGAACACACATCCATCCTTTATCCACTGCATATCCAAACACATCACGATCCACTAAGTCACTCATAATCATCTTTTGTTTTTCCATAATCGCATCAATATGAGCAATTTGATCACGCAACTCTTTTGCACGTTCAAACTCTAGTTTCTCTGAGGCCTCATACATTTTTACTTCTAATTCTGAACGAACTTCTTTATGTCCACCATTTAAAAACTTAATAATTTCATCTACAATTTCTTTATTTTGTTCTTCCGTCACTTCTTTCACACACGGCGCTAAGCATTGACCCATATGATAATACAAACAAACTTTATCTGGCATATTCGTACATTTCCGAAGTGGATACATACGATCTAGCAGTTTTTTCGTTTCATGAGCAGATTGTGCATTTGGATAAGGACCAAAATACTTTCCTTTATCCTTTTTTACATTTCGAGTAATGAGTAAGCGCGGTTGCTTCTCCGCCGTAATTTTAATAAAAGGATATGTTTTATCATCTTTTAATTGAATATTATATTTCGGATCATATTTTTTAATTAGATTTAACTCTAAAATAAGTGCTTCTAAATTCGAAGAGGTTACGATATATTCAAAATCAACAATTTCTCCTACAAGCCGCAGTGTTTTCCCATCATGTGAACCAGTAAAGTACGAGCGCACACGATTTTTAAGCACTTTTGCCTTTCCAACATATATAACCGTTCCTTGCTTATCTTTCATCAAATAACAACCAGGTTGATCTGGTAAAATAGCCAACTTCTCTTTCAAATGTTCGTGCACTCGTCTCCCTCCATTTCTACATACTTAGCATTTTTATTTTCCCTTGAAAACATACTATGCTCAAACACCCAACATACGTTCTTTTATTGTAACGGAAAGACTGTAAAAAAGAAAATAAAAAAAGCTACCAACTGGTAGCTTTTTTATTTTAGAAATGTTTAGAAACTAATTCTACTAACGCTTCTTTCGGTTTGTAACCTAACGTTTGATCAACTACTTTACCGTCTTTTAATACGAAAAGAGCTGGAATGCTCATTACTTCGAATTGACGAGCAGTTTCTTGGTTCTCATCAACATCTACTTTTACTACTTTTACTTTTTCGCCTAGTTCTGCATCGATTTCCTCTAATACAGGAGCGATCATTTTACAAGGTCCACACCAAGGTGCCCAGAAATCTAATAATACAACACCTTCGCTAGTTTCAGCTGCGAAGCTTTGGTCATTTGCGTTTACAATTGCCATTTTATTTCCTCCTTCAAGTATATTCTACCAAGAGTATATCATTAACTTATATACGTGGCGAATAATATGTATCGTTATGTATTGTAACAAAAAAATGTTCCTTTATACTATATAAAAATATGGATTAAATACTAAAAAGATGAGAGACAGGGGATCTCTCACCTTTTTCTATATATAGGGGTACTTCACTTGGAACTCAAGGGTACTTAAATCATGAATGTACTTTTAACTTTTTAAACTCTTCTGTTAAAAGAGGTACAACTTCGAACAAGTCACCAACAATACCGTAGTCAGCTACTTTGAAGATACTTGCTTCTGGATCTTTATTAATCGCAACGATTATTTTTGAGTTAGACATACCTGCTAAATGCTGAATCGCACCAGAAATACCACATGCAATGTATAAGTCTGGCGTAACAACTTTACCAGTTTGACCAATTTGTAATGAGTACTCACAGTATTCAGCGTCACAAGCACCACGAGATGCCCCAACAGCGCCGCCTAGTACGTCAGCTAACTCTTTTAATGGTTTAAATCCTTCTTCACTCTTCACACCGCGTCCGCCAGCGATAATAACTTTCGCTTCAGAAAGATCCACACCTTCTGCTGTTTTACGGACAACATCTTGAATAATTGTACGTAAATCTTTCACATCAACTGTAATAGAAGATACGTCACCGCTGCGAGACTCATCTTTTTCCAGAGTTGCAATGTTATTTGGACGCACTGTCGCAAATAAGATGCCGTCTGTTACAATCTTCTTCTCGAATGCTTTACCAGAGTAAATTGGACGAGTGAAGATAACATTTCCACCTTCAACCTCTAAAGCAGTTACGTCAGAAACTAAACCAGCTTCAAGCTTCGCTGCTAATTTTGGTGATAAATCTTTACCAAGTGCCGTATGTCCAAAGACAATACCTTCTGGATTTTCTTCAGCATGTACAGCTAAAAACGCTTGTGCATAACCATCAGATGTATATGATTTTAATTTATCATTTTCAACTGTCACAACGCGATCTGCACCGTAATGAATCAATTCATTTGCAAAAGAGGCAACGCTGTCTCCAATTAGAAGACCTACTACTTCACCGCCTTCTGCAATTGTTTTTGCTGCTGCTACCGCTTCAAACGAAACGTTACGTAGCGATCCATCACGAACTTCACCCATTACTAATACTTTACGAGCCATAGATTTTCCCTCCTGCATATATAATTTCGTATTTTATTAGATTACTTTCGCTTCTGTATGGAGCAACGATACAAGTTCTTTTACTTGATCTTGCAGCTCGCCTTGTAACACTTTTCCTGCATCTTTCTTAGGAGGCAAATAGATTTCAATTGTTTTTGTCTTTGCTTCCACATCATCTTCTTCTAAATCTAAATCATCTAATTCTAATTCTTCTAGTGGCTTTTTCTTCGCTTTCATAATACCTGGAAGCGATGGGTAACGAGGTTCATTTAAACCTTGCTGTGCTGTTACTAAAACTGGTAATGAAGTTGCAATCACTTCTGTATCACCTTCAACATCACGCTCAATCTTCACATTTGTACCGTCAATTTCAAGTTTTGTAATTGTCGTTACATATGGAATATTTAACGCTTCAGCTACGCGTGGCCCTACTTGTCCAGATGCACCATCAATTGCAACGTTTCCGCCTAAAATTAAATCTGCATCTTTATCTTTTAAATATTCAGCAAGTACTTTTGCTGTCGTGAACTGGTCACCATTTTCTACATCATCTTCAATATTAATTAATACCGCTTTATCACAGCCCATTGCTAATGCAGTACGAAGTTCTTTCTCACTATCTTCGCCACCGACTGTTACAACTGTAACTTCTCCACCTTGTGCGTCTCTTACTTGAATTGCTTCTTCAATTGCATATTCATCGTAAGGGTTGATGATGAATTCCGCTTCGCCATCGTAAATTGCACCGTTTTTAATTACGATTTTTTCTTCTGTATCAAATGTTCGTTTCATGAGTACGTAGATGTTCATTCCATTTACCCCCTTGTTTTTCAGAAAGATTCTATCAATTTTAATTTTCTGTTAATTTATATTAAAAAAATAATTGAACTACCTGCCACTAAATGAAGGTTTACGCTTTTCTAAAAATGCGGCTACACCTTCTCTTCCATCTTCACTCGTAAATACTTCACCAAAAATTTGTGATTCACGTTGTACACCTTCATAGTAATGAGACGATTTTGTCGTTTGCAATAACTCTAGTACAGCACGAGTTGTTGCTGGACTTTTTCCAGCAATTTGTTTTGCAACTTTAAGCGTATCATCTAAAAATGATTCTTCAGAGAACAATCCGTTAACAAGTCCCCACTTTAATGCTTCTGCACCAGTAATTGGTGTACTTGTTAACATCATTTCACAAGCTTTCGCTTTCCCAACATAACGTGGTAAGCGCTGTGTACCTGCAAAGCCAGGAATTAATCCAAGTGTTAATTCAGGTAAACCAAGTTTTGCACTTTCAGTTGCAAAGCGCATGTGGCAAGACATAGCAAACTCAAGGCCGCCGCCCAGTGCCGCTCCATGAATTGCCGCAATAACTGGTTTTGAACATTTTTCAACACGCTCAAACGTAACTTGTCCAAGCTGTGCTAATTCTGTTGCTTGCTTCGCTTCAGTAACAGATGTAAATTCTTTAATATCTGCTCCTGCTGAGAAGAAACGTCCTTCACCGTGAATAACAACAACACGAATGTTATCATCCTTTTCCACTTGATCAATTAATTCAGTAACGTCATGCATAACTTGTGAAGACATCGCATTTGCTGGTGCGTGATTTAACGTCGCCACCGCGATATGATCTTCAACTCTTACAGATAGGAATTTCAACATGATCCCTCCCATTATTGACGATAACCACAAGCTGCAATAAGTAGCCCGTGTACCGTTTTTGAAAGTGCGACCAGATCATACTTATGATCGCTCATTACCCAATTGGTCACAACTTCATCTACTGTTCCAAAGATCATTTGTCTTGCCACGCGAACATTTAAATCTGCTTGAAATTCACCTTGTTTTATACCAGTCTCTAAAATCTCATCCATAACTTGTAAGTAGCCTTTTAATACTTCATTTATTTTAAGGCGCAAGTCTTGATTGGACTGCCTTAGCTCTAATTGCGTAACGATAGCAAGCGGATCATTTTGCGACAACAGCAAGAAGTGCGTTTCTACCAACATGAATAACTTCGATACAGCGCTTTCAATTCCTGCTGTTTTTTGACGAATTGTTTCGACAAATTCTCCCATCTTCTCTTGGAATAAGGATATTAATATATCTTCTTTATTTTTAAAATATAAATAAATCGTACCATCAGCTACCCCAGCTTGCTTTGCGATTTTAGAAACTTGCGCTTGGTGGTACCCATTCTCCGCAATCACAATGACTGCCGCATCAATAATTTGATTGTATTTCGGTCTATTTTTCTTCACTTTACTGTCCCCTTCAAGAAGATGACTGAATGAATAGTCATTCATATTCTTATAATACTGACTATTTAGAAAAGTGTCAATCCTATTTTTTCAAAAAGAAAGGGCCTTAGCCCGTTTGCTCATCCTCATTCTTTCTCTTCTCTTCATCTATTAGAACACGGCGCAAAATTTTCCCTACTGTCGTTTTCGGCAATTCATCTCTAAACTCATATACTTTCGGAACTTTATAAGCCGCTAAATATTTACGTGCAAACTGATTTAATTCTTCCTCAGAGCATTCCGTACCTTCTTTTAACACAACAAATGCTTTAACTGTCTCTCCTCGGTACGGATCTGGAACTCCAATTGTCACTACTTCTTGCACTTTTTCATGCTCATATAATACTTCTTCAACTTCACGAGGATACACATTAAATCCACTCGCGACAATCATATCTTTCTTGCGATCTTTTACATAGAAGAATCCATCTTCATCCATGTAGCCAACATCACCTGTATGGAGCCAGCCATCTTGCAATACAGCCGCTGTTTCCTCTGGCTTATTCCAATATCCTTTCATAATTTGAGGGCCTTTCACTACAATTTCACCTATTTCTCCTGGCGGTAATGCCTCACCAGTTTCAAGCGACATAATGATTGCTTCTGTATCTGGCCACGGAACTCCGATGCTACCTGGCACTCGCTTTTCCCATAAAAAATTACTATGTGTAACCGGAGAGGATTCTGTTAAACCATATCCCTCTACTAGTTTACCACCTGTAACTTTTTCGAACTTTTCCTGTACTTCTACTGGCAGTGGTGCTGATCCACTAATACAAGCACGAATAGAAGAAATATCGTATTCTTTTAAAAGCGGACTATTTAAAAGAGCGATATAAATAGTTGGTGCCCCTGGAAACAATGTCACTTTATGCTTCTTAATCGCTTCAAAAACCATTTTCATATCAAACTTTGGAATAAGGACCATTTTGTATCCTTGCATAATACTTAAATTCATAACAGCTGTCATACCATAAACATGGAAAAATGGAAGAACCCCAAGAACGACTTCTTCTCCTTCTTTGCAATTATATAACCATTGAACTCCCATTAACGTGTTAGAGACGAGGTTTTTATGCGTTAACATAACTCCTTTCGGAAATCCGGTTGTTCCTCCTGTGTACTGTAAAAGAGCTAGATCATTTTCAGGATCACAAGGCACCTCAACATTCGTATTCACTTCTTTTTCTACTGAATTCCAAAGATGAATTGTTTCACTCTCTGATACTTTCACAACTAAATTCGACTGTTTTTTCTGCACAAATGGATACAATAGATTTTTAGGGAATGGTAAAAAGTCTGCAATACGAGTTACGATAATATGCTCAATTTTTGTAGCAGATTGAACATTCGTTACTCTTGGAAACACTAAATCGAGACAAAGAATTACTTTTGCTCCCGAGTCATGAAGCTGATATTCTAATTCCCTTTCTGTATACAGTGGATTGGTTTGTACTACGATACCTCCCGCAAGTAATGTACCGTAATAACCAATTACAGCTTGCGGACAATTCGGCAACATAATAGCAACTCGATCACCCTTTTCCACACCGAGTTTTTGAAGATAATTTGCAAACCGCTTCACCTTATCATGGAAGTCCGAAAACGTAATATCCTTCCCTAAAAAATGAAGCGCTTTCTTTTCTGGGTAGCGAGAAGCCATCTGTTCTACATATCTATGAAGCGGCTGAATATCATAAGAAATCGTACTCGGAATTTCCTCTGGATAACTTTTCAACCATGATTTTTCCACCTTCATTCCCCCTTCAAATACATAAAAAATAAATGAATGTTCATTCATGATGGTTATTTTCATTATATTATAGTCACCATAGCGTTACAATCATAATATTCTGACTTTTGTATAACTATGCTTTACTTCATTAACTTCTTATTATATGTAGAAACTCTCTTAATCTTAAAAGAGTAAGAGAGTTTGTCATTAACTTAATCTTATAATTGTTAATACCGCTCCTGGGGTAGTTGTTGATAATGTCGCAACAGCTAACAAACCAAATAATTGCAAACTAATTGCACTCCCCGCCGCAAGAGTCGTAATAATTGTCGCACTAAATGATGTCGTTGCTAATGCAGGAGAATTAATAGTCCCAGCAAGCGGTGCCCCATTAATTGTAATTCGTGAACTAACTAATAATGAAGCCGTTATATTAATTGAATATGAAATATAATAATTCCCTGCATTTGCAGCCGTAAATACTGTGTTCCCCCCAGACACTGTAATACCTGGACCAATATTCTGATTGTTTGGAAGCGGGACATTTGTTCCACCTAGTAGTACCGATATTGCTGTACCCGACGTATTATTTGCAAATGCGTATGTTGCCGTTATACTTGTGCCTGTTGCTCCTGTTGGACCTGTATCGCCTGTCGCTCCCGTTGGGCCTGTTGCTCCCGTTACTCCTGTCGCCCCCGTTGGACCCGTTGCCCCTGTTATTCCTGTCGCTCCCGTTGGGCCTGTTGCTCCTGTTGCTCCTGTTGCTCCTGTTATTCCTGTCGCTCCCGTTGGGCCTGTTGCTCCTGTTATTCCTGTCGCTCCTGTTGGACCCGTTGCCCCTGTATCGCCTGTTACTCCCGTCGCTCCCGTTGGACCTGTGTCGCCTGTTACTCCTGTCGCCCCCGTTGGACCCGTTGCTCCTGTCGCTCCCGTTGGACCCGTTGCCCCTGTATCGCCTGTTACTCCTGTCGCCCCCGTTGGGCCTGTGCCACCTGTTGCCCCCGTCGGACCGGTTGGACCAAACTTAGGAACTGTCCCATCGCAACTAAAACAGCATGAATCAACATGTACACCATTTTGATTATTACACCCACAATATCCATTTACGTTATTGCTCCATGAAGACATGTTGATCACTTCCTTTACATGCAATCTTTTAAGTACAATCACCGAGTTAGAAAACATCTATCTAAATAACAAAGAAATACTTTACCTATTAGGGATAAACACAGATTTATTCCATACATTCTAGTAATTATTACATGCGATTCTCACTCTTTTTGCTTGTACTTTCGCCCCATCTCCACAGATTATTAACCATACACATTACACTTTCGTACACAGCCAAGTTCCCATTTAAACTTTCCACATTCGCCAATCTTTTTAGTAAAGAAGCTTATTCTTCATAAATAGCGACTATAACATATAAAAATCCGTATAATTTATTGTTTTTAGTCAAAATTTTAAAAAAATATTGACACTTAAATTATCCTCATAGTATGATTTGGTTGTTGTAATTGATAACCATTTTCACTTACGGTGCCAGTTACAAAAAACACTTAATTTGGGGGCAGAAGATGAAGAAAATTCTCAGTATTTTCATAGTAGTTCTTCTATTCGCTGTTGGATGCGGACAGCAAAAAGAGGAGAAAAAAGAAACAAAAGCGGACAATAAAAATCAAGCTATAACAATTAAACACGCTGAAGGGGAAACGAAGTTAGATAAACCAGCGAAAAAAGTAGTTGTACTTGAGTGGGTATATTCAGAAGACTTATTAGCACTTGGTGTTCAGCCAGTAGGGATGGCAGACATTAAGAATTATAATAAATGGGTAAATACAAAAACAAAACCAAGTAAAGATGTTGTAGATGTAGGGACACGTCAACAACCAAACTTAGAAGAAATTAGCCGTTTAAAACCAGACTTAATTATCACAGCTTCATTCCGTGGTAAAGCAATTAAAAATGAATTAGAGCAAATTGCACCAACAGTTATGTTTGATCCATCAACAAGCAATAACGATCACTTTGCTGAAATGACAGAAACATTTAAACAAATTGCAAAAGCAGTTGGAAAAGAAGAAGAAGGTAAAAAAGTATTAGCTGATATGGATAAAGCATTCGCTGATGCAAAAGCAAAAATTGAGAAAGCAGACTTAAAAGATAAAAACATCGCAATGGCACAAGCATTTACTGCTAAAAACGTACCAACGTTCCGTATCTTAACTGACAATTCTTTAGCTTTACAAGTTACAAAAAAATTAGGTTTAACAAATACTTTTGAAGCAGGAAAATCTGAGCCAGATGGTTTCAAACAAACAACTGTAGAATCATTACAAAGTGTACAAGATTCAAACTTCATTTACATTGTAGCGGATGAAGATAACATTTTTGACACGCAACTAAAAGGCAACCCTGCTTGGGAAGAATTAAAGTTCAAAAAAGAAAACAAAATGTATAAATTAAAAGGCGACACTTGGATTTTCGGTGGTCCTGAGTCTGCAACATCTTTAGCAACACAAGTAGCAGATGTAATGACAGCGAAGAAGTGATTACACGATGAATAGCTTACAACATACACTTCGAGCAAGTCTTGTATTCGGAGGAGGAGCAGCTCTCTTGCTCCTCCTTTTCTTTATTCATATCGGACAAGGTCAAGCAAACATTTCCTATAGTATGATTATTGATGCTCTTATCTCACCGAACCAATCGCTAGAACATCAAACTTTAATCATGCTTCGATTACCTAGAGCTGTAATTGCCATTTTAGCTGGAGGTGCTCTTGCTGCATCAGGGGTTATTTTACAAACGTTAACGAAAAATCCACTTGCTGAATCCAGTACAATGGGTATTCACTCTGGCGCATATTTCTTTCTAGTAGCGGCTACAATTTTCTTACCGAAAGGCTTGCAAATTAATTCGCTTCTGTTCACATTTATCGGCGGTGCTATTACTGCTTTATTTGTATACCGTATTTCTGGTGGAAAAAAGGGAACCCCACTTAGAATGGCATTAGCTGGTATGGTCGTTACATTAATGCTCTCTGCCTTTACCGGAACGATGCAGCTTTTCTATGAAAATGAAACAGCTGGTTTATTTTTATGGGGAGCTGGATCTCTTATTCAAAATAACTGGGATGGCGTTCAATTTGCTTTTCCATTTATCATTATTTCTTTCCTAGTTTTACTATTTATATCTCGTAAACTCAACATTCTCTTACTTGGTGATGATGTTGCTGTTTCTCTTGGTGAAAAAACAGCAATAACACGTCTTATCGCCTTCATTGCTGCAATCTTTTTAACAGCAGTAATTGTTACTGTTGTTGGACCAATTGGATTTGTCGGCTTAGTTGCACCTCATTTAATGCGCCTTATCGGATACCGTCAACACTTTACTCTTCTTCTCTCTTCTTTCTTATGGGGGGCAGTATTATTGCTTGGAGCAGATGTTGTCGGTAGATTAATAGATCCAACCGGTGCAGAACTTCCTGTTGGGGCAGTCACAGCAATGATTGGATCTCCTTGGCTTATTTACTTAGTTTATCGAATGATGAAGTCGAAACAATATATGAATGATAACGGTGCGAATGCAGCTGGAGCTAGTTCCCGCTATTACTCTTATAAAAAGGTCATCATTATATCTATCACACTTTGTATTGTGACGATTGCTCTTGGTGTTACAATCGGTAGTAACGCTTATATCGAAAGCATTACTAATGTTATATCAGGTCAATTAACACAATTTGATAAAAATATGATGATGAATCTTCGTTTACCAAGAATGCTCGTTGCCGCTATTGCTGGTGCATGCCTTGCAATAAGTGGGCTTGTTTTCCAAGGTATATTACGAAACCCACTTGCCGATCCTTCTATTATTGGTATTTCATCGGGAGCTGGTGTCGGTGCTTTAACTGTTATGTATGTCTTTCCTGCACTTCCTGGTTTCTTCCTACCAATTGGTGCATTTATTGGTGGACTACTTGCAGTAGGAATTGTCCTCTTCTTCTCATGGAAATCAGGGTTTAGCCCCACAGCTCTTGCTTTAATAGGGATTGGTATTTCTGCACTTGGCTCAGCAATTATTCAAATCTTTATCGTTAGAGCCAATTTGAATGTTGCCGCTGCTTTAACATGGTTATCTGGCAGTACGTATGCAAGAGGGTGGAATCACTTAGAAAATATCATTCTATATCCATCTCTAATTCTTGTATTAATTATCTTTTTCTTAATAAAACAAATTGACGTTCTCGTACTGGGAGACGATTTAGCAACTGGACTTGGGCAACCAGTAAATAAAACACGTCTTGCTCTAATTGTGCTAGCGACACTACTTGCATCAGTAAATATCGCTGCTGTCGGTACAATTGCCTTTTTAGGCCTTGTCGCACCTCACTTAGCAAGAATTGTTGTTGGTATGAACCATCAAAGACTATTCGTTTGTTCAGCACTATTTGGAGCAATCCTTCTTTCTGTTGCTGACTTACTTGGACGTACAATCGCATATCCGAAAGAAATCCCTTCTGGCCTTGTCGTCGCTGTACTTGGAGCGCCTTATTTCTTATGGTTGATGAGGAAGAGTGGGAAGAAGGTTAATTAAAAGACGGCTTCATATATGTGAAGCCGTCTTTTCCTATTATGGCATAAAATTAGCATAGGCTTTGTACATAATATATATAACAAGTGAATACATGATTATATTGAACACACTTCGTTTTAAAGTTAACTTTCTCTTTAATTTCTTATCTTGTAATCTCAATTCTATTCCATTCGCTATTTTCAACCTACCTACTATTTGAAATAACTCTCTGTAATCATCAGCATTTCCCAATAATACGTATTCGTTATCATTTTTATACTTTATATGCAGAAACTCACTTCCACCTTTACGGTCTAATATTGTTTTCATATAAGCTACTTCATTCAATACACATACTTTTAAATCAACTTCATTATAATAACGATCCATAAAAAACACATACAACCGTTTATTTGTAACGATTAACACATTATTAATACCAAAGTTCATTGCAAGAACGCCTATCCCTAATGTCATGGCTGTGCCTGTCTGCCAATTTTTCACACGATGATTTTCGGCAAGCATACTATATAAAATCTCTTCGCTTCCCTGTAACTCTTCTTGTACAACCTCATAACAACGTTTCATTAAAATTGTTTTTGTTACAACTTCTTTTGTACGATCTATTTTCTTTTTATCTATTTTCTCATCATTTCTATAATCATCTACAAAATTATCGCTATACTGTAAGTTATTTAATTCCTGAAGTAACTTTTCTTTATTCATTCCTTTCCCCCCCCAGCAGCTTCTTCAATTTCTTTCTCCCTCTTGAAAGCCTACTATATACCGTATCTCGTGTCATACCGAATTCAAGCGCTATTTCTTGTACGCTATATTCATCTAAATACCTTTTTATAAAAATTTTCTTATCTTCTTCATTCAATTCTTTAATTAAAACGTAAAAATTATAATCTCGCTCTTCTTTTGTTAAATTGATATTTTTTCTATCTTCATATATTTCTTGCTGAAACTCTTGTAATTGATAAACCTTATTACTTTTTCGTTTATAATCAATGGCTCTAAACTTAGCGACAGATATAAGCCAGTTTCTAAACTTCCCACGATTTTCATCATAGCTACTAATGTTGTACCAAACGATTAATAAAATATCGTCAACACATTCATCCACTAACACCTTACTCTGTGCCGTATCTAAAACACTATGAACTACCTTATAAATTAAATCTCCATATCGATCAATTGCTGTATGTAATGCTAACATATCTTGTTTTCGAAGACCTTCTACTATTTCTATATCCTTCACCCTTATCACCACTCTTTATCCAATTCTTTATTCATTATATATACGAATGAGCACATTCGTTTCCTGACACTTTTACAAATATTTTCTAATTGTTTTCATATTGTAGCAATGCTTAAGTAATTATTTCTTATGGAACAGGGATTATACTATCTCTCACGAATTTAATCTATGAACAAAAATAGGAGGGATAACTATGTACCAAACAATTGAAGGCTTCTTGCAATCATGGACATACGAAGCAGAGTCTACTCAGAAAATGCTTGATTCATTAACCGATGCATCTTTATCACAAGAAATTGCACCTGGGCACTGGACGTTAGGTAGAGTTGCTTGGCACATCGTGACGGCAATTCCTGTTATACTATCTGGCACAGGGCTAAAGTTTGAAGGAGAATTGAAAGATTATCCTGTTCCAACTTCTGCAAAAACAATTGCAGATGAATACCGTAAAGTAAACGCGGCTTTTGTTGAAACACTTCAAAGTAAATGGACTGATAAAGACTTAGCTACTATTAATGACTTCTTTGGTCGCCCTATGCCGAATTCTATATTTCTAATGACACTCATTAATCATCAAAATCACCACCGCGGACAAATGACGGTTTTAATGCGACAAGCTGGCTTAACAGTTCCTGGCGTATATGGCCCCGCAAAAGAAGAATGGGCTGCGGCTGGAATGGAAGCTCCTAAAATGTAACGACAAAAAAGACAAGGTGTTTACATATCTTGTCTTTTTCTGTAACTTGTTTCATGTGAAACTATTTTTTAAAATGGTTGTTTTATGGAATATATAGGGTAAAATGAATACATATTACGAAGAGGAGTAACCAAATTGAATACAAAAAATAAAAAAATAGCTATGGGAACTATTTTACTAACTTCTCTTATTGGAGTTATTAGTGTATCTCTTTATTTCACCTATTATGGTACCCCTTGGGGAAAACAAGCAGCAATTACGGACTCAAAAGAGTATATTACAAAATATTTTAATCTAGATGCAGAAGTCAAAAATACTTCTTACGATGCTAAAATGAATAGCTATGCAATCTCCTTTGAAACAAGTACCGACGGCGAGTTTACTATCGAATATAAAAGTCCTAATAACTTTAACATTTCTCCAGACGTGCAAAAGTATTTAAGCACACACTCTAAATTTACAGAGTAGTAACGAAGCGTACATATACAAAAAAGAGTTGGTGTAACGCCAACTCTTTTTCACATATTCTTATCATACAGTTATATCTTCCTTCTCTATATTTTTAATGCCGTAATACGCAATCACAACTCCAATTGCCGCCAATACTAGTTGAAGGGGAAGTAAAGTTGCTGTAGGAAACTCTGGGTTGGTATTCATTGCAATTGAGACAACGATAAGAGATGAAACAATTGTAGTTGGTACTGAACGTTTACGCATTCCGAAATATAATGGGATTAAACTCATCCCCGCAGTTGCAATGGCTAAAGGAACTAGTTTTATTCCTTCTTGCACCAATTGATCTACTGTGAATGAATTAGGAAGAATTGAAAAACAACTATCTATCCCAAAGAAGATTCCTACTACTAAAATGTTAGATACAATAACTGTTATAAATGTTACTATCGCTGTAATAGCCAACTTACTAGCCATCATTTTCTTTCGGTTAATGGGATAAGAAAACATGAGTAGTATTGTTTTATTTTTATATTCGCCAATTATTAACCTTGCTATTAATACACTACCAAAAATAATAAATGTTGCTCTTACTACTGTACTAGCCATTAACAAAATCATCTGCGGATCTCTTATTTCTGGATCTCCTTCTATTTGTGCAATGAAACTAACAAAGATTAATAATGCCAGTATAATAATATTTGCAATAACTGCTCCCCTCACATACCATCCAAACTTAAATTTCTTCAATTCTAACTTCATAAGACGTAGCATGATATTCCTCCTTCCTCCTTGGACTTAATCAATATAAATGACTCCTGTTTCACTTAAAATCTTCGCTTCATTTTTTGCATCACCAATCGTTCCTACTTTTATTTTGTCTGTATTTTTATCTTTCTTAAGTCCTTTTAAATCCACTATTACGTCAGCCGAATTACTTTTAGCCATAAGCTTCAATGATGTAGGGACACCTTTATACCGTACGCCAATATCCCCTGATTCTGTTTCTACAAATAATGATTTTCCTTCTGTCATATCTTTCAGTAATACTTCCCCAGATGTTGAATTGATGTTCATATTTTCATTTTTTACATTTTTACATTTTTTACATTTTTTACATAATTATCTCCAGTAGTGGAAGTTATATTTACTTCTTGTAATGAACTATCTTTTAACATTAAATCTCCGCTTTCGGATGTAAATTCACCCTTCTCTGCCGATAACCCTGTAATCATTCCATCTCCAGATTTTCCTTTTGTCACGATGCTTTTTACTACTATATCTCTTATTTTCACATCACCCGATTTATTATTTACTACAATTTTATCTATTTCTTTCTTCGGAATAGCTATAGATATACTATTTTTCTTCCTAAACGTGAAACCATTAAAAAATCTGTTCATCTTTTGTTTTTGTTTAATCATAATTTTATTTTCATCATTTTCTATTTTGACAGGATCTATCTCTTTATCTACTTGTTCACCTTGAGCGGAAATTACTATTTTATTAGCGTCTTTACTTTTAAATTCAAGATTCCAATTTTCATTGTCTACTTCTATTTCTTTTATATTATTGATTTCAAAAGACTTTTCTTTCTTAAAATCTTTCCCCTGAAACACCTTAAAACCAAAAACCGCACTAGCAATTGTAATGAATAATATTGCAATTACTATTATTTTTTTCACCATTCATACCCCAGTTCGTTTTTTGTTTTAAGCTTGCTTCACGCCACATCGATCTTGTCGATTTTACGAAACGATAGATAACTAATGAAAATTCCTAATAAACAGAGCACGATTGGGATAGCTATAAAATCAAACATACTTACTTGACCGTTTCCAGGTCCAAAGTTACCACTAATCAGCATACCAATTATTACTGCCGAAGTAATCGTTGTCGGTGTCGATTTCTTTCTCATTCCAAAAAACAAAGGAATTAAACTTATACCAGATATCATAAATGCACTTATAATAGTACCTGGAACGATAGCTATTATTTCACCTATCGTAGCTGGTGTTTCAATCAGTCCCATCATTGGACTCACAAAATAAACAAGCAAACTAATAATGAAAGTCGCGATAATGGTACTCACAAAACAAAAACAAAAAACAATTGTTAATTTCGCACTCATTAGCATTTTCCTTTGAAGCGGATACATAAATGATAGTTGTATCGTTTTATTCTTATACTCATCAATTACTAAACGTGATAAAATGACCGAACTAAAAATAATGAATGTTATCCTAATAAAAATATTTACTAAAGCCATATTCTGTGTGAAGTCAGAGAAGAGCATGTCTTCCTCGGCTTTCATTCCCAATGCCATAAGGCTTACTGCAGCGAAAATTGCTATAATACAAATTGCTACCCCTTTAAAGTAACTAGATAATTTATGTTTCTTCCATTCGAGCTTCATTAATCTAAGCATACAAACCACTCCTCCATTCTTTATATAACTGTCTTTATGCAGCTAACATTCTAATTCCAGCAGTAACGAAGCTTAACATTCCTATCACTAGTAGAATTAACAACCATTTCCGCTCTGGTTTTCTATAATATAAAATTCCACTTATTAGCATTACGATAAATCCACTTACCAGGTTCAGCCACAGTCCATTAAGCATGAATACCTTCTCCATCCATTACATTTAAGAAATATTCTTCTAAGGAACTATGTTTCTTATTAATACTTTCAATTTCCACATCGTTCATAATAAGTGCTTTTGAAATGGCCTGCTGAGACGCTGACGTATCATACACACGAATCATGGTTCCACTCATTATTTTGTAGTTTTTTATACCAAGTTTATCTTCTAAAATATAAGCTGCACGTTTCACATCAGGAACAGTGATTTCAATGTACTCTGTTTGCTTTCCGTTAATACTCTTCATTGAAACTTCTTTTATTAGTTTTCCATTTTGAATCACACCAATTGTATCGGCCATTAGTTCCATCTCACCTAAAATATGACTAGAAACTAATAATGTAATACCGTATTCTTTGCAGAGCATTTTAAATAATTCTCGTAACTCTTTAATACCAATTGGATCTAAACCGTTAATTGGTTCATCTAAAATGAGCAATTCTGGCTTTGTCACGATTGCCCTTGCAATACCGAGTCGTTGTTTCATTCCTAATGAAAAATCTTTTACTTTTTTATTATCTATCCCTTGTAGTTTCACTAAATGTAAAGCATGGTCAATTGCATTTTTATCGTAGTAGCCCATATATTCACAATGCAGGTCTAAGTTTTCTTTCGCCGTTAATTTATCATAAAAGATTGGGTATTCAATAATTGTCCCCATTCTTTTTAATACTTCATAAGATGTATCTGTTAATTTCTCACCGAAGATTTCAATATCACCACTCGTCGGTTTTATTAAATTTGTAATCATTTTCATAATCGTTGTTTTACCAGCACCGTTTGGTCCTAAAAAACCGTAAATTTCTCCTTTTTTCACATGCATGTTAACACCGGAAATAACTTCTTTCCCTTTAAACACTTTCGTTAACTGGTTTGTTTTTAATATATATGTCATGTTACTTTCCCCTTTCGCAATACTCTATATTTCTATAATAGACAACGGAAATCTCTTTTTTCTTACCCGTTTCTTACAAATTCCTTACGCTGAAAAAAAGCTTGTAGAATCTACTGCTCTACAAGCTAAAACTGCATCTTTGTTAATACAATTGTAAAAATTGTTTTTTCATACGGTTTACTAGAAAGGTGAATTTTTCCGTCCATCGCTTCCACAAGCCGTTTCGTAATCGTTAATCCTAGACCGCTTCCTTGGTACAATCTATTTCTTGAATCTTCAAGTGTGTACATACGCTCAAATACTTTATCAATATGAGATTCATCAATCCCTTTTCCTTTATCCCATACGTCTATATACACACTCGTTTCATCATCTCTTAACGTCATACCAAGTGCCTTTCCATCGTCTCCATATGTAATCGCATTTGATATTAAATTATTCAATACCCTACCTAATACTTCTACATTTCCAAGTGCGTATATATTTCTTTCTGGTATATCAATATGAACCTGAAAACCTTTCGTCGTCACTAAATCATAAAAAGATAAAATCTTCTCGCGGCAAACTTCATTCATATTTACTTTTGTCATTTCAATTGCTTTGTCACCAGATTCTAATTTTGCCAAGTCAAAAAACTTATGAATTAACTCCATCACTTCTAGTGTTTTCGTATGCACTTTTTCAAGTAATATTTGTTGTTCTTCTTTATTTATCGTTTTATCCTTATTTAACATTTCTGTATATCCAAGAATAACTGTTAGTGGTGTTTTCAAGTCATGCGAAATATTTGAAAGCATTTTTCTCATCGAAATTTCTACTTTTGCATGATCTGCATTCGTTTTCTGTTTTGCATCTAATAATTGATTAATTGCCACTAATAATTTTTGCAATTCTAGATCATCTGTCATAACGAGTAACGTCTCGCCTGTTTTGTCATTTACAATACTTTCTAACTTTTCATATGTGTATCGTAAATTTTTACTACTATTTTTTCTCATTCTATATTGCATATAAATAACACATAACAATATAAAAATAATACCTATTAACAAATTGACCATATTACATCACTTCCAACTTATAGCCGATGCCCCATAACGTTTTAATATATTCTGGATTAGATGGATCACTTTCGATTTTCTCACGCAATCTTCTCATATGAACATTAATAACGTTATCATCACCGTAATACTCTTCATTCCAAACTAACGTATATATTTGCGCTTTTGTAAATACACGATTTTGGTTCTTTACGAATAGCTTTAAAATCTCAAATTCTTTTAAAGTAAGTTTGAGAGGCTTCCCGTTTTTTTCAACTGTAAAATTAATTGGATCAATTGTTAAATCACCAATTTGAATCATTTTTTCTATTGTTTCTGTAGCCGAGTATTTCGTAGACCTCCGAATACCTGCTTTTACACGTGCAGCCAATTCAATCATAGAAAACGGCTTACAAATGTAATCATCTGCTCCAAGTCCTAATCCAACAGCTTTATCAACATCTGTATCTTTTGCCGACATCATTAAAATCGGAACTGCACTTTTTTCACGAATGATTCGTACAACCTCTAAGCCATCTAGCTTTGGCATCATAATGTCAAGGATAATCAAATCAAATGAACCTTTTAAATATGTGTTCACACCTTCTTCTCCATCAGACGCAATTGTTACTTGAAAGCCCTCTTTTATTAAATACTTTTCCACCATCTCTTGAATTGAGATATCATCTTCAACTAATAAAATATGATGTGACATATGTCTATCCCCTTTTTACAAACGTTAACAATCCAATTGTATCGTAACTACTACAGACTGGAAACAATTATATGAATTTTCAAACCAACTTCCCTTCCTTCCTTAACAATGATATGATGAAATTCACTACGATTGTTCATAATTAACTTTATATAAAGGAGACTTATCATGTCAGAGAATAAAAAAGTAAGCTTAGCTGATTTAATGCGCGAACAACTTGCTAAGAAAAAGCAAGGAAATGGAAATGGTCAAAATGCAAAAAATCAAAGCCAAGAAACGAAAAAATTACAAAACCAACAAACGAAGAAAACAAACAACCAACGTAGACGTACAGGTGTGTAAATGAACGGACAAAAACGTTCTAATATCGCGCCCGGTCTTGAAGTTGATATTGTATTAAAACAAGATCAACGAACAGGCAAATTAACACGTGGAATTGTAAAAGATATTTTAACAAAATCCCCTTCTCATCCGCATGGCATTAAAGTACGATTGCAGGACGGGCAAGTCGGTAGAGTACAAAATATCGTTCAATAAGAAAAGGAGCTCAAGTAAACTCGAGCTCCTTTTCTTTATTAACCTTTAATTTTCTCGATGAAAACTACTTTTAAGTAGTCTCCTTCTTTAAATTGATCAATGGTACGGAAATCTTCTGGTAAAGAATGTTCTTCTAATATTTTATATTTGCCATTCATTTCTTTAAAGGCTGTATCGATAAAGCCTTTAAACTTTTTCATATCGAATGCGCTACAATTTGTAGAAGCAACGATAATACCGTTATTTTCTGTAATAGCAATTGTTTCTTTTAATAAATTTTTATAATCTTTTGCTGCACTAAATGTATATTTTTTTGATCGGGCGAAGCTTGGAGGATCAAGTACGACCATATCAAATTTCATCTTTTTCTTCGCTGCATATTTGAAGTAAAGAAATACATCTTCTACAATAATATCTTGTGCTTCATAATCAACTTCATTGACACTAAACTGCTCAATTGTTTTACTTAAACTACGATTTGCAAGGTCAACACTCGTCGTTTTACTCGCTCCGCCCAGCGCTGCAAATACAGAGAAAGCACCTGTATAAGAGAACATATTTAACACTGTTCTTCCCTTTGCATATTTATCACGAATTTGTTTTCGCACGTTACGCTGATCTAAAAATACACCAACCATCGCTCCGTCATTTAAATATACAGCGAAGTTCACACCATTCTCTTTTACGATAAGCGGGAACTCACCGCGCTCTCCTGCTACGAAATCATCACCTTCAATGTATTTCCCTTTCGTATCAAAACGCTTTTTCTCATAAATGCCTTTAAAGTTTGCTACTTTTTGAAGAGCTGCTATAATCTCATCTCTGAAAGTGTAAATCCCTTCACTATACCAACTTACTACGTAGTAGCCGTCATAGTAATCAATAATTAATCCGCCAAGACCATCACCTTCACCATTCACCACACGGAATGCTGTCGTATCACTTGATTTATAAAATTGTTTTCGTTTATGTAAGGCAGATTTGATTTTACTTTCAAAGAAAGATTGATTAATTTGTTCACTCTCTTTTCTCGTTAAAATCCAGCCGTACCCTTTATTTTGTTTTCCATAATAACCTTTTCCGACAAAGTTATTCTTCTCATCTACTACTTTGATGATTGTCCCTTCTTCACGAACATCGTTTAAATTTTGAATTGCATCTTTTAAAATAAGTGGGTATCCACTTTTAATTTCTTTTATAAATTTCGGTTTTATTTTTATAGTTACTTCTGATCGCATATAATAACTTCCTTTCCATTTGCATGCTTTCTCTATAGGAAGCATTTAAAAAACGAGCCTGAAAAAACAGCCTCGTTTCACTATACCATATTATTGCTTTGCTAGTACAACTCGCTCATTCTCGTACTTAACCGCCACATATTTACTACGTTTTGAAATGGAATTCTCACTGTCCAAAATAATAGAAAAAAATTATATATTTCACATTTACCATTGACATTGATAATGATTTTCATTATCATTTAATGTATATGAGTTCTTGAAAATATAGCTACATTTATAGGAGGAATAAACATGATTATTGTTACAAATACAGCTAAAATTACAAAGGGAAATGGACATAAATTAATTGAGCGTTTTAATAAAGTAGGTAAAGTTGAAACGATGCCAGGCTTTTTAGGTCTAGAAGTTCTTTTAACGCAAAATACCGTTGATTATGATGAAGTAACAATTAGCACTCGCTGGAATGCAAAAGAAGATTTCCAAGGTTGGACAAAGAGCGCCGCATTTAAAGATGCTCACTCACATCAAGGCGGGATGCCAGAATATATTCTTGATAATAAAATTGCTTACTATGATGTAAAAGTTGTACGTATGCCAATGGCTGCAGCACAGTAAATACAGTTCTTTTTTAAAGTATAGAATATGAGAAGCGTTATCTATCACTTCTCATATTCTATACTTTTTTCTTTAATTTCTTTTTACTAATTTTGCGTGTACAACTAGCCTTCCAGCCTCTGGATCAAGCGCATAGTCACAAGTAGAAAGTGTTACAATTTCATCATTAGCCGTCAATTCCGTATCCGTTTTGTACAGTGATTTTTCTTGAATTTCCTTTAAGAACGATGTATATGCTGCATCATTTTCAAAATCCGTTTCAATGTAATAAAAGTCCGTTGTTGTCGTGTATACTGAAAAAACTTCAACGTCGTATCCTTCAAATAATGTATCGTAATATAATTTACGATGGGACATGAAAAAGTCTTCGTCCAACATCTTTTTTAAACTACCAAACATAGAACCGTCTTTCATACGATGACCATATAAAATCGTATTGCGATTTCGAGATTTCACATCATTACGATGGTCCATAAAAATGCTGCCCGCTCTCATATCTTCACCTTTATAATTACGAAATAAATAGTACTCATTATCTTTTGCTTGAACGATTGGATAATTAATTTGTGTATCATCCATCGTAATCCATCCGACTATCTCTGGATTAATTTTCTGGAGATCCTGAAACTGTTTACGTACCTCTCCGTCTTCCGATTTTTCTTCCATTGGACTTCTTTTATAAATATGTTGTGCCTCAGCCATTACTTTACGATTTTCATAATAATCCATGAAAATCCCGCCCAACTCATACATTGAATAGAAAAAGATTCCTAAAAACGCAATTGTAAGTATGCGTTGAAAAAAAGAATTCTTTTTCCGTCCTTTCTTGCTATTCAAATTATCACCTCAAAACGGATTATGCTCAGCCTTTAGATTCCCATAGGTACCATGTACAATCCGGTATCTTCATCCTGCTTTACAATGACATCTACACCATATATTGCTTTAACCATTTCTTCTGTTATTACATCATTAGGATTACCTTTCGTAATGATCTCTCCATCTTTCATAACGATAATATGGTCGCTATAACGAATGGCTTGATTAATATCATGTAATACCATTACAATCGTTAGCCCATACACTTCATTTAACTCTTTCACTAACTCTAATATTTCTAGCTGATAGTAAATATCTAAATATGTTGTCGGTTCATCTAAGAAAAGCATTGGTGTATTTTGAGCTAATGTCATTGCGATCCAAACTCGCTGCCTCTCTCCACCAGATAAAGCATAGATTGGCTTATCACGCTTACTTTGTAAATTCGTACATACTAGTGCGCGCTCTATCGCTTCTCTATCTTCATCTGTTTGTGGAGAGAAAATATTTTTATATGGCATACGCCCAAAGCTTATTAGCTTTTCCACTGTAATATCTGCTGGAGCCTCATTTTGTTGATGGACAACTGCTAGCTTTCTAGCAAACTCTTTCGGTTTATATTCACTAATCGCTTTCCCATCAACTATTACTTCTCCACTGCTAGGAACGTGATTTCTAGACATGACACTAAGTAATGTTGATTTCCCGCATCCATTCGGGCCGATGATTGTTGTAATTTTCCCAATTTCTATTTCACTACTAACAGACTTTAAACGATTTGTTACGTTATCGTATGAAAAGGTTACATTTTTAATTTCCATGAACTTTATCACTCTTTCTAAGCAAGAATATTAAGAATGGACCACCAATAACCGCCATAATTGTTGCTGCTGGAATTTCGTTAGGTGGCACAATTAACCTTCCAATCGTATCCGCCGTCAAAATTAATAACGCGCCTGCAAGAGCAGAAAATGGAATTAATACTTTATGGTCTGAACCGACTAATTGTCTTGAAATATGCGGAACTAGTAATCCTACAAAAGCAATAACACCTGCAATCGCTGTTGATACTGCCGCTAAGAGTACTGCAATGGCAGAAATAATAAGACGAACTCTCGTCACGTGCAAGCCTAAGTTTTTCGCAGTCTTATCTTGTAGCGATAATAAGTTACACCAAGCTCCTACGAACAGAGCAAGAATAAGACCAATCGTTCCATAAGTCACCATTATTTCTACATCGCCCCACGTCTTCATTGTTATGTTAGAAGTCGTCGTTTGCTTAATACTCTTAATAAAATACCCACAAATCGTAACGAATGATTCATTTAATCCAGTAAACATCGCATTAATGGCAATACCAATTAAAATAATGCGAAGCGGGCTTAACCCTGACTTCCATGAAAACGAATAAACGAGATAACACGCAAACGCACCACCTAAAAAGGCGAATACGGGTGTCCAGAAAAAGAATTGCGGGAACAATGTAATAATAACGAGTGTCATAAAACTAGCTCCTGAAGATATACCGATTACCCCAGCATCAGCGAGTGGATTCTTCATAACAGCTTGAAAAAGCACCCCTGAAACAGCAAGAGCCGCTCCAGTGAACAGCGCAATAATAATACGCGGGAAACGTAAATCTTTAATGACTTCAACATCTTCATTCCCACCTGTAAATATCCCTTGCACAAGTTCAACAATACCTACTTCTAAACTCCCTTTCATCGCTGACAATGATGTCATAACAATGAGCAATGCAGTAACAATGAGGAAACTCCAAGTTTTTTTATTCATTCTGCTCTTCCTTTATATTAAAATGCATCACGGATACATCATTTTTTTCAATTCATCTAACGCTTCAATTGCTGCTAAATTGCCTGTCGTTCCAAATAAACGCTCTTCTAAATCGTAAACACGGTTATTTTTAACCGCAGCAAAGTATTTCCAAATGTCATTTGTTTTAAATTCTTTATCAAACATTTTTACAACTTCATCAGGCATACCATGAGCTGCTCGTAAAATAATATCTGGATCAGCTTTCTTTAAATACTCTGTATTAGAAGCTAAATATTCTACTTGTTCACCTTGTACAATATTTTTACCACCTAGTTGTTTCACTAAATCTCCAATATAAGAATGCTCTGTTGCTACTAAATAACTGCCCGGCACACCTAATAATATAAGCACTGTCGGTTCTTTCTTTCCTTTTACTTCCTTTTGAATGCTAGCAACCTTTTTATCTAACTTAGTTACTACTGCTTCAGCCTGCTTTTCACGTCCATATTTCTTACCTAAATCGCTAATAGAACTTTGCATATTTTTTAAACTCGTTAAATCTAAAAAGTTTGCTTTCATACCCACACCATCAATAACTGGCTTTAATTCATATTCAAGTGTTGTCACAGATAACACTTCTGAAGGCTTTAATGACTTTACCTTTTCCATATCTGGACTCATTGGATTCCCAACTTCAGGTAAACCTTTATATCGCTTCGGTAAAGTTTTAGAACTTGTTGGAACGCCGACTAAATCTACTTCTAACGCATCCATAATTTCAGTAACAGCCACTGTTGTTGCAACAACGCGCTCTTTACTCTCACTCTTTACCTGCTTTGCTGTTTCTTTTTTTGGTGATGAGCACCCGGCTATACTCATTAACAAAATGATAGCCATTAGTACACTTACGATTTTCTTCACTCTCAATCACCACTCCCTTCCATACAATATGAAACAAGTCTTGATGCACGCGAACATGCATCAAGACTCCAAAAATTACAATCTACCTGCTCTATATTTACGAACTAGTAAAGCAAGTGAACCTAGCAGTAACACCATGTATAAACCAAGTTGTGCTGTATCTGCAGTTTTTGAGTTTTTCTCTTTTTTTGAATCATTTTTTGTATCTTCTTTTTTCTTCTGATCATCTGCATTTCGGTTAAAATCAGGAGTACCTACTGTTTTTACATTATCTACTTTCGGTGTAGTCACTGGATTTTTCGGTTCATTTTTCGGTTCCTCTTTAATAGTTCCTAACGCGCCGATATTATTTGTATCAAATTGAATTTGTACATCGTAGAAATGATGGTAGTTCATCTCATCGATATCTACCTTTACTTTTGCGTTTAATTTTTTAAATAGATCTTCTACTTCAAACTGTACTACTCGCGTATTTGCATTTTTATCTTCGCTTACTACTTTCGCATCAGCGAATAGTTCCTTGTTTTCCGTTTGGAATTTCGTAATCCACGCACTATTTTTCAGCGTCATCTCAATGTATTTTTTACCATCTTTTACGATTAATTTCGCTGGATTTACAACATAGTCATTCATCTTTGAAATCTCATCTGTTTTATCTTTTAATACTTTAAATGTAATATCATATTGGCCATCTACTAAATTTTTCGGATCAACTATTACTTTCGGGTTATTATTTCCACCTTGGTTGTCATTTCCACCTTGGTTTCCATTCCCGCCTTGGTTGTCGTTTCCTCCTTGGTTGTCGTTTCCACCTTGGTTCCCTAAAGCTTTAATACTGTCTTGATCAAATACAAATTGAACATCGTAGAAATGGTGATAATTCATTGAATCAATATCTACTTTTACTTTTGCATTTAATTTTTTAGACAAATCGTTTACTTCTACTTCTACTACTCTTGTATTTTGTTCTTTATTTTCACTTAACACTTTTGCATTAACGAAAGAACCATTCTTCTCAAATTCAAATTTCGTAATCCATGTACTATTTGTTAATGTAAACGATACGTATTTCTTACCATCTTTTACTTTTAATACACCTGGGCTTTTTGTGTATGTGTTCATCATTGAGATTTCATCTGTTTGATCTTTTAACACTTTAAAGCCAATGCTGTATTCACCATCTTTAAGAGCTTTTGGATCAATTGTTGTGTTATTATCTTGGTTGTCGTTTCCTCCTTGGTTGTCGTTTCCGCCTTGGTTGTCGTTTCCGCCTTGGTTGTTGTTTCCGCCTTGGTTGTTGTTTCCGCCTTGGTTGTCGTTTCCGCCTTGGTTGTTGTTTCCGCCTTGGTTGTTGTTTCCGCCTTGGCTATCTAACGGCTTAATGCTACCTTTATCAAATGCAAATTGAATATCGTAAAAATGGTGATAATTCATTGAATCGATATCTACTTTTACTTTTGCATTTAACTTTTTTGATAAATCTGGTACTTCTACTTCCACTACGCGTGTATCAGCTTTTTTATCTTCACTTATTACATGTGCATCAACAAACGAACCATTTTTCTCAAATTCAAATTTTGTAATCCAAGAACTGTTCGTTAACGTAAATGATACATACTTCTTACCATCTTTTACTTTTAGCACACCTGGACTTTTTGTATATGTGTTCATCATTGAAATTTCGTCTGTTTGATCTTTTAATGCTTTAAAATTGATGCTGTATTCACCATCTTTAATTGTTTCAGCATCTGGTTTTTTATTTTCATCTGGTTTTTCTACTTCCGGTTTTTCTACTTCTGGTTTTTCTACTTCTGGTTGTTTCTCTTCATTTTTAATTTGTTCAAGTTTATCTTGTTCAAATAAAAGTTGTACATCATGCGTTTGCTTATAATTTCTTGATGCCATTTCGATAAATACTTTTGTATTTAGTTTTTTAGATAAATCGTTTACTTCAAACTCTACTACTCTTGTATCTTTTTCCTTATCCTCACTCACTACTTTTGCATCAACAAATGCGCCATCTTTTTCCGTTTGGAAATTTTTAATTAATGAGCTACTTTTTAGTGTTACAATTGCTTTTTTCTTACCGTTTTCTACTTTTAATACTCCTGGATTTACCATGTAAGTATTCATCTTAGATTCTTCATCTGTTTGATCTTTTAATACTTTAAATGGAATGCTGTACGCACCATCTGTAATTGTGTTAGAATTTGGTTGTTGATCTGGGTCAAGCTTTTGGTCGGGCTTCTGACCTGGATCGGTAGTTTCATTTGGATCTGGCTTATTAGCTGGGTCCTCTTTTTCATTTGGTTTTTCTACATGAATTGGTATAATGCTATTTTGATCAAATGCAATACGAACGTCGTACTCATGATGATAATTTAAAAAATCAATATCTACTTTTACTTTTGCATTTAATACCTTCTCTACATCTTCTACATCAAATTCTACTACTCTTGTGTCTTTTTCTTTATCTTCACTAATTACATTTGTCGCAACTAGCTTACCTGCTTTTTCTGTTTCAAACTTCGTAATCCATGAACTATTCGTTAATGTAAAGGATACTTTCTTTTTCCCATCCTTCACTTTTAAAGTTCCCGGGCTTACTGAATATTGATTCATCATCGATTCTTCATCTGATGTATCTTTTAAAACTTTGAAGCCAATTGAATATTCACCGTCAGCCAACTTGGTAGCTGCTTGAACTGCAAGTGGTTGTAATGTTGATACGAATGTAAATATCATTAAAAACATAGCAACAATAATTTTTGTATACCTGTTCAATGGAACGACTCTCCCTTTTGAAAATTATTTAATACTGTTCCCATCAAATACAAAGCGAATATCATACGAAGCATTATAATTAATAATTGGAATATTAATTTTCACCTTGCCATTTAGTTTTTTTGACAAGTCAGCAACTTCAAATTCTACAACTCTAGTATTATCTTTTTTGTTTTCACTTAACACGGTTGTTTCTACAAATTGACCATCTTTTTCTACTTGGAAACTTTTAATAGAAGCACTATCTTTCACTTTAAATGAAACATATTGTTTTCCATTTTTAACTGTTAATGTTGCTGGGCTTTCAAAATAACTATTCATTCTAGACGATTCATCTTTATCGCCTTTCCATACAGTAAAAGCAATATTATATTTTCCATCAGCTAGTTTTGTAGCAGCCTTTGCATCTTGTAAACCTAGTGTTGCGATAAACGTAAATAAAACAGCAAATACGGCAATAATCATTTTAAATTGTTTAAACATATATTCATCACCCTTCAAAAGATTTATTTACTCAATTTCACTTTACGAATTAAGAAAGCACCTGAAATAAGAATTAACGCTGTAAACAATCCAATACGTGCTTCATCGCCTGTTTTTGGGTTATCTGTTTTTTCAGCTTTTCCATTTTCATTTTTTGTTTCTTTGTTCGCTTCTTTAGCTGTTTCCTTACTCTCTACTTTTGTTTTCTCTTCTTTTACTTGTGTATCTGTTTTCGCTTGATCATTATTTTTTGTTGTAGCAGCTACGCCGTTATCGCCACCTACAGCTTTTACATTTGCATCAAAAGCAAAACGAATTGTGTAGTGGTGGTCATAGTTTGCATTTGGTACAACAACATGAATTTTTACAGCTGCTGGTTTGGATAAATCATCTACTTTAAACTCTACTGTTCTTTTATCTGCCGATTCATCTTTACTAACAACTTTCGCATCAACAAAATTCCCGTTCTCTGGTGCTTTAAATTCTGTAATCCAAGCACTATGATTCATCGGAACTTGTACTCTCATCTCACCGTTTTTCACTATTAATTTTGCTGGCTTTTCAAAATAGTCATTTGCCATTGAAGCTGAATCATTTTCCGCTTTTTGAATTACGTAATTAATATCGTAAGTACCATCAGCTAGTTTTGCTGAAGCATTCCCGTATGGCATTACAAGAAAAGCTAGCATACATACGAACGTTATAATAAAAGCGGGTAATACAGAAACCTTTTTCATTTTTCTTGTTTCCTCCTTTGTTATCTTTCACTTCACTTTTTGAAAATGATAATTATTCTCAATTTATAAGAAAAAAATAATCTCTTCTACCTATTATTTAATTAGCATTCTTTTATGTAATATAAGTATTATTGATTATCATTCTCATTGAATGTTAAAAATAATATCTCACCCTATTCCTTATATGAAGGCATAGAAACTGAGAAAAAATTTCAAAACTTTTTTATTGATTATCATTCTCAATATAAATCAAAAAAAATAAACTATCTCTTCTCCTCTTCTTTCACCTCTTCCCCCTAACAACACTTTAGTTATAGAAAACCCTTTTCCCTCACTTCCCTTCCAATATTTCCACAACTAAGTCAATCTTAGCCTACTCATAAATTTTTTGTCAACTATATTACGTATAAAATTTTTAATATCTGAATTTCTCTATATGTGGCTTTTTCTACAAAAAAAGAGACTTTCTATTATAGAAAGCCTCTTTTCTCTATTTTTCTACAGCAATTTCCTGTTTTTGAAACTTAGAAACTATATAACCAAATCCTATACCGATTATGCCTGGAACTAACCAACCAATTCCTACACTATATAATGGAATCTTATCTAAAATAGGTGCTAGCGCTGCAATTTGAAGGTTTGCATTGTGTAACCCATCAAAGAAACTTATTGCAAATGCTCCTACAATCCCGCCCACATACATCGCTAATGGAAGACGAACGTAGTTTTCAACAAGTGATAATACGATAAGTACGATTCCAATTGGATAAATGGCGATTAAGATTGGTAATGCTAATGCATTTAACTGAGTTAACCCAAGGTTTGCTACCATAAATGCTAATACACAGAAAATGAAAACGACTTTTTGATAAGAAAGCTTTGGTAATAAGGAAGAGAAGTAATCACCACAAGCTGCAACAATACCTACAGAAGTTGTTAAACATGCTGCTGTAATTGCGATCCCTAGTAATAAAGTTCCGTAGCTACCAAATAAATGATTCACGACATTTGTTAAAATAATTCCTCCGTTTGCGCCCATTCCAAGCGATACACTAGAAGCTCCAAGATACGCAAGCGCTAAATATACAAGTAGTAAACCAAGTGCTGCAATAAATCCTGCAAAGATTGTTACTTTTGCAATACTATTTTTATTTGTAATGCCTTTTTCTTTTAACGCATGAATTACAACATTTCCGAAAACAAGTGCTGCAAGTCCATCTAAAGTTAAATATCCATCAATAAATCCTTTGAAGAGAGGAGCACTATACGCTTCTGTCGGTGCACCAAATTCTCCAATTGGTGTAATAAGTGCTTTACCTACGATAATTGCAATAACTGCTAATAATATTGGAGTTAGTACTTTACCAATACGCCCCACTAATTTCGAAGGATTTAAAGCTAAATAGAAAGTGACTGCAAAGAAAATAAGTGTAAAGATAACAAGTGGATATGACTGACCAGCTATCTCACTTGGTAAAAACGGTGCAACACTCATCTCATAAGCTACTGTTCCTGTACGCGGCACACTTACGAATACGCCTAAACATAAATAAATTGCAGTGATAAAAACAAGTGCGAATATAGGATGTACACGTCCTGCTAGCTCATTAATATCTCCCTTTAAAGCTATAACAATTACTCCTAATAAAGGTAGTCCAACCCCTGTTACGATAAAACCAAACAGCGCGATCCATACGTCCGTTCCAGCACCTTGCCCTAACGCTGGTGGAAAAATCATATTGCCTGCACCAAAAAACAGTGCAAATAACATTAAACTTATTGCAAACATCTCTGAAAACTTTAAAGATGATTTCATTTCTACTAACCTCCTAAAATAATTAATTGACAAAATATTCTGATTTTAAATCCGTCACATATCCTCTTTCAAGCATACTTCCCCGTAAAAGAACGCAAAAAACACCCGTCCCTAACAAAGGGACGAGTGTTGAAATCGTGGTTCCACCCTTATTCTAATAAAATGAATTTATAGCAAAATAAGCTCATTTTATAGCTCGTGTAAATTGATAACGGTTTTATCCGTCAAGAATTACAATGCATCATGTATGCAGTTCACTCTTGAAGTTTAGAGGTGGTAAGCTTGTCTTTTCGTATTAGGAAGCTCACAGCCTAAGGCTCCCCTCTCTGAGAATCGTAAAATACAACTCATGTCCTCATCATTACTTTTATAAAATATCTTGTCGAAACTTGTTGTTTTTTATTATATGGGCTATTTTTTAAAAAATCAATAGTTTTATTTTTTCTGACAAAAAAATATAGGGAGAAAATTTTTCCTCCCTATAACTGCCCTCTTAATATCTCTAATTCCTCAGTTGCAATGTTCCGCCATTTTCCTACTCCAAGCTCATTTAGCTCTATATTCATAATGCGCACTCGCTTTAGCTTTATTACAGTAAATCCGAAAGCACGACTCATTCTACGAATTTGCCTGTTCATTCCTTGCGTTAAAACGATACGAAATGTTGATTGATCGACTCTCGTCACTTTGCACGGCTTCGTCATACCATCTTTAATCTTTACACCGCTGGACATCTCATCAATAAACCAGTCCGTAAAAGGTTTATCGACTGTGACAACATATTCTTTCTCGTGTTCGTGATCACCGTGTAAAATTTGATTGGCAATCGCGCCATCATTCGTTAATAAAATAAGTCCTTCTGATGCTTTATCTAATCGCCCAACTGGAAAGATTCGCTCTGGGTAATTGATATAATCAATAATATTATCTTCAATATGATCAGCTGCTGTACAAGTAATTCCGACTGGTTTATGGAATGCGATATACACCTTTTCTTTCTCTTCTTTCGCAATAACCTGTCCATCAATCGTTACAACATCACCATCGCTCACAAGTGCACCGTGCGTACATATTTCGCCATTAATAGCCACGCGTCCAGCTTTAATAAGGCGGTCTGTTTCACGTCTTGAGCATGATTTTGCTTCGCTTATGTATTGGTTGATTTTCATGTTTTATTCCTTTTCATATATAATAAAAACGTCAATCTATGGCAATATCATTATGCCACGATTGACGCTTTTTCACTTCGCAAAAACAACTAAATAAATAACCCCAATCACCAAAAATATTCCACAACAAGCTAACAATACTTTTGCAAGTTTGTCCATAAACATATAATGGTTTCCCCTTTGTTTCGTTGTTTGCTATTTTAATTCGACAACTGTTACGCCTAGGCCTCCCTCGCCCATGTCACCGTAACGGTAATTCTTCACGCCGCGATGCTTCTTCAAGTAATCTTGTACACCTTGGCGAAGCGCTCCTGTTCCTTTACCGTGAATGATTGATACACGAGGATAACTTGCAAGCTGGGCATCGTCTAAATATTTTTCAACGCGCATCATTGCATCTTCATAACGTTCACCGCGAAGATCAAGTTCCAATGAAACGTGGTAATCTCTACCCTTCACACTTGCGACTGCTTTTTTCTCTGTTTGCTTCGGTGTGTTAATGTATTCCATGTTAGATTCTTTTACTTTCATCTTCAGAATACCGATTTGTACGCTCCACTCTGTATCACTTACTTTTTCAAGTAATTGACCCTTTTGACCGAACGTTAATACTTTTACTTCATCACCTGCGCGTAACTGTTGTTTCGGCGCAGTGTTTTTCACGTTTACTTTTTGTTTCTTCACAAGCTCTGGCGCTGTTCCTTCTAGACGGCTCTTCGCTTCAATAAGCTCATGGTCTTTCACATTTACAAGCTGTGCTTTACGCAATTGACGAAGTTCTTGAATAATACCTTCTGCTTCTTTCTTCGCAGCTTCGACTTTTTCTTCCCCTTCTTTTTGCGCTTTTAATAATTTTTCATCACGCTCATCGTTAAACTCAATAATTTGACGTTGCAACTCACGATGAAGTTTCTCAGATTGTTTGCGAAGTGCCTCTGCTTCGTTCCAGTCACGCTCTGCGTTCTTCTGGCTTTCTTCTAACTTCGCAATCATATTTTCAATTTTATTTGTATCTGTACTAATGTGGTTACGTGCTTGGTCAATAACGCGATCAGATAATCCAAGGCGCTTCGAAATTTCAAAGGCGTTACTGCGACCTGGTACACCGATTAATAACTTATAAGTTGGACTTAATGTATTTACATCAAACTCAACACTCGCATTAATAACTTGCTCACGGTTATATCCGTACGCTTTTAATTCTGGGTAATGCGTCGTAGCAACAACGCGAGCACCGCGGTTACATACCTCATCTAAAATCGAAATTGCTAGTGCAGCACCTTCTTGCGGGTCTGTTCCAGCACCTAATTCATCAAATAAAACTAAGCTTTCAAAATCAGCTTTTTCTAAAATATCTACAATGTTCACCATATGTGAGGAGAACGTACTTAAGCTTTGTTCAATCGACTGCTCATCACCGATATCAGCAAAGATATTTTTAAATACACAAATCTCTGACTCATCCATTACTGGAATGTGAAGACCAGATTGCGCCATTAATACACAAATACCAACTGTTTTCAGCGTAACTGTTTTACCACCTGTATTCGGTCCTGTAATAACAATTGTTGTGAAATCTTTACCTAGCATAATGTTATTTGGCACAATAATTTCTGGATCGATTAGCGGATGACGAGCTTGTCTTAAATCCATATAACGCTCGTTATTTACAATTGGTTTCGTTGCTTTAATTCGTTTCGCATAAAAAGCTTTCGCAAAGATGAAATCAAGATTTGCAACTACTTCTACGTTTGATAAAACGATATCGGCTTCTACTGCCACTTCTTCTGTTAACATTAATAAGATGCGTTCAATTTCTTGTTTTTCTTTCACTCGTGCTTCTTGTAGTGCATTATTTAATTCTACAATTACTTGTGGTTCAATAAATAACGTTTGTCCAGAAGCAGATTGATCGTGAACAATACCGCCATATACGCCGCGGTATTCTTGCTTTACTGGGATTACGTAACGTTCGTTACGAATCGTTACAATCGAGTCAGACAGCATCTTTTGTGCGTTTGAAGAACGCGTCATATTTTCTAACTTTTCACGAATACGGCTTTCCGCAGTACGAATTTGAGTACGAATACCACGCAGTTTATCACTCGCGCTATCGACTACTTCACCGCCATCACCGATGCAATTTGTAATTTTCTTTTCTAAATCATATAAAGATACAATTTGAGCGACGTGAGTTTCTAAAATCGGAAGCTCGACACCGTTATCAGCCATATCTTCAATGAAACGTTTCATATTACGACTACCATACATCGTATTCGCAATATCAAGTAGTTCATTAGGGCTTAACATACTTCCAATCTTTGCACGCTTCACATTTGAGCGAATATCCGTAATGCCACCTAATGGTGCACTACCTTTTAAACGAATGACTTTCGCTGCTTCATCCGTTGTATCTTGCATTTCTACAATTTCTTCAAAATCAGTGCTCGGCACTAAATTCTTCACTTTATCACGGCCAAGTGAAGAGGCTGTATGTTCAAGTAATTGTTCTTTTACTTTATTGTATTCTAATACACGCAACGTTCTTTCTAACATGTTGCAGGTCCCCCTTGTGTTACTTATTACGTTTAATATAGTCTAATAAACGTTCAATATCCCATGTGTTAATCACGTTATCTTTTTGAATCCAACCTTTACGTGCTGCAGCTACACCTGTTTCCATATCTTCTAACATTTCAAGTGTATGAGCATCCGTATTAATCGCTACTTTTACACCAGCATCTTGTGCTTGTTTTAATAATTTCGCGCTTAAATCTAGACGGTTCGGATTCGCATTTAATTCTAAAACTGTATTTGTCTCTTTTGCGAGTTCAATTAATAAATCTGTATCTACATCATAACCCTCACGGCGCCCGAGAAGACGTCCTGTCGGATGGGCAATCATTGTGACATGTTTATTCTCAAGTGCAGTACGCAGACGTTTCATAATCGTTTCACGGTCTTGTGAGAAGCTAGAGTGAATCGCTCCAATGACATAGTCTAATTCTTCTAATACTTCATCATCAAAATCAAGCGAGGCATCTGGTAAAATGTCCATTTCAATTCCGCGTAAAATTGTAATGTCTGGATACTTTTCATTCATACGTTCAATTTCTTTCGCTTGCTCACGAAGACGCTCTTTCGTTAAACCATTCGCTACTTTCAAGTATTGCGAGTGATCAGTAATCGCCATAAACTTGTATCCACGAGCACGGCACGCTTGTACCATTTCTTCAATAGAAAAAGCACCGTCACTCCAAGTTGTATGCATATGTAAATCACCTTGTATATCGGAAAACTGAATTAAGTTTGGATACTCTTTAATTAATTCAATTTCTTTTCCATCTTCACGCACTTCTGGCGGAATAAATGGCAGACCGAAATGAGCGAAGAAGTCTTCTTCAGTCTCAAATGTTTTCACTTCACCTGTTTCCAAGTTCTCTACACCGTACTCACTAATTTTCTCGCCTTTATCTTTTGCGATTTGACGCATTTTTACGTTATGGTCCTTTGATCCTGTGAAATGGTGAAGAGTTGTAATAAACTCTTCTGGTTTTACTAAACGAAAATCAATTGAAATATCATATTCATATTGAAGACGGACAGAAACTTTCGTATCTCCACTCGCGATTACTTCAATCATGTTATCGAATTGTAGTAAATGCTCACGTACCGCTGCTGGTTCTGTCGTTGCAATGATAAAATCTAAATCTTTCACTGTCTCACGAACACGGCGTAAGCTACCAGCGCGAGAGAAACGAATTACTTCAGCAATATTCGACAATTTCTCCTCTATTTCCCCGGCAATAGGCAATACCATCGCAATTGGTAAACGCTCTGGACGAGAGCCTACTTGATCGATTGCTTCTAATATTTTCTCTTCTGTCTTCTTACCGAAACCTGCTAAAGCCTGTACTTTATTTTCCTCACAAACAGCTTTTAGCGATTCCATATCAACAACACCAAGTTCTTTATATAACTTAGCCACCTTTTTACCACCAAGTCCTGGTAGTTTTAATAACGGCAATAAGCTACTTGGTACTTCTTTCTCAAGTTCTTGCAATACTTCAGATGTTCCCGATTCTATATATTCTTGAATAACGGCTGCTGTTCCTTTTCCGATTCCTGGAATCTTTGTGAAATCTTCAATTTCAGAAAGACTACGATCGTCACTTTCTAATGCTGCTGCCGCTTTACGAAATGCAGATATTTTAAATGGATTCGCACCCTTTAGTTCCATAAAAAGCCCGATTGTCTCTAATAATTTGATAACTTGTTTTTTATTTACTTTCATCATTGCCCCGCCTTTCTTTCATAGAAAAAAACTTCTCTTTCCGAAAAAAGAGAAGTTATACTCTGCTACCTGTCTGCCATAGTTCCTTCACCTTTTCAGATAGAATCGGTGTATCGTCTACAATTATTTTGCTAATTGATGATTTTTGTAATGGTGTTTGTACTTGTTCAATCGGAAGAATATTTCCAATGATAATTAAGACAAACAAAATAATATATACTTCTAAAAATCCGAGGATTGCCCCCGCAAACGCATTTACTTGCTTTAAAACCGGTATTTCTGCAAACATATTTAACAAATTACCAAGTAATGAAAGTGCAATTTTAGTGATAATAAACAATATGATAAACGCAAGCGCTTGATAAAATACTGTCTCAATATTATTTGCATCAATCCATTCTGGAACAGATACGTTTTTATCAAATGGATACGGAATAAATTTCGCAAGTGCTGGCGCTAAATCTTTACAGTACCAGTATGCAACAAGGTATGCGATAATAAAGCTTGTTAACTTTACAAGTTGCAGAATAAACCCTCTGCGTAAGCCGAGGAAAAATCCCATAACAAGCAGTAAAATGATAATAATATCAATCATGTTATTCCATTCCTTTTTTTGTCATACTTTCTTTCAATTTCTCATGTTCTTCTTTTAATTTTATGTAATCGTGTATGACGTTTACCGCCGTCAATACCGCTAGTCTACTCGTGTCAAGCGAAGGATTCTTGGCATTGAGTTCGCGCATTTTATCATCCACAATCGCTGCTACCATGCGGATATGACTTGTACTTTCATCGCCAACAACTGAATATTGCTGACCATAGATTTCTACATTAATTCGACTTTTCTTTCCCTTTTGTTGTGACAACTCACCGGCCTCCAATCACGTACAGAATCCTAAAGTTTATCATACCATGAACCTTCATAATATGGAAACAGAAAGAACAATCCGATATGATAAAAATAACAATATAAAAAAAGGGGCGACCATTATGTCAAATTCTATCGTAATTCAAACAAATTCTACAGTAATTGAAGACATGAAACAACAATATAAACATTCGCTTAGCCCAAAAATTCCACAAGGCGGAATCTTCATGGCAAAGGTACCATCTTGCACAATTACAGCGTATAAATCTGGAAAAGTAATGTTCCAAGGAGGCCGCGCTGAAGCAGAAGCTTCTCGTTGGCAAACTGTCTCTCAAACACCGAAAACAGCTGTAAAAAAATCTGTCGATTCCCATCTTTATGCGCCGCCCGCTTCCATCGGTACAATGTCTATTGTAGGGTCTGATGAAGTTGGTACGGGAGATTTCTTTGGACCGATGACAGTCGTTGCTGTATATGTGGATGCAAAGCAAATCCCACTGCTAAAAGAACTTGGTGTAAAAGACTCTAAAAACTTAAATGACGATCAAATTACTGCCATTGCGAAACAACTTCTACACGTTGTTCCTTACAGCTCTCTTGTCCTTCATAATGAAAAATATAACGAGCTATTTGATAAAGGAAACAATCAAGGTAAGTTAAAAGCTTTACTACACAATAAAGCTATTACAAACTTATTAGCTAAAATGGCACCTACAAAACCTGAAGGCGTCTTAATCGATCAATTCACACAACCTGATACATACTATAAATATTTAGCAAAACAAAAACAGGTACAGCGTGAAAATGTTTATTTCGCTACGAAAGGTGAAAGCGTCCATTTAGCAGTAGCCGCTGCTTCTATTTTAGCTCGCTACTCATTCGTAAAACAGTTTGACGAACTAAGTAAAAAAGCTGGTATGCCACTTCCAAAAGGTGCTGGTAAACAAGTTGATATCGCCGCTGCTAAATTAATTCAAAAGCTTGGTAAAGAACGATTACCTGAGTTTGTGAAACTGCATTTTGCTAATACAGAGAAGGCGTTTCGCTTATTAAAATAGTATCGACAAAAACAGGAGCCTACAAACTCCTGTTTTTTGTTTCACCCTACTATTGTCCTTGTAATTATGTCACAACATAATTATACATATTATTAAAATTAAAGAAGATAATTCCTATTACTATTTCTATAAATGATTCTAAACATCTTACTAGGTAATCCCATGAAAGACAATTCAAAATTAGGGAGAATATCCAACTATTAAGTGAGCAACAGGAGTTCCAAAATTTAATCGAAAGATATGGTAGATCATTCCTATTAAATTTTCGGATTCGAAAATTTATCGTGAAACACGATGCACAACAAGCTACAACACTTCTGTGAGGAATTTGAATTCATGATTAGAAGAAAAGGATTGTTTACATAAGGAGGGAATTCATATGGACGCTGTGAAAGTTAAAAAATTATTATATGTTTTCATACACCTCGTAGGTCCACTTTCTTACTTCATTATTTCTACTGTTTGGGGCACTTTCTTCACTACTAAATCCACATTCGAAAACATATCTGATAGCCTTAGCGTTATGGCCATCTATTACGTATTCATAAGTTTACTTTGGTTTTTCTATTTCGATCGATTAGACAAAGACATAAATAAGATTACAAAAGAAATTAACGATAATATGATGTAACACATAACAAAGGAGAGCCCTTAAGACTCTCCTTTGTTATATTAGCTTCGTTTCTGCTTCTTATTAGATGAAGGTACTTTATGAGAACCTGTTTCATGTGTCGTCGTTCCTTGTCCTTCTACTTCTGGAGAACCTAGGCCCGATCTTGAATGATCTTTTTTTACTTTTTTACTCATTTATATTCACCCCTTCGCGTTACTTTTTGCTACAGGGTAATAAACTATGCAAAATAAAAAGCGAGAGGAAATCCTCTCGCTTTTTTCACATTTTAGAACTCAGAAGAACCTGGAGTTCTTGGGAATGGAATTACGTCACGGATGTTAGCCATACCAGTGATGTACATTAGGAAGCGCTCGAAACCTAGACCGAATCCAGCGTGTTTTGTACCGCCGTATTTTCTAAGTTCTAAGTACCACCAGTAGTCCTCTTCGTTCATACCTAATTCTTTAATTCTGTCTACTAAAACGTCCATTCTTTCTTCACGTTGACTTCCGCCGATTAATTCGCCGATGCCAGGAACTAGAAGGTCAGTAGCAGCTACTGTTTTTCCATCTTCATTCATACGCATGTAGAACGCTTTAATGTCTTTCGGGTAGTCAGTTACGAATACAGGGCGTTTGAAGATCTCTTCTGATAAGTATCTTTCATGCTCTGTTTGTAAGTCAATACCCCATTCTACTGGGTATTTGAAGTCAGCACCTGATTCTTGAAGTACTTTAATTGCTTCTGTATATGTGATGCGACCGAAGTCAGAGTTAATCACGTTGTTCATACGCTCTAGAACTGTTTTATCAACGAAACTGTTGAAGAAGTCCATTTCTTCTGGTGCATGCTCTAATACATATTTCATTGCATATTTCAGCATATCTTCTGTAAGATCCATTACATCGCCTAACTCAGCGAATGCAATCTCAGGCTCAACCATCCAGAACTCAGCAGCGTGGCGAGTTGTGTTTGAGTTTTCCGCACGGAATGTAGGTCCGAATGTATATACATCACGGAATGCTAATGCATACGCTTCAGCGTTCAGCTGTCCACTTACTGTTAAGTTTGTTTCTTTACCGAAGAAGTCTTTTGATTCATCAACTTGTCCGTCTTCACCTTTTGGTACGTTGTTTAAATCTTGTGTTGTTACGCGGAACATTTCGCCAGCACCTTCTGTATCACTACCAGTGATGATTGGTGTGTGAACATGTACAAATCCACGCTCTTGGAAGAACTGGTGAATCGCAAATGCTGCGATAGAACGTACGCGGAACGTTGCAGAGAATGCATTTGTTCTTGGACGTAAGTGAGCGATTGTACGTAAGTATTCAAACGTATGACGCTTCTTTTGAAGTGGGTAATCAGAATCTGATAAGCCCTCGATATCAATTTTTTCTGCTTTAATTTCAAATGGTTGCTTCGCCCCAGGCGTTGCAATTACTTTACCTTCTACTTTCACTGAAGAGCTAAGTGGAAGCTTTGCAATTTCTTTAAAGTTCTCTAATTCTGTATCGAAAACGATTTGAACGCTTTTGAAGAAGCTACCGTCGTTTAATTCGATGAAACCAAATGCTTTTGAATCACGTAAGTTACGAATCCACCCTGATACTTGTACTGTTTGACCTGCATACTTTTCTGTATCTCTATACAGACTTTTTACTAATGTGTTTTCCATAGTAAAATTCTCCTTTGCTGATATATTTAAATACAAAAAAACCTTTCATCCATAAAGGGACGAAAGGTTAAACTTCGCGGTACCACCCAATTTGTCATAAAGACCAACTTTAACTCGTATGTAATACATACTTCCCGGTTTGTAACAGGCCGGATTCCCGTCTAAGTCTACTCTTGAATACAAAATTCAATTTCGGTTAGCAACTCCAAGGTGTTCTTCACATATACCGCCTCATCAGGCTCTCACCGCCCCTGACTCGCTTTGGATTATAGTATATACTACTTTTCCTTATCATCGTCTTTCATTTTGTTAAACTAAAATTAATGTACTACATTCGAGAGAAAGATGCAAGATGCCAGAAAATATATAAGCGATTTTTGTAATATATCGACTTACCGACATCTTTCGACGATTGTGCAATAAAAAAAATTGCCGGAATGAATCCGGCAATTTTCTAATTACTTACGTAACTCCGCACCAAATTTCTCTTCTACCGTTGTTAATACACGGTTATGCGCTTCTGTTACTTCTTCATCTGTTAACGTACGTTCTGCATCGAAGTAAGTCATAGAGAATGCAAGTGATTTCTTGCCTTCTTCCATTTTTTCACCTTCGTATAAGTCGAATAGTGTTACGTCTTTCAGAAGTTCTCCGCCAGCTTCAGCAATGACTTGCTTCATTTCACCAGCTTTTGTTTCTTTTGTTACCACAACAGCCATGTCACGTGTCATAGATGGGAAACGTGGAATTGATGAGTAGTAAGTTTCTTCAGCGTCTGCACCGAATACTTTTACAAGAGATAGTTCAAATACGAATGTATTTTTCACATCTAATTGTTTTTCTGCTTCTGGGTGCAATTGACCGATGAAACCAATTACTTCGCCATCTAATACGATATCAGCTGTACGGCCTGGATGCATACCTTCACGTTTTGCTGGTGCATATGTGATTTGGTTTGAAACGCCAAGTACGTCGAATAGTCCTTCTAGTACACCTTTCATAACGAAGAAGTCTACTACTTTCTTCTCACCTTGCCATGCATGGTGAAGAGCAAGACCTGTCATAACACCTGCAAGGTGTTGTTCTTCTTTCGGAAGTTCTCCTGCTTCTGTTGGTAAGAAGATAGAACCTACTTCGTATAAAGCAACGCTGTCGTTTTTACGAGCAACATTGTATGAAACTGCTTCTAGCAATTGCGGCACTAAGCTTAAACGAAGTTGGCTACGCTCTTCGCTCATTGGAAGCGCAAGGTTTACAGGTGCTTTTTCGTTTGGCTCAACCATGTATTGTTTCGCTTTGTCAGCGCTTGTTAATGAATACGTAATTGCTTCATATAAACCAGTACCCTCTAAGAAGCGACGTACTTTACGACGTTTCGTTTGTGCTGATGTTAATTTACCACGAGTCATCGTTCCAGAAGGTAATGTAACTGGAATGTGGTCATAACCGTATAGACGGCCCACTTCTTCTACTAAGTCTTCGGAAATTGTAATATCAGGACGACGTGCTGGTACATTTACATGGAATGTTCCTTCTACTTCTGTGAATGGGAATTTCAAGTTTGTGAACATTGTACCCATCTCACTCGCAGAAATATTTGTACCTAATACACGGTTTACTTTTTCAGCAGTAACAGATACTGTACGCTCTTGTACTTGTAAGTTGTCAGCTTCTACTACACCTTCAAGCGCTTCACCGCCAGCATATTTCGCCATTAAAGCAGCTGCGTGTTGAATTGCTTCAAATGTACGTGTTGGGTCGATTCCTTTTTCGAAACGTGCACTTGATTCACTACGAAGACCTAAGTCTTTTGATGTACGACGCACTGTTTGACCTGCAAAGTATGCAGACTCAATTAGAACGTTTACTGTCTCATTTGTAACTTCAGAATCCGCTCCGCCCATTACACCAGCAACAGCTAAAGCTTTTGTTCCGTTTGTAATTACAAGGTGGTGGCTTTGTAATGTACGCTCTTGATCATCTAACGTTTCAATTTTTTCGCCTTCTTTTGCAAGACGAACAACGATTTCTTTTGAACCTAATTTATCGTAATCGAATGCATGTAACGGTTGACCGTATTCCATTAAAATGTAGTTTGTAATATCAACTACGTTGCTAATTGGACGAATGCCAGCTGCCATAAGGCGAGTTTGCATCCACATTGGTGATGGACCAATCTTTACGTTTTTAACCATTTTTGCAATGTATAATGGGTTTTCTTCTTTCGCTTCTACATTTACAGAAATATAATTAGAAGTTTTTTCTGCTGTTTCTTGTAATTCGATAGCTGGAAGTTTTACTTCTCGCCCGTAAATAGCAGCCACTTCATATGCAACACCTAACATGTTTAAGCAATCTGCACGGTTTGGTGTTAAACCAAGCTCAAGTACTTCATCGTGTAAGTTTAAAATTTCAAGTGCATCTGCACCAACTTCAGCGTCACTTGGGAAGATGAAGATACCATCTGCATATTCTTTTGAAACTAACTTTCCATCAATGCCAAGCTCTTGAAGAGCACAAACCATACCGTGAGAAGCTTCACCACGTAGTTTTGCTTTTTTAATTTTGAAGTTACCAGGAAGTACAGCACCAACTTTTGCAACTGGTACTTTTAAACCTTTTGCAATATTAGCAGCTCCACAAATAATTTGAACTGGCTCTTCTTCACCGATATCGATTAAGCATTTGCTTAATTTATCAGCTTCTGGGTGTTTTTCACATTCTAATACGTGACCAACTACAACACCTTTTACACCTTTATTTAATACTTCAACGCCTTCTACTTCAATACCACTTTTCGTGATTTTGTCTGCTAGTTCTTGTGCTGTTACATCTTTAATATCTACATACTCTTGTAACCAACGATATGATACGAACATATTTATCCTCTCCTTCCCTTACGCTCGTTTGAATTGTTGTAAGAAACGTACATCATTTGTATAGAAATGACGAATGTCATCTACGCCGTATTTCAACATTGCGATACGCTCTGCGCCCATACCGAATGCGAAACCTTGATATTCTTTTGAATCATAACCAGCCATTTCAAGTACGTTCGGGTGAACCATACCTGCGCCTAAAATTTCAATCCAGCCAGTTCCTTTACAAGTGCCGCAACCTTTGCCATGACACATCATACAAGAAATATCCATCTCTACAGATGGCTCTGTGAATGGGAAGAAACTTGGACGAAGACGGATTTCACGATCTTCACCGAACATCTTTTTCACGAATACTTGCAGTGTACCTTTTAAGTCACTCATACGAATGTTTTTATCAATTACAAGACCTTCAATTTGCATGAACTGATGTGAATGCGTCGCATCATCATCATCGCGGCGATACACTTTACCAGGACAGATAATTTTGATTGGGCCTTTTTCTTTATTATTTTCCATCGTACGTGCTTGCACAGAAGATGTATGTGTACGTAGTAACGTTTCTTCTGTAATGTAGAATGTATCTTGCATGTCACGTGCTGGGTGATCTTTCGGTAAGTTTAGTGCTTCGAAGTTGTAGTAGTCTTTTTCTACTTCTGTTCCTTCAGCTACTTCATAACCCATACCGATGAATACATCTTCAATTTGTTCAACAACAGCTGTTAACGGATGGTGACAACCTGTTTCAACAGGACGACCTGGTAATGTAACATCAATTGTTTCCGTAGCCAATTTCGCTTCAATTACTGCTTTTTCTAAGTTACCAATTTTGTCTTCTAGACGCGTTTGAATCGCTTCACGTACTTCATTTACTAATGCTCCCATACGTGGACGCTCTTCTGCTGATAATTTTCCCATGCCGCGTAATACTTCTGTAATTGGACCTTTTTTTCCTAAATACGCTACGCGTACGTCGTTTAAGCCCTTTAGCTCTTTCGCTTCTTCAATAAGCTCTAACGCTTTTTGCTTTAGCTCTTTTAAACGTGCTTCCATTTTGGAACCCTCCTAATTTTAAAAATAAAAAAACCTCGCTCCCAAAAAGGGACGAGGTAAATTCGCGGTACCACCCTAAATTGACAGAACAAGTCTGCCCACTCATTAGTTATAACGATCAATTCTGACCGGAACGCCTTTACATATACATGGTCCTGGCGTCAACTCCAGAGGTGAATTCACTTCCGTCTACCATAAGAATGCTTTCAGTCTACGGCATTCTCTCCCTATATGGCGATTTTGTAAGCTACTCTTCTCTATCAACGTTTTTCGTTATTTAACTTTTAATATAATGTACTTCAACTTATTATAAGAAGTTTTTTATTTGTTCGCAACCGGGCTTTGCAAATAATACGTTAAAATCCCTGCTGCAACCGCAACATTTAATGATTCTGCCCTACCGTAAATCGGAATATACAAGTTTTGATCCGTTTTTGCAAGAATTTCTTGGCGTACGCCATTCCCTTCATTTCCAACAATTAATGCAAAACTTCCGGCTGGAGTTACTTCACCATACGGAACTCCATTTTCAAGAGCTGTTCCATATACAGGAACGTTATTTTCTTTTAACTTGTCTACCCATTCTTCTAAGTTCCCTTTTACAATTGGCAAGTGGAAAATAGAACCTTGTGTAGAGCGGAGTACTTTACTATTGTAAACATCAACACAACCTTCTCCAAGCACAACGGCGTGAATACCAGCTGCATCAGCTGTACGAATAATTGTTCCTAAATTACCTGGGTCTTGCAGGCCATCTAATAAAAGGAATTTCCCATCAGTAAGAGCTACTTCTTTCTCATGCTTCTCACAAACAGCAAATACACCTTGCGTCGTTTCTGTTTCACGAAGTATTTTTACAATCGCCTCAGGCACGATATACATTTCCACATCATTAACTGTCCAATCTTTCGGAAGGTCTGTCTGATCTGAAACGATAAGTTCTGTTACAATTCCTGCCTTCAGAGCTTCCTCGACTAAGTGAAATCCTTCTACAAAAAATAAACCTTTTTTATCGCGTTCTTTTTTCGTTTGCAGTTTTTTCCACTGCTTTACACGCGGATTTTGTACTGAATCAATGTTTTTCATAATATGTATTTCCCTCTCTTCTTGTCTTATCATTATAGCCTATTTTTCATACATATTTACATAAAAAAGAACAAAAACTAACGTCAGTTTCAATTCTGAAGAAGAGGTGAAAGCAATGAGTTTTAATTTACGCGGTGCCGTATTAGCGAATGTATCTGGTAATTCACAAGATCAATTACAAGAAACAATTGTCGATGCAATTCAAAGCGGTGAAGAAAAAATGCTTCCAGGTCTTGGCGTTTTATTTGAAGTCATTTGGAAAAACGCTGATGAAAATGAAAAGCACGAAATGTTAGAAACACTAGAGCAAGGATTAAAAAAATAAGCAATTTGAAAATCACCTTCGCATAAGCTAAGGTGATTTTTTTACGAAAAAAATTTTTCTTCTCCTAAACATTTCTACTTTACTAACGAACTATGATGGAGTACAATGTTCAAAATACATTTAAACCGATCGATTTTTCTTCGTATACATCATTAGATAAAAGGAGTGAATGTTTTATGCACCGTATTACGCTTGAACAAGTTTTTAAACATCACATTACACAAAAATACGTAAACCGTTCTGGAATGGTCCACGCGATCGCTGTCGCTTACCATGCGTTTCACCTAGCCAAAAAGCATCACGCCTCAGTCGATGCTGCGACAAAAGCCGGTTTCCTTCATGATATCGGACATCATACGTGGTATACAGGCGGCGAATGGGACTATGACTTATATAAAAAGAATGATATCCATGCAATTAAAGGTGCTGAAAGAGCACATAAATTGCTTATTAGATTAGGAGAACATCCAAAACTAGCAAAAGAAATTTCTATCGCAATTCTTCTTCATACAGATTCTTTCTTAGTAGAACAAGAAATTGAAAGAACATCTCTTCAAAACATTATTAAATGGGCAGACGAAGCAGATGAAGAACCAGGCGGAGCTCATCATTATAGAACGATTTCTTATGAAAAAGCACTTAAAGCTATTCAGCAATTAGATCGATTGGTAGAGCGTGAATTGCAAATAGAGCAAGCAAAATTGAATAACAAGACAAAACATAGTTATCAATGAGAAAGAGGCATCACTACAGGGTGATACCTCTTTTATTATTTTATGGAAAATAAACCTTTATCCCGCATTAACGGGCAGTAAGACCCCCACCTCGAAATTCAGCAAAGACGAGGAAGTTAGGTGGAGAATCAACTGCCCGTAAAAGCCCGATTGGTGAGGGCTGATAATCAGTGGGGGATGAACCTCCCCAATGATTAAAGTTTCACTTTATATGTAATATTTAAATGTTACATTCAAAAACATTTTACTTTATAATTAAATATACAAATATAAAAGAGGTGATTTTACAAATGCAACCCGCTACACAGCTTTCTAATGAACAAAAACACTCGATGTCATGGGGACAATTTATTAGCTCTGTTTTATTCGCCTTTTTTGGAACTGGACTTATTACTGTGTTCCTCGCAATGCCATTAACAATTTATACAGCAGGTCTTACAGATAAAAAACAAGTTGCCCTGTATGAATCTATTGCAAATACTGCAAGTACCGTATTACAACTAGCTGTATTGTTATTCTTCATTTTTAAATTCGAACCCGCAAAAAAATTACTACTAAAATCTTTTAACTTTAAAACACTGAAAGAATGGCGCACATACGTATACTTACTTCTTTTCTTCGTTATCAACATCATACTCAATTACATCTTGTTAAATTATGTGTTCCAAGACGCAACAAAGCAGCAATCTTCCGCACTAAGCTTAGACGTCTTTAAGCAATATCAAATATTATTACTTCTCAGCTTTGCAATACTCACACCCATTTTTGAAGAACTTATTTTCCGTGGTTTTATACTTCGCTTCTTCTCAGAACGCTTTCCATTTTGGATTGCAGCCATCGTAACAAGTTTCTTCTTCGGTATCGCTCATACATACTCACTTGGGGTAATGGTAATTACTTTCTTTATGGGATTATTAATGGCCATTTTATGTAAAAAAACAAAGTCCATTATTCCAGCTATGTTATTTCATATTATGAATAACATGTTGGCATTCTTGAGTTAAAAAGAGGTATCATCGCGATACCTCTCTTTACTCTTTTATCATAACTTCAAACTCTTCTGCGGTTAGCGTTTTTGATAATCCGTATCGTTATTACCCATTTCCTTCAATTTATATATACTCATTAATAATATCCAAAATAAACCTCATGTAGTAAAATATAACTTAATTCACATAAAGGAGTTTACATATGTTCAGTATTATTTGGATGCTTTTCACGCCACTTCTCTTACTATGCGGGATTGCTGGTGGTATTTTTTTAATAGTAACAGGGATTAAATATCGGAAATTACTCGTTGGTTTAATGGGGCTACTTAGCCTATCCTTTGTCACACTACCTTTTGTTCTTTTAAGTGTAGGGATTCATATCGATACAATTTTCCCGATTCCAACTGCTCTTTACTGGACCCTATTTTCTTTAACTGGATTATTAGCAGGGGTAAGTGGAGTACAAGCCAAAATTAAAAGTATACGTAATATGGGATTCATTATTTTTACCATTGGAATATTAGGTGTTATCTTCTGGGAGCTCATGTCTGTAGGTGATTCATTCTATATATAATATTTTTTAGCAACCTACAAATCGGAGGTAATACAGAAGTGTTTGGAATATTAACTTGGATGATTTTAGCTCTTACTTTAATGTTATGCGTATTTATCGTTGGTATTTTTTTAATTATTGCTGGCATGAAACATCGTAAATTACTTACCATTATAGCTGGTTTCACTAGCATATTACTCATCGTTGTTCCTATTGTTTGTATAGGTTCTGGAATAGATTTAGAGGGGATGGTTCCAATTTCGGGAACTTTATATTGGTGCTTCTTCTCTTTAGCTGGACTATTAGCTATTATAAGCGGCAGGCAAATATCGAGTATTTGTTCTATGGGGACAATTTTGTTTATAACAGGGCTGTGCTCCGTAACTGGTTATCATTTTTTATATCTCACTCTTTAAAAAGGCAAAAAAGCAGGGAAATTAATTCCCTGCTTTTCTATTTGGTTTATTGCCTGATGGTAAGAAGAACGATAACACCCAAGCAATCCCTGCAAGTATCGTTGCAATTAAGAAGGCATCGTTAATACCGTTAATTGCAGATAGCTTTGAAATTTGTCCATATAATAGTTGTGTGCTCATCGCGTCTCCTGCTTGAGCTGATCCAGCTAAGGCCGCTAAGCTTTGACCCATGCCGTGTACTTTATCAACTAAAATTGGGTTTGATGTTGTTAACATGTTGCCGTAATCTGCTACGTGAGCAGTCGTTTGTTGCGTCATAAGTGTGATTAAAATCGCTGTTCCGATTGAACCAGCTACTTGTCTTGACGTATTTTGCGTTGCTGTACCGTGAGAAATTAATTTCATCGGTAGCGCGTTCATACCAGCTGTCATAATTGGCATCATAATGAATGACATACCAATTGAACGTATAATATAATCCGTCATAATAACGCTATACGGTGTATCCATCGATAATGTTGTAAATTCATATGTCGCATACGTCGTAATTGCCAATCCAATTATCGCTAATGGACGAATGCCATATTTATCGAATAATTTACCCGCTACTGGTCCCATGATCCCCATAATTAATGATCCTGGAAGAAGTAGTAAACCAGATTCAATTGGCGTAAAGCCACGAATGTTTTGCAGATATACTGGAAGCAATAACATACCTCCGAATAATGCCATCGTAACGATTGCGTTAATTACTAAAGTAAAAGTAAATACTGGATATTTAAATACTTGTAAATCAAGCATTTTATTGTCCGTTGTTAACTCTCTCCAAATAAATAACGCTAAACCAATTACACCGATAACAAGTGAAATAATGACTTCTGCACTAGTCCAACTATTATTTCCAGCTTCACTAAATCCGTACAATAAGCTTCCTAGTCCAATACTTGAACTAACCACACCGAATATATCTAATTTCGTTTTAGACACTGGCTGAGCTAGTGTAAAGAATTTTAAAGATAGGAACGTAATAATTAAACCAATAATAAACATCGCATAGAACATTAAGTTCCAGCTATAGTTTTCAATCACCCAACCTGTTACAGTTGGTCCGATAGCTGGCGCTAAAATCATCGCTACACCTAGTAATCCCATCGCCGCTCCGCGTTTATGAGGCGGGAATAACGTCATAAAGATATTCATACCAACCGGCATTAAAATACCCGCACCAACTGCTTGAATTACGCGACCTGTCATCATCATTGTAAAGTTTCCTGAAGTAGCACAAATGATAGATCCTACCGTGAAGAATAACATTGCTGCTACGAATAATTTACGATACGTAAATCGTGAAACTAAAAAGGCACTAATCGGTACTAAAATACCATTTACAAGCATGAAGCCTGTAATTAACCATTGTGCTGTTGAAGTTGATACATTAAATTCATTCATTAACGGAGGTAATGCAACGTTAATGATTGTTTGGTTTAAAATAGAAACGAACATACCGAGAATTAATACAGCTACAACTGCTTTTACGTTCACATTCTCTACAGGCATAGACATTTGTTTTTTCGGCACTTCTTTTTCTTGTTTTACTTCTTCTTGCTTTCCTGTTTCTAACTCAACTACATTAGAAATTTCCGATTCTTGCTTTCGTTCAATTTCTTTCTCTTCTGTTTCAACTTTACTTACTTCTATTTTACTTACGGCTGGGACTTGTTCTTCTCCCATTTTCGTTTTTTTCTTTCGTAAAAGACGATTTACAAGGAAGAAGACGATTATACAAAATAGTGCATATCCTGCAATTACAATTGAGGACATCTCATCTCCCCCTTACTTATGAATACGAACTGTCACATTCATGCCAGGAACAATATTTACTGATTTGCTATGATCTAAAGAAATTTTAACTGGTACTACTTGTGTTACTTTCGTATAGTTCGCTGTTGCGTTGCTTGATGGCAACATAGAGAATGTATTCGCTGTTGTTAAGCCAACTTGTTCTACTTTTCCTGTTAACGTTGTATCTGGGTATGCATCTACATACACATCTACATCTTGACCTTTTTGAACATCATCAACATCTGTTTCTTCAATGTTTGCTGTTACCCATAAATTGTTCATATCGAATGCGTAAGCAATCGGGCTACCAGCTCCAACGAAAGCATTTGTTGTTGCGTTTGATTGTACAACCGTTGCATTTTGTGGAATTGTTACATCTACTGTTTGTTCTCCATTAGCTGCCGCTACAGTAACAGTACCTAGTTTATCGTTCTCATTATAATTTTTTCCTACTTCAGCTTTCCAGTCAGTTAGTTTACCTGCTACTGGTGAAGCAACCGGAATTACCTTTCCATCAATCTTTGCATTGTCTGTTTTTAAGTAATTTTCCGTTTGGTTGTAATAGTAATAACCGCCAATACCGCCGCCAACTAGTACAATTAATGTGATAATGTTGATAATTACCATTCTTCGAAACTGATTCATTGCATTCCTCTCCTTATATCGCATATAATTTTTTCTAAACTATTTATGTCCTTATTGTTTAGATTGTTTAATTGTTAATTATATTAACCTTTTAACAAAAAAATCACACCATCTGCAGCGTAAATCGAAATTTATCTACCTGCGAGCGGTGCTGATTTCTGAAGGACTATCGTTTATAATTATAAATAATTATTTTGAATCTACAACCGACAATTTACGTATGAAATGTCGCTTAAACAACAATATAATACCAATATGTTGTTTAAGTATAGAAAATTAAACGAGGAGAAGAAAAATGTCTATTAAAAATACAAATGATCCACGTGTAAAGCGAACGAGACAACTCATTCAGGATGCTTTTGTCGCTTTAGTAGGCGAAAAAGGCTTTGAAAATGTAACTGTGCAACATATCGCAGAACGCGCTCCTGTAAATCGCGCTACATTTTATAGCCATTACCATGATAAATATGACCTATTAGACAAAAGTATTGAAGAAATGTTAGAGAAGCTAGCAGAAGTAATTAAACCGAAAAATAGAAATAAAGAAGATTTTCAACTTACATTTGATTCACCTCACCCTACTTTTTTGGCTTTATTCGAACATATCGCAGAAAATGTAAACTTTTATAACGTTATGCTTGGGGATAAAGCTGCCGGAAACTACTCTTATAAAATGATGAAAACAATACAAGTGCATTTAACATTAAGCTTGTCTATTTCACAACCAGATGATGAAGATCTTATGGTTCCTCGTGATATTTTGATTAGTTATGTGACAGGGGCTCACATCGGAATGATTATGTCATGGTTAAAAAGAGGAATGATATATACTCCGCATTTTATGGCGATGCAATTAACTCGTTTAATTATTTTAGGCGCTCATACTGCAGCAGGATTAGAACGGCCTTTTTAAAACATAAAAAAGCGAAGGAGAATCTCCTTCGCTTTTTCTATTAATTAAATGTAATGTTATGTACAGCCTCTTTATCAAGACGTTTAATAACTTCTACAATTAACTTCACTGCATTTTCATAATCATCACGGTGTAACATTGCCGCATGAGAATGGATATAGCGCGTCGCAATTGTAATTGCCATAGAAGGAATACCATTTACAGCAATGTGAATCGCACCCGCATCCGTTCCTCCGCCCGCTACTGAATCATATTGATAAGGGATTTGTAATTCATCAGCAACATCAACTACGAAATCACGTAAACCTGTATGTCCAATAACAGAAGCATCATATAAAATGATTTGTGGTCCATCGCCCATTTTACTTTGTGCTTCTTTTGACGTTACACCCGGTGTATCTCCAGCGATACCAACATCTACTGCGAACGCGATATCTGGTTTAATATAATTCGCAGATGTTTTTGCGCCACGAAGACCAACTTCTTCTTGTACAGTTCCAACGCCGTATACAACGTTTGGATGCTTTTCATCTTTTAGTTGTTTTAATACGTCAATTGCAATTGCACAACCGATTCGGTTATCCCACGCTTTTGCAAGTAACATTTTTTCATTCTTCATCACTTGGAATTCAAAGTACGGTACAACTTGATCTCCTGGTCGTACGCCCCACTCCATCGCTTCTTCTTGGCTAGAAGCACCGATATCGATGAACATATCTTTAATTTCAACTGGCTTTTTACGAGCTTCTGGAGGTAAAATGTGCGGTGGTTTTGAACCAATTACACCTGTTACATCTCCTTTACGCGTTACAATCGTCACGCGCTGTGCAAGCATAACTTGTGACCACCAGCCACCAACCGTTTGGAAGCGAAGGAAACCTTTGTCATCGATTTGTGTAATCATAAATCCAACTTCATCTAAATGACCTGCAACCATAATTTTCGGACCGTTTTCTTCCCCTACTTTTTTCGCAACTAAACTCCCTAAATTATCAGTAGAAAGTTCGTCCGCAAACGGCTCGATATATTTCTTCATTACTTCACGTGGTTCACGTTCGTTACCAGCAATACCACGTGCATCCGTTAATTCTTTTAGCATTGTCAATGTCGCGTCTAATTTTGTCATTGCCAACACCCTCCTTTTTCTTCAGTCAATTCATTATACAATAATTAAATTGAAATATTCAAAAATTAAATTAGTATCCTTGTGTTTGACGCTGATGATTTACCTCATTTTTATCTAAATATGCTTTTTCAATCTCTTCTTGCTCAAATTCAAGTGCTTGTCCAAGTCGAAGATAGCTCGTAAATAATTCAATATAGTTTGTAATAGATGGTTGATCTGTAAAACGAATTACTTTCGCATATGTGTCTAAGAAAATTTCCACTTGTGTTTTATTCGTTTGTGCACATTTATAGAATAAGAAGTTTTTATCAATACCTAAATCAATTCCGATTGATAAAATAAAATGCAAACCATCTACGTATTCTTCTAATATTACTTCACGTTCCGAAGCTGGTTTGTTGCTCCAATATTTAAAACAACGTGTTTCATTTGCAAGTTCACCAATTTCTACAAGAAGAGCTAACATTTTTTCTTTTAACAATTTTTTCGGTTGTAAGTCATGTTCTTTTGCAATACGGTCATCTAATTCTTTTTGTAATTTAAATAGTTGTAGTAAGTCCATTCTATTGTCCTCCTCCAACATCGCATTTTACGCAACAATGTTGTTTCATCTCAAAGTTCATTATTATGTTTCAGTTCTTATGAATAAGTCAGCTATCTACCTCTTTATAAAATAGCTTGTCCTTAATTTGCAAATACGTTTCAGTCATCACTCTTAAATTGTTCATCTGATGAAAGTTCCATATCATCTTTCCATTATAGCAGTGTCGTTTCGGCTAGGAAAGATACTCTTCTTTCCAAACGTGCATAATTAAAAAAAGCCAGGAGGATTCTCCTGACTTCATATGTATATTCTTCTATATCACTATAGTTTTTATGTTGATTTTGTCATATCGATAACAACACATCCGTTAATCTTTAGAACTTCAAACTTCTCTCTGAACACAAACAAAAAACCTTAGAAGAAAATTCTTCTAAGGTTTCAACTAATTAATTAGTTAATGTTGTTTTTTGCAACTGTTGCTAATTCAGCGAAAGCTTTTTCGTCATGAACAGCTAAGTCAGCAAGCATCTTGCGGTTAACTTCGATGCCAGCATTTTTAAGACCGTGCATTAAGCGGCTGTAAGAAAGACCATTCATACGAGCTGCTGCGTTGATACGTGTAATCCATAATTTACGGAAGTCACGTTTCTTTTGACGGCGGTCACGGAATGCATACATTAGAGATTTCATAACCTGTTGGTTAGCAACCTTGAATAATGTATTTTTTGAACCGTAGTAACCTTTTGCTAATTTAATTACTTTTTTACGACGTTGACGAGTAACTGTACCACCTTTTACTCTTGGCATAATATTACCTCCTAATTGTTCTATATATCAGCCGAACTTATTTTAAGTTGTCAAGCATTTGACGAATGCGTTTGAAGTCACCAGCGCTTACTACACCAGCTTTACGTAGTTTACGTTTAGCTTTTGTAGATTTGTTAGCGAATAAATGGCTTGTGTAAGCGTGAGAACGTTTCAGTTTACCTGATCCAGTCTTTTTGAAACGCTTTGCAGCGCCGCGATGAGTTTTTTGTTTAGGCATAGGTATTTCCTCCTCTATCTATTACTTATCGTTTTTCGGTGCTAAAACTAAGAACATACTGCGTCCTTCCATTTTAGGCTTAGATTCAACTGTACTAACTTCAGCACAAGCTTCTGAGAAGCGATCTAAAACACGTTGACCGATTTCTTTATGAGTAATGGCACGTCCTTTAAAGCGAATTGACGCTTTAACCTTGTCGCCTTTCTCTAAAAACTTGATAGCATTACGAAGTTTTGTGTTAAAGTCGTGTTCATCAATTGTTGGACTTAAACGAACTTCTTTCATGCTAATTACTTTTTGATTTTTGCGCTGCTCTTTTTCTTTCTTCTGTTGCTCAAAGCGGAATTTACCGTAGTCCATAATGCGGCATACTGGCGGTTTCGCATTTGGAGCAACTAATACTAAATCAAGATTAAGATTTGCAGCTAAGTCTAAAGCGTCATTACGAGACTTGATTCCAAGTTGATCGCCATTTGCGCCAACTAAACGTACTTCACGTGCACGAATTTGCTCGTTAATCATCATATCCTTGCTAATAGTAAGCCACCTCCAAGGTTTTCTCAGAACATATTTTGTAGTCATAGAACCCGACAAAAAAAGTGCGGGCATACGACACCCACACTTGTAAAATCTTAAGTAAGAAATACATTTACCTGCTAACTGCGAATGCGTCCATCAGGTGAGAAGCGGGTGCTTCTACTTGTTCCACAAAACAATATTCTATTATCCTTGATGAGTTTATCATAGGACATGACGTCTGTCAAGAAGACGCGATGTGTTTTACTAACAACAAGAAATATTGTAACAAACAACTAACATACTTGCAATACTTTTTTATGATAAGTGTTACATGGTTATTTTTTCTAGTTTTTCTCTTTTATATTACAAAGAAAAGCCGCGGTATACCGCGGCTTTTTCTTATCGTTTTCCTTCTACTTTAATCATATCAACAAAAGCATCTAATGCGATTGTTTCTGATTTTTGTTCACCATATTTACGTACGTTTACGCCGTTTTCAGTTACTTCATTATCACCTACTACAAGCATGTACGGAATTTTTTGCATTTGTGCTTCACGGATTTTGTAACCGATCTTCTCTTCACGAGTGTCTAATTCAACACGGATACCAGCACGACGCAATTCGTCTTGTACTTTCTTCGCATAGTCTAAATGTACTTGCGGAGAAACTGGAATTACTTGTACTTGAACTGGAGCTAACCAAGTTGGGAATGCACCTTTGTATTCTTCAATTAAGAAGGCTACGAAGCGTTCCATAGTTGATACAACACCACGGTGAATTACAACTGGACGATGTTGCTTACCGTCTTCGCCAACATAAGTTAATTCAAAGCGTTCTGGAAGTAAGAAGTCTAATTGTACAGTTGAAAGTGTTTCGTCTTTTCCAAGAGCAGTACGAACTTGAACATCAAGTTTTGGACCGTAGAATGCTGCTTCACCTTCAGCTTCATAGTAATCAAGACCCATTTCATCCATAGCTTCTTTTAACATACCTTGTGCTTTTTCCCACATCTCATCATCCGCATAATACTTTTTAGTATCTGCTGGATCACGATAAGATAGACGGAATGAGTAGTTCTCTAAACCGAAATCTTTGTACACTTCTAGAGTTAAGTTTACAACACGTTTTAACTCTTCTTTAATTTGATCTGGACGAACGAAAATGTGCGCATCGTTTAAAGTCATTCCGCGTACACGTTGTAACCCAGATAACGCACCTGACATTTCATAACGGTGCATTGTTCCAAGTTCCGCAATACGGATTGGTAATTCACGGTAGCTGTGAATATCATTTTTATAAACCATCATATGGTGAGGACAGTTCATTGGACGAAGAACTAATTCTTCATTATCCATTTCCATTGATGGGAACATGCCATCACGGTAGTGATTCCAGTGACCAGAAGTTTCATATAACTCTCTACTTCCTAATACTGGAGTGTATACGTGATCATAGCCTAAGCTTGCTTCTTTATCAACGATGTAACGCTCGATAATACGACGAATTGTTGCACCCTTTGGTAACCAAAGTGGTAAACCTTGTCCTACTTTTTGGCTATTAGTAAATAGTTTTAATTCTTTACCTAATTTACGGTGATCGCGCTCTTTCGCTTCTTCAAGCATACGTAAATACTCATCTAATTCTGCTTTCTTAACGAATGCAGTACCGTAAATACGTTGTAACATTTTATTATTGCTATCGCCGCGCCAGTAAGCACCTGCAACGCTTAATAATTTAAACACTTTAATTTTCCCTGTAGATGGAAGGTGAACACCACGGCAAAGGTCGAAGAATTCGCCTTGCTCATAGATTGAAATAACTGCATCCTCTGGAAGATCGTTAATTAAATCTAATTTTAACTCATCACCAATTTCTTCAAAGCGACGAAGTGCTTCTGCACGTGGTACTTCATGACGAACGATTTCTAAGTTTTCGTTCACGATTTTTTGCATTTCTTTTTCGATTTTCTTGAAGTCTTCAACTGTAATTGCTTCTTCCATATCGATATCGTAATAGAAGCCATTTTCAATTACTGGACCAATGCCAAGCTCAAGCTTAACATCTTTATATAAACGTTTTAACGCTTGTGCTAAAAGGTGGGCTGTTGAATGGCGTAAAATATATAAGCCATCTTCAGAATCTAATGTAATAATAGAAACTGCACCATCTTCTTCGATTGGTGTAACAAGATCGATCATCTCATCGTTTAATTTTCCAGCTACAGCTTTTTTCTTTAAGCCTGGGCTAATAGAAGCTGCGATTTCTTCAGTTGTTACGCCTTTTGGAAACTCCTTCACAGCTCCATCAGGGAAAGTAATTTTAACTACATCTGCCATCACTGGTCACTCCTCTTTTTCTCAAAATAAAAAACACTCATCCCGTAAAAAGGGACGAGTGTTGAATTCGTGGTTCCACCCTTGTTCCAATTAACATAATTGTTAATTGCTCAAGTTCAACATAACGGTGTTGTCCGTTAGCAATTACTAGAAAAACCGTTCACTGCTAAAGTTTAGAGGTGGTAAGTAATAATCCCGTACTAGGAAGCTCACACCCTAAGGCTTCCCTCTCTGAAAATCGTAGAAAACTACTCATGTCCTCATCATAACATTTCGATATATTTCATTTATGTAGGTAATTATATGCTCAAAAACTTAGAAAATCAAGGGCGTTACCTTTATTTTTTAAATTTTTCACATTGCGCTCAAAATCATGTAATCCATGTAATTGGACCCGTTCTTGAAACACATTTCGCAAAGTAATAATCATATTATGGTCTTGTTCTTTCGTATATAAATAAATCTTTTTGGGCGAAATAGAAAGAAGCGGCGCAATTACTTTCGTATCAATATATACATCATTTTGCTTTAACAATTCCTCATCTATATATTGGACCAACTTCTCCTGTTTTAAACGTCTACCTTTATCATCATAAAAGATAAAGCTTTCATCAAAAATAAGATGCACGCAGGACAAGCGTGATTTACGGCTACTTACTTGTTGCCGAAGCGTCTCAATGAACATTTGGTATTCTTGCTCCATCTTATATTCATCAATTGCCACTTCCGCAAGTTTAGCCACCATTTCCCTATATGTACGAAGACGAAAACGGATATATGATGAAAACGAGAATGAGAGCGGATCACAAAGCCAATTATTTAAAGAAGACTTAATATATGACTCAAATGCGTTACGCGTTAAATCCTGAGCTACCCCTTTTCTTCTTCCCTTTAAAATCTCATGTGCCATGTGCAATATTTGATGACACTCTTCTTGTTCTTCATAAAAAAACTTTTCTTTTAAGATCGTATAAATCCACTCATTTTGTTTCACATTCACAATAAAATACACCATTACCGGCAATAAGATCTTTTCAATATAATTTGATTCACGTACTGGTATGTGAATCACCACTTTTTGTTCCTGTAAATACACACTCGTTTCCTTATATAATACTTCCGCTCTTTTCAGCAATTGTCTATATACGTGCATAGCATCATTTTTTTCTTCGAAGCAAATTTCAATCACTTTTGTCCCCCCTTTTATCCCTGCTCTAAAGGACTGTATCTATACGTTACAAATCCTATAAGAGTCCGTCCCGCGTGAAGTTCACTCTTAGTAGAATTACATTTCCTATCGTTAGAAAATCCACTCAATATGGCTTGCTAATTTTATATATATTAAGGGAGGGAGAAAAAAATGATACAAGCTACTATGAATTTTTTTATTGTATACTTTACTTATTACTAAAGGGAGGTATCTGAATGTTTGAATATAAATTCGTAAAAGTCGAATTTCATTGGGGGCTCACTCGCTCAAAACTAGCTGAAGACTACCAAGAAATTATTCAAGAACATGCTAGAGATGACTGGAGGTTCGTACAGATTGTTGCCCCTACGATTGGCAGTTCTGGACAACCTGAATATTTCGATCTCATATTTGAAAAGAAAATATCACTATAATACAAAAGAGCAAGCTTCTCAGCTTGCTCTTTTACTTATGACGACGGTTTTTCCCACCAATTGGAATTGGTTTCGCTAAATATTTAATTCGTTCCATAATACGTGCTGCCTTCATTTCTTCAGCCTCACCACGTTGTGTATACGTTAAATGATGTTCCAATTGTTTAAAATCAAAATTAGACGTAAAGAACGTCGGTAAGTTTTCTAACATACGGAATTGCAAGATTGCACCAAGCACATCATCACGCACAAAGCTCGACATCGCTTCTGCCCCGATATCATCTAACATTAAAACTTGCACGCGTTTAACCGCATCAATCTTTTCGCCAATCGAATTATCTTGAATCGAACTTTTAATTTCACGTAAAAATTCCGGGAAGTATACGAGCATCGAACTTATTTTCTTTCGAGCAAGCTCGTTCGCAATTGCTCCTAAAAGGTACGTTTTTCCTACACCAAATTTACCGTACAAATATAAACCTTGTGCTTTTTTACCTGGTTCATATGTACTTAAAAATTCATTCGCTGCGCCAATTGCATCGATACGTGCATTTAAGTCAGAAGGGTCTAAGTTTTCCATAGTTGCCTGTAAAATATCCGTTGGCATATATACACTTTGAACGAGTTTTTCATATTTCTTTCTCTCGTCATATGCTACTTTTCTAACGCAACGATCGTATTGAATATCAATCATCTTCCCTTGAATAACAAGCTTTGGCTCGTATCCTTGCAGCATATTTTTACATGCACCTAAATCCGGACAATCCACGCAACCTACACTTTGTCCAATATATTCATATAACTTCACAAGACTGCGCTCAATCATAGAAGTCGTTACTTCACCTTTATGTTCGTCTATAAATTCTTTCACACGCGGGTGCGCCATTACTTCTGCCTTTAATACTTCATATCTATTTTTAAAGTTTTCATTTTCCATTAATTTTGTAAATGAATTTTGAATATGCTCCATTTTCTCACCTCAAAGAGCGTTCATTCTCTTCTATTAATCACGCTTATATTTTTTTAACACTTCTTCTAATCGTTTTCGTTCATCTTCTAGCGTACTTGCATCTTTTTCTACACTTACATCTTTCTTCGCCGTTTCTTTCTCTTGTTCTTTCAGCTCTTCTTCCTTAAGCCAATCTGGCACCATTTCTTTTCGTACCGTTTTCTTCGCCGTACGGCCTTTTTTCTTCGTCTCAGCCCACTCTTGATATTGACGGTTCTCTTCTTTCGCTAACGCCATCGCGTCCGCTACTGTACCGACCTTTTTACGTGCCCAATGCCCAGCAATCTTCTCGACATACGTTTTCGCAAGTTTCATATCTGAGCGTAGCATAACGTAATAAATAAGTACATTCACAACTCCTGGTGTCAATTTTTGATTAATCATGACATCTTCAACGATTTGCAAGTCCGCTTTCGTTGCCTCTGCACCACCAGAAATCTCTTTCAATAGTTGTTTTGGCGAGATTTCCTCTAGCTGCTTTATTAACATCTCCTCTTGTGATGAAGGCTCTTTCTCTTTCATCGTACGTGCAGCATGAGGCTGTACTCTTTCACTTAGTACCGGTAATGCTTGACCATTTTCAAATTGATACCAATCGCGCGCTCCTTTTCTAAGCCTTTCCATATCAATTGTTTGCATCTCCGTCACCGCACCAAGAACGATATTTTGCATCGATAACACATCTACACCATACACGTAAGCAAGTGTTATAACGCAGTCTCTTACTTGATCTGTAATCGCCTTTTTAGGAACAAGAGCGGACAATCCATCTACAAATAAAGAGAAATCAAAGAAATCATTCCAAACTTTCGGAGCGTCTCCCTTCTCGTTACTTGGCATAGTTGTCGTTTTTGGAATACGAAGGTCTTCTTGCGCATGCTCAAGCTGTCCTGGATTAAACGAACCAAACACATCATTGAAAGAGCGCGTAACATTTTCATAAGAAGCAAAATCAAATTCTTCTTCTAAGAAATATTGCTTTACTTGATTATATTTTGTCCGACTCAATCGATTGTATAAAAAGATACTTAAAACAATATCATCAAAAAACTGCTTCGGAGATAAAGGTGGTTGCAACTCATATATGAACATTCGAATATCTTTTTCTTTCTTAATATATACCTTCAAAAGCCCAATTGCCTCTAACTTTACTCGTTCCTCATATATTTCAGGAAGTTGCATTTGCATAGTCACCATAAGGGAATGATGTGTATTCTCTTTTCCAAATACACGATCTTGCTCTAGCTCCCCCCATAGTGTCATGTATAAGCTAAAAGCTCTACTACCTATTAACGGCTGATACAACATCGTCAATACTTTTCGGTCGTAATTATGCAGTAGCCCTTTCGCACTTACTTTATAACGATCAATCGGCAATAGCTCCATCCATGACTGTTTTTCCATTCTTGCTTTTCCTTTCTCTCATCCAATCTATCCTCTACTTCATTCCTTCTATCTTCATTATATAAATTCTTAGTGAAAAAGAGCTATTAGCTTTCGCTTCTAGCTCTCTTATCCTATTACTTACGGTATGTAAAGAGAATAAAATACAACTTCTACTCTCTTTCTTTTTGCAGTATATCTTTTAATTCTTCAATAAATACATTTAAATCTTTAAATTGACGATATACAGAAGCAAAACGTACATAAGCAACATCATCAATATCGCGAAGTTCTTCCATAACAATTTCACCAATCATATCACTTTTCACTTCTGATATACCTAAATTACGCAGTTCACGTTCCACGCTTTGTGTTACTTCTTCTAATTGTCTTAAAGATACTGGTCTTTTTTCACACGCTTTAATTAAACCGCGTAAAATCTTTTCTTTATTAAACTCTTCTCGTGTGCCTTCTTTTTTAACAACGATAAGAGGTGACTCTTCTACCCTTTCAAAGGTCGTAAAGCGACTTAAACAACTTTCACACTCTCTTCTTCTTCGAATAGAGCGCCCCTCGTCTACCGGACGCGAATCTAACACTCTTGTACCATTATGAGAACAGGATGGACAACGCAATTCATTCACTCCTTTACACTATACTCTTTATTTTTCTCTACTCAATTCACCTAAAATATATATACAATATTATATAACTCATTCTAACTCTCTTACCACTTTAAGTTTCAGCGCATCACTTTATCATCTCATACTTAAAAATAAGATGGTATATAGGGCACTACCTCATTTGCAAGAGTCCAATGTATTCAACTAACGAGTACGTTATATTTTTCCTTTTTTATAAACTAAAAAAGAGGTGCATTATACACCTCTTTACATTTTAAATCAATTATGTTCTTTTTTAAAGAGCTTTTGTTTCTCTCTGCTTAATTTCGAAGCTACCAGTGCCTCGAGGAAGCTCGATGCTCTCACGCGTTTTCGCGTTTAAACCTTCTGCAATATATTCTGCAGCAACATTTGGATCAATACGATCCCCACAAGTATAAACATCAATACTTGCGTAACCGTGCTCCGGAAAGCTATGAATTGTTAAATGTGATTCTGAGATAATTACTACTCCACTTACACCTTGTGGTGCAAATTTATGGAAAGCAACCTCACGCACTTCAGCACCAGCTCTTAGTGCTGCATCCACAAATAATTGTTCAATATACGGCATGTCATTAAGCTTGTCGAAATCGCAATCCCAAAGTTCAGCGATCACGTGACGACCCATCGTATCCATAGTATCCATTCTACAGTTCCCCCTTGTAAATTTATTCTAACTGTTCGAATTGAAAACTAATTTGCAATTTGGCTTGCTCCACTACCACGGGGGAAAGTTAGTCCAGAGAGGTCCTAACCCTTTAAGTAGTGACTACGTACCTCAGCTCTTAAGTTTACGAGTGTTAGTATACTTTGTTTATTTTCATTTTGCAACAACAGTTTTTTCGATTTTCTGTCATATTTTCCTCTTTACTTTTCCCTAAAAAAAATAAACGATTCACAAATGCAGTAATCACAACGTTTCGTGGTATGTCCACTTTTTAAAATATACTTATATAATTTTTTTCCTTTTCAGAAAAAAATAAAAAAAGAGGGCAAATATTGCCTTGCCCTCTCCTCCCTTATTCACTTAAATGTGTTGCACATTTTCTTGTTTCGCTAACTCTTCAACAACTAACGTTACAAGATCTACAACACGACGAGAGTAGCCCCACTCGTTATCATACCAAGCAAGTACTTTCACTTTACGATCACCCATTACCATTGTAGATAAACCATCGATAATAGCTGAATGTGTATTTGTATTAAAGTCGATAGATACTAAAGGCTCTTCGCTGAATTCTACAATACCTTTTAACGCACCGTTTGCAACAGTTTTGAATGCATCATTAATAGCTTCAACTGTCACATCGCGTTTTACATCTACTACTAAGTCAACAAGAGACACGTTTGGTGTTGGTACACGAAGTGCCATACCATGAAGTTTTCCGTTTAAGTGCGGAAGAACTTTTGCTAGCGCTTTCGCAGCACCTGTCGTTGTCGGAATGATTGATTGTCCGCAAGCACGTGCTCTTCTTAAATCTTTATGTGGGTTATCAATATTTTTTTGGTCATTTGTATAAGCGTGAACTGTCGTCATTAAACCGTTTTCAATTCCAAACTGCTCATCTAACACCTTCACAACAGGCGCTAAACAGTTTGTTGTACAAGATGCATTTGAAATAACAGTATGTTTTGTAATATCTAATTGGTCTTCATTCACACCAACTACAATTGTTACATCTTCATTTTTACCAGGCGCTGTTAAAATAACTTTTTTCGCTCCAGCTTCAACGTGAAGAATTGCTTTTTCTTTCGAATTAAATTTACCAGTTGCTTCAATTACAACTTCAACACCTAAATCTGTCCAAGGCAATTCCTTTGGATCGCGGTTGTTTAAAAGGCGAATCATTTTTCCATCAACTAATAAGTGATCTTCAAATGCTTCTACTGTTCCGTCAAACTTGCCATGAACTGTATCATATTTAATTAAGTGTGCTAACGTTTCAGATGGATAGCTTGCATTGATTGCTACAATTTCGAATGCGCTTTCTTTTATTGCTTGACGAAATACCATTCTCCCAATACGTCCAAATCCATTAATTGCCACACGAGTCATAATATGTTATCCCCCTTGAATGCGTTATACTATTTATCTCCAATCCCAATAATAGTATAACACAAAAAGAAGATATGTCACTAAGCATTTTCATTAATTTCACAATTTTTTAGTCAATAATGTTCCACTTCTTTAAAATTACCTGCAATTGTGTTTTCGTTCCCATAATTGTGCCATCATTATTTATCACTTCATCTGCATTTTTCACTTTTTCTTCTAACGGCATTTGAGATTGAATACGAGCTGTTGCTTCTTCTTCTGAAAAGTTATTTCGTTTCATTAAACGCTCTAATTGCGTATGCGGCTTAACTGCTACAACTAAAACGCGGTCAACAAGACTTGTTAATTTGCTTTCAAATAAGAGAGGAATATCTAACACAACCGCTTGCATATCTTCTTTTATGTACATCTCCTTTTGCCTATTCATTTCCTCACGCACTGCAGGATGAACAATTTTATTTAACTGCAATCGTTTTTCTTCATTATAGAAAACGACACTTCCCAGTTTTGGACGATCTAGTTCTCCATCTTCTTGTAACACTTCCGTTCCAAATACTTCTACTATTTTGTTATATGCTGGTTTTCCTTGCTCTACAACTTCTCGTGCAATAATATCTGCATCAATAACCGGTATGCTTAGTTCACGAAACATTTGAGATACTGTACTTTTTCCACTTGCAATGCCTCCTGTTAATCCAATTACTACTGTCATAATAAGCCTCCTCATAATAAAAGGCGCGAAACTAATGTTCCACGCCCATACTTACATTTTCCAAATTCCAATTATAATGAGTAATACCCCAGGCAGGAATGTAAATTTTTGTAACCACTTCATATTCGATAAAACCGTTCCAAGTTTCATTCCAATAAATAAAAACAAAGAACTCATAATCGCAACTAATATCGCCATCATAGCGGGTGCATACCCTAATAAAGATGCACCAATTCCGGCACCAAATGAGTCTACAGAAAGAGCGATACCAAGAAGCAATGCCTCTCCTGCAGAAATGGTGCCTGATTTATCAAAATCTGCTACAGTCGGTTTCCGTAAAATTTGAATCACTAGCCCTAGCGAGGCAATCTCTAATTTCCAGACCTTCTCCTCTTGCTTCGGTTCTTCTTTTTTTTCACTTCGAAAAAATTGATACAATACCCAAATCCCTATTCCAATAAGAACAAGCCCACCGATACGCGTTGCGATAACAGGTGAAAATACTTTCGCGATCATATGTCCAATTCCCATTGAAACAAGCATAACAGCCGCTGAACACATTCCGATAATTATAATTGATCTTAGTGGAATTCTTACGCTTCTTAAACCATATGTTAGCCCTACACTACAGCTATCTAAGCTTAATGTAAAAGCTAATAAAATAAGAGATAAATAAAGGTACATCGGTAAGCTCCTCCCTTATACATAGCTCTGCTGTATGTATATGACAAATGCCTATCCGATGTTATCTCTTTTCTATATTCTTGGCTGACAAATTGGGCAGTAATGCGTTCCTCTTCCGCCAACAACTGTTTTTTCTAATATCGTACCGCAAGTTACACACGGTTCTCCTTTTTTTCCGTATACATTTAGGAGTTCTTGGAACGAACCAATTTGCCCTTGTGAGTTGATATACGTTCGAATTGTACTTCCGCCACGCTTCACTGCTTCGCCTAGCGTTGTAACGGTAGCCTCATAAATTCGCTCAATTTCTTCTATTGTCAAAGACGAAGCTTCTCGTTCCGGATGAATTTGAGAACGGAATAAAACTTCATCTACATATATATTTCCAAGCCCTACTAAAAGACGCTGGTCCAATAGCACAACTTTTATTTTACGATTTGTCTTTTGCAATCTTTCTTGTAAATACTGTGGTGTCATTTCAGCATCAAACGGCTCCGGACCTAAGTCAGCAAGAGGCATTTGGTTCATCTCTTCACCTTTCTTAAAGAGATGCATCGTACCAAACTTTCTCACATCTTTATAATGTAATTCAGTTCCATCTGTAAATAAGAAACGGACGTGCGTATGTTTATCAATCGGCTCGTCCTCTTGATGTAGTAAAAACTTACCTTCCATACGCAAATGTGAAACAATAACATAATTTGTTACATATAGAAGCAAAAACTTTCCTCTTCGCTTTATATTTTCAATCTTCTCGCCTTTTAGCATTTCTTTAAAGATTTCTGCATCATCCGGTCGTTTCACTATTTTTGGATAAGTAACAATAACATCTTCAATCGTTTTTCCTGTTACAAGATTTTCAAGTGTCCGTCTGACGTTTTCAACCTCTGGTAATTCAGGCATTTCATCACTTCCTTATTTTGCGTCGTACCAAGTTGGACCGTAAGAATAATCAACTTTCAGCGGAACTGCGAGTTCAATTGCATGCTCCATTACTTCAGGTACAAGCTGCTCTAATTTTTCAATTTCTTCTTTTGGTGCTTCAAATATTAATTCATCGTGTACTTGCAGAAGAAGACGCGCTTGTAATCCTTCTTCTTCTAAACGATCTGCCATAATAATCATCGCTTTTTTAATTATATCTGCTGCAGTACCTTGAATTGGTGTATTCATCGCTGTACGCTCAGCGAAGCTACGTAAATTGAAATTACGACTCGTAATTTCTGGAATATAACGGCGACGATTTAATAATGTAGCCACATATCCTTTTTGTTTCGCATCTTTTACGATGTCCTCCATATATTCTTGTACACCAGGGAAACTTTCTAAATACTTTTCAATAAATTCCGCTGCTGCTTTTCTTGTAATTCCTAAGTTTTGTGAAAGACCATAATCACTAATACCATACACAATTCCGAAGTTAACAGCTTTCGCTTGTCGTCTCATATTTGAAGTGACTTCATCTTTTTCAACGCCAAATACATCCATAGCTGTTTTCGTATGAATATCCATGTCATGCTGGAATGCTTCAACTAGCCCTTTATCATTTGCAATATGAGCTAATACACGCAGTTCGATTTGTGAATAGTCAGCCGCATACATAATCCAACCTTCTTCTGATGGAACAAATGCCTGACGAATCTTTCTTCCTTCTTCTAATCGAATCGGGATATTTTGCAAGTTCGGATCCGTTGAACTTAATCGACCTGTTTGCGTTAACACTTGATTAAAGCGAGTATGAATTTTAGATGAATCTTCATGTACAACTTTCAGTAAACCTTCAATATAAGTTGAATTTAGCTTCCCTAATTGACGATAATGTAAAATGTTTGGAATAATTTCATGGCGATCCATAAGCTTGTCTAATACATCAGCTGACGTAGAATAACCTGTTTTCGTCTTTTTAATAACCGGTAAGTTTAAGTTCTCAAACAGAATTACACCAAGCTGCTTCGGTGAATTAATATTAAATTCTGTTCCCGCAAGCTTATAAATTTCCTGTTCCATTTCCTTTAATCTACCTGCGAGTTCTTCTCCCATATTACGAAGACGCTCCGTATCAACTTTTACACCTTTTACTTCCATATCAGCTAATACACGCGCAAGTGGCAGTTCTAACTCTGTAAACAGTTCATATTGCTCATTCTTCTTTAACTCTTCAACGAATGTTTGCTTTACATCATATAATACATGCACTTTACGAGCCACATGCTCCGCTACTACTTCTAACTCTGGAACAGCACGCTTCGCACCTTTTCCGTAAACTTCTTCATCTGATTTCACAGCATGCGTTTCTTTCATTTTCGCTACAGTACGGAAATCTTTATCTGTATCAGCCGGGTCAAGTAAATAAGCAGCGATTAATAGATCAAAGTCAATCCCTTGCATATCTATCCCATTCCATTTCAGTGCAACGATTGCTCGCTTCGCATCAAATGTATGCTTTCTCATTTCTCCATTTGCAAGCCATGCTTTAAATGCATCCGATGCAAGAGCAATATCCTTCTGAATAAAGTAGCAACCATTTTCATTTTGAATACCAAAGCCTTGAATGTCCGCCTTATGATAATTATCTTCTTGCACTTCTACGATAAGCGCACTATCTTGCTGAAGCATTTCTTCTGTAACTTCTTCCACAATATCAAATGTAATATCATCTAATTCAGCTGGAGCTGTTTCTTCTGGCGTAACGCCTAATTTATTTAAAAGAGATGTAAATCCTAAACTCTCGAACATTGGAATCACATCACTTGCTTCATATCCTTTATACGCCATATCATCCACATGAACTGTAATCGGCGCATCTGTAATAATAGTCGCAAGATCTTTACTCATAAGAGCTTGTTCTTTATTTTCTTCTAGTTTTTCTTTTAATTTCTTCCCGCTTACTTGATCTAGATTTTCATACACTTCTTCAACCGTTCCAAACTGTGTTAACAATTTAATCGCCGTTTTTTCACCAACTCCTGGTACACCCGGAATATTATCTGATTGGTCTCCCATTAAACCTTTCATATCGATAATTTGCTTTGGTGATAAGCTATATTTTTCAAATAAAGCTTCTTTCGTATATTCATCTACTTCCGTAATCCCTTTTCGCGGAATACATACAAGCGTGTTATCAGAAACAAGTTGAAGTAAATCTTTATCTCCTGAAATAACTTTTACACTTGCTCCTTGTTCACTCGCTTCTTTTGCTAGCGTTCCCATAATATCATCCGCTTCATAATTTTCTAATTCATAACGCGGTACGTTGAATGCATCCAGCATCTCACGAATAAACGGGAACTGCTCTGATAATTCAGGTGGAGTCTTTTGACGTCCTCCTTTATACTCACTATACGTTTTATGACGGAAGGTTGTTTTGCCTGCATCAAACGCCACTAACATATGAGTTGGCTTTTCTTCCTCTAATATCCTCATTAACATCATTGTAAAACCGTAAATTGCGTTCGTATGTATACCTTTGTCGTTATTTAAAAGCGGTAGTGCAAAGAAAGCACGATACGCGATATTATTACCATCTACTAATACGACCTTTTTTTCCAAAATTGAAACCTCCCCATACAAATTTGAAATGATTTTTTTCACAGAAAAAAACCGTTCCTTTCCTCTCTCTATATTAACATGACTAATAGAGAGAAGAAAAATAACGGTTATTTTCTTTCATATATAAAACAGACTTATATTGGCATAAAGGGAAGTGACGAGAACAGCTTAACTATTCTCGTCCAAAATTACTCCTTGGATGAAGGGGTTTTCATGTATTATATTAACAGAGCTTTATTAATATTTAATTAAGCCATTGTTAATATATTGTAAACATCCTTCATCCTATTTTTCAGTTGCTGATTTTGGTAAAACAACTGTAAATGTTGTCCCTTCCCCAACTTCACTATCCACTGTAATTGTACCGTGATGCGCCTCTACTAAATGCTTTACAATTGATAATCCGAGGCCTGTACCACCAGTATTTCTACTTCTCGCTTTATCCACTCGGTAAAAGCGTTCAAAAATACGCGGAATTTCCTCTTTACTAATACCAATTCCAGTATCCGATACTTTTATATAAGCATTATACTTATCTTCCGCTAACTCTACTGAAACAACGCCTCCAGCCGGTGTATATACGATCGCGTTATTTATTAAATTAATAAAGATTTGTTTCAAACGACTTGGATCTCCAATAACAGAAGCACGTTTTAATACATTCACTTGTAAAGAGATTTCTTTTTCTCCTGCTTTATTATCAAGCACCATATGAATATCTTCAAGCAGCCCCTTCATGTCAACGGTTCCCATATTTAATTTAAATCCTTGTTGTTCGATCTTTGACAAATCTAATAAATCTTCAATTAATCCTTGCATGCGCTCACTTTCTTTTAAAATAATGTGCAAGAAATGTTCGCAGAATTTTTTATTATCCATCGCTCCGTCTAAGAGTGTTTCTGAAAAACCTTTAATAGAAGTAATCGGTGTCTTTAATTCATGAGAAACATTCGCTAAAAAGTCTTTTCTCATTTGTTCTAATTTCTTTAACTCTGTTATGTCATGGAATACGAGAACAATCCCTTTCCATTCATGGTTTGTCCCGATAATCGGCGCTCCATATACTTCGAAATGCTTCCGCTCAATTCCAAGTGGCAATAACATTTGTTTACGCACTTTCACTTCTGTCATAAAGATTTCTTCTACAAGCTCAATAATTTCTGTATGATGAAACGATTCATAATATAAGCGATCTAAATATTCTTCATCTGTTACGTGGAAAGTTTCCTTATAAGAGCGGTTTACAAGGTTTATATACCCGCGGCTATCAATTAAAATCATTCCGCTTCCCATATTTTCAATTAACGTATGCAGACGATCTTGCTGCATTTCTTGTTCAAGTGTCATCTCTTGTAAGTTACGAGCTAAAATATTAATCGCTTTACTCAGCATTCCTGTTTCATCCGAATGACTTTCGTATGCACGTGCTTTATAATTACCCTTTGCCAATTCAATTGCAACTTTTGTAACCGATTCAATCGGCCTAATATATTGCCCTGTAATTTTCATACCTAAAAATACAACTACGAGACAAGCAATAACAAATCCGATAATTAATAATCCCCACGTTTTTTGATGTACGTCTTTTAAAGGATCGATTGTACTTTTCACCAAAACGTATCCTTGTTTTCCTTCTACATCTTGAACGAACACCGCATGATAAAATTCATTCTTTCGATCTGTCTCTTTCGTAATCACTTTACTTCGTTGTTTTGCCAATTCCGAAGTAAGTTCTTTAATCGTCTCTGGACTAAATGCCAATTCTTGTCCTTTTCTATATTGAACTTTCTTTTTTTCATCCACAAATACGATAGAAGCTGGTATTTTTTCTTCTAACTTTTCAAATACGTATGGATTTTTTAAGACATTATCAAAACCTTGCTCTTCTGCTAACGCCGCAACATACTCCGTCTCTTTTACCATTCTCTCTTTAGCATGATCTATATAGTAGTTTTCAAACACAGTTTCTAGCAATAAACCTAGTCCAACTAAAATAAATACAATAAGAGAAACAAATGTAAAAAGAAGCCTGGAACGAAATTTATTCATTCCCTTTTGGCTCCTCTAATTTATATCCTAAACCACGTATCGTTTTAATGTACGTCGGTTTTTTCGTATTTTGTTCAATTTTATCGCGCAAATGGCTAATATGAACATCAACAATTCGTGTATCACCAGCAAAATCGTAATTCCATACAGCACTTAATAATTGATCACGCGTCAACACGCGACTTTTATTTTTCGCAAGATACACAAGTAGTTCAAATTCTTTTGGTGTTAATTCAAGCTTTCTTCCTTGGAAATAAGCCTCATAAAACTCCGGTAAAATTTTAAGTTCTGCAATTGTGATGCTATCTTCATCTGGCGCTTCTGCAACTTGTTCTTCTTGTTGTAATTTCGTGCGGCGCAAAATCGCCTTCACACGAGCAACAACTTCCCTTGGACTAAATGGCTTCGTCATATAATCATCTGCCCCAAGTTCAAGGCCTAGCACCTTATCAAACTCATCATCTTTTGCCGTTAACATTAAAATCGGCGTCATAACGCGCTGCAATCGTAATTCTTTACACACTTCCATACCATCCATTTTCGGAAGCATTAAATCTAATATAATTAAATCTGGGCGTTCTGTTGTCGCTTTTTGAAGCGCCATTTCTCCATCCATCGCTGTTATAACTTCAAACCCAGCTTGTTGTAAATTAAATTCGATTAAAGTTAAGATAAATTCCTCATCATCAACTACTAAAATACGATTGTTCATTCTTTTCCTCCAAGTTATAGACTTGAAACCTTCTTCATCCTAGTATTTTCCCCGTTATTCTCATCATACTAGAAAACAAGGTCCCTCTCAATATAATTGTCTATTCATGGAGATCGTTTGTGTAGAATTGAGAAAATAGAAGTAATTACGATTCACCTGCAACTATACAGGATTTTGCCAAACTTTATAGATTACTCTCTCTTCTTTAAAGCTCACTTCCGTATGAACTATAAAATCTTGATTTTGTGCTAGGAAAAACGAAAGAGCATACGCTATTTTATAATCCGGTGTTTCATATCCATCAAATACTCTCCCGTACATTTCATTCGCAACCCCGTCTGCCCACACTTCAGCTTCTCTTACCGTTTCAAAGATAACGTTTTCTCCTTTCCACCTCATCTTAAAGAATCACTCCTTCCATTGACTTAAATTATTAAATTATAATATAGTAAATATTGTTAATCCAATAATCTGAATATAAAAAGGGGTCTATTATGCGACTATTACTACCTATTTTAACTTTAGTAGTAACATGTTTCCTTACTTTTAACGTACCGAGCTGGGATACGATTAAAACGGGGTGCTCAGAATTTGCTGAAGGGTTCAAAGAAGGATTTTTCAACTAAAAATAGCGCTAGCATCCTTATTCAAGGTATGCTAGCGCTATTCATATTTTCATCTTTTAAAAATTATCTAATGCTTTTTCCATAATGGAAACAGATTTAAAAGGCGGCGTGACTGTTAATGAACCTTTTACAACAGTTTCTCCTTTTTCATCATGAGCAGATACAAGCATATCAATTGTATGTTCCTCCTCAGAAACAGCCACAACTTCAAAGTGGATTTGTAACGTTTCATAATGGTGAACATGCTTCACGAACGTAAGGTCCTTTCTCGTAATATGACTTCCTGGACCCGGTAAATATTTCGTAACCGCCGTTGTAATCATTCCCGTTAGCATAATGCTTGGTACAATCGGCTTTTCATACGGAGTTTGGGATGCGTAATCATGCTGAATATATAATGGATTGGCATCATTCGTTAACCCTAAGTACAATAACAAATCTTTATCCTCAATTTTTTCAGTGATAGATAATTTCTCTCCTACTGTAATTTCATCCATTTTACGACCAATTTGAACTTTTTTCTTTAACATGTTACAACCCCCTCCGATTTTTTCACCTTATTATCCTACTAAAAGCGATACCTTATCCGAAATTTACTATGATGAGGGCAATGTATAGTATAAATCTATAGTTTCATTATAGGATACTACAAATGATAGCGTTTTCATATTATTTCAAAAAAACAATTCGGTAAATAGTAGAAAAAGATTCGGAATCCCGAATCTTTTTCACTACTATTCAATTATTAAACAAGAACTTTCATTACGTTACGTACAGATTCTACAGAGCGATCTAACGCTTCTTTTTCATCTGCAAGAAGTTCTAATTCAATAATTTTTTCAATTCCGTTACCACCTAGAATTACTGGTACCCCTAAGTAAAGGTCACTATAACCATACTCACCTTCAAGGTACGCAATAGCTGGTAATACACGGCGTTGATCTTTTAAGATTGCTTCTGTCATTTCAACTAAAGAAGCTGCTGGTGCGTAATATGCACTACCGTTTCCTAATAAGCCTACAATCTCACCGCCACCTTTACGTGTACGTTCTACGATTGCTTCTAAACGCTCTTTCGGAATTAACGTTTCTAACGGAATACCGCCTGCATAAGAATAACGCACAAGAGGTACCATGTCGTCACCGTGTCCACCAAGAACAAATCCTGTAATGTCTTTCACAGAAAGATTTAATTCTTGTGCGATGAATGTACGGAAACGAGCTGTATCTAATACGCCCGATTGGCCAATTACACGCTCTTTCGGGAATCCTGCTTCTTTAAATACAGAATATGTCATTGCATCAACTGGATTTGTTAACACAACAATAATTGCATTTGGTGAATGTTTTGCAATGTCGCGCGTAATACTTTTCATAATTTTAGAGTTCGTTGCTACTAAGTCATCACGGCTCATACCAGGCTTACGTGCAATACCTGCTGTAATAACGACAACGTCAGAATCAGCAGTATCTGCGTAATCAGATGTTCCAATAATGTTAGCATCAAAACCTTGTACTGGGCTCGCTTCTAACATATCTAACGCTTTCCCTTTTGTTGGATTTTCCAGTTGTGGAATGTCCACTAATACAACATCTGCAAGTTCTTTTTGTGCTAATAAGAATGCCGTTGTTGCTCCTGTAAATCCTGCACCGATGACTGAAACTTTCTTGCGTTTGATTGTCATAATTTACCCCCCGCTTTAATTATGCGTTTTTGATTATCGCTACATCCATGTTTTTAATAAGCTCATTAGCAAACTCAGAACACTTCACTTCTGTTGCGCCTTCCATTAGGCGAGCGAAGTCATATGTTACTACTTTTGATGCAATTGTTTTCTCAACTGAATCTGTTACTAATTTCGCTGCTTCATTCCATCCTAAGTGTTCTAATAATAATACACCTGAAAGAAGAACTGAAGATGGGTTTACTTTATCTAAACCTGCATATTTTGGAGCTGTACCGTGTGTAGCTTCAAAGATAGCATGTCCAGTCACATAGTTAATGTTTGCACCAGGTGCAATACCAATTCCACCTACTTGTGCAGCAAGTGCATCAGAAATATAGTCACCATTTAAGTTCATTGTTGCAACAACATCGAACTCACGTGGACGAGTTAAAATTTGTTGTAAGAAGATGTCTGCAATAGAATCTTTTACGATGATTTTTCCAGCCACTTCAGCGTCTGCCATCGCTTTATTCGCTGCATCTTTACCATCTTTTTCAACGATACGATCGTATTCAGCCCAAGTAAATACTTTGTCGCCGAATTCTTGTTCCGCTACTTCGTAACCCCAGTTTTTGAAAGCACCTTCTGTAAATTTCATAATGTTTCCTTTATGAACTAATGTAACAGAAGAGCGTTTTTCGTTAATTGCATATTGAATTGCAGCACGAACAAGACGCTTTGTCCCTTCTTCTGAAATCGGCTTAATACCAATACCAGATGTTTCTGGGAAGCGGATTTTATTAACACCCATTGCTTCTTTTAAGAAAGCAAGAACTTTTTCTGCTTCTGGAGATCCTTGTGCATATTCAATTCCAGCATAAATGTCTTCTGTATTTTCACGGAAAATAACCATATCAGTATCTTCCGGACGTTTTACAGGTGAAGGAACACCTTCAAAATAACGAACTGGACGTAGACATACATATAAATCTAATTCTTGACGAAGTGCTACGTTTAGAGAACGAATACCACCGCCAACTGGAGTTGTAAGTGGACCTTTAATCGCGATTAAATATTCACGAATTAAGTTTAAAGTTTCTTCTGGTAACCACTCGCCTGTTTGGTTGAATGCTTTTTCCCCTGCAAGCACTTCTTTCCAAACGATTTTCTTCTCACCATCATAAGCTTTTTCAACTGCTGCTTCTAGTACGCGAGATGCAGCTGCCCAAATATCAGGACCAATTCCATCTCCCTCGATAAATGGAATAATCGGATTGTTTGGTACATTCATAACACCATTAGTTACAGTAATTTTTTCACCTGTCGTCAATGTGATAACCCCCATGTTTGAAATTTCATATGTATGAAACCGAGGGAATAACCCCTCAGTTCAAACCGTTAGTCAAATTAAAATATTCTAATCATTACATCTTTCCGAAAAAATCAGACTTTTGAAAGCGTATTTTCACTATCAAAATAGTGTTATTCGCTTATCGTTGTGCAATTGGAACATACACTTGATGCGTTGGTCCATTATAATCAGCACGCGGACGAATTAAACGGTTGTTTTCATATTGTTCTAGAATATGAGCTAACCAGCCTGACATACGGCTAATTGCAAAAATAGGTGTAAATAAGTCATGGTCAATTCCTAAACAATGGTATACAGAAGCTGAATAGAAATCAACATTTGGTGGAAGACCTTTTTCTTTTGTTACAATGTCTTCAATTCTGATAGACATATTATACCATTTCTCTTCTCCTAAAAGCACGCATAATCTCTTAGACATTTCACGTAAGTGTTTTGCACGTGGATCACCTTGCTCATACACACGGTGGCCAAAGCCCATGATTTTCACTTTATTTTGAAGAGCATTATGAATATATGACTCTACATTTTCTTCTTCGCCAATTTCAGTTAACATCTTCATTACATTTTCATTTGCCCCACCGTGAAGAGGACCTTTTAATGCACCGATTGCTGCTGTAATACCAGAATATACATCTGACAGTGTAGCTACGCAAACACGTGCAGTAAATGTAGAAGCGTTTAACTCATGATCTGCATGAAGTACAAGTGCCTTATCAAAAGCTTCAATTTCAACTTCATTTGGCTCGCGATCATTTAACATGTACAAGAAGTTTGCAGCTAATGATAAATCTTTTCTTGGCTCAACAATATCTAAACCTTTACGGATTCTCGCGTAAGCAGCAACTAAAGTTCCCACTTGAGCCTGTAATTTAACCGCTTTCAAATAATTGGACTTTTCATCCATAATTTCAGCGCTCTCATCGTATAATGATAGCATGGAAATTGCAGTTCGTAAAACAGACATCGGATGTGCAATTTTTAAATCTACTTGTTTCAAATATGTTAAAATCTCACCTGGAACTTTATAGTATTCAGATACAATTTCATTAAATTCCGCTAGTTCTTTTTCATTAGGAAGCTTGCGGTGCCATAATAAGTACACTACTTCTTCAAACGTAGCATTCTCAGCTAAATCATCAATATTATACCCAACATAAGTTAATGTATCATCAATAATAGAGCTCACAGATGATGTTGTTGCTACTACCCCTTCTAAACCTCGAATAACAGTCATGACATTCTCTCCTTTTCCTGAAAATTCTCCCAACCTTGCTCCTTATATCTATTTGCTCCCCTTATGAATTATGAACGCCCGTTCACTCTTTAGGCAAGCAAAATGCACGATCATGCAAATTTGTTGCGATGTTCCCCTCTTATTGTCCATTGTTTACATGGAAAGCATGAGCGTGAATGTCTCCCCGAATCCTCACGCTCAAAACAACAAGTTAGTGAGGAAAATACATTCCGAAGAGTTTTATGATAAAAACAACATAAAACAATATCATTATAAAATTGTTTTATGTTGTTTTTATTTTATCTGGTGTAAAGTCTCTGCTGTTATGTAACTTTTCAAAGTTTCTAATCCTATTATAAACAATTATCTGACTTTTGTGAACAGAAAGAATTCAAAAATTTTATATTACTATAAAATTCCTTATTTAAACATTTGTATAATACTCATAACCGCATAGGCAATTCCAGCCCCAATTAACGGACCAACAGCAACCCCATTAAATAGCGCAACCGCTATAATTGTCCCAAAAACAAGCGCAGTTGTAATGTGAGGATCCGTTGTCAACAATTGTACGCCGCCTTTCGCTAACAAAGCGACCGCTACACCTGAAGCTAAAGCAATCCACGCATAATAAGATTTTGCCGCTTCTCCAAGTTGTTTAAAACCTATTTCCCCCGTCGCAATCGGTACGAGCACCGCTATTGTAATGACCGTTACACCTAGGTTAATTCCTTTCGTTTGTAGATAAGGAAAGACCTTATCTCCTAAAAACGTAAACTTCAATAAAAATAATACACCAATAGCCACAGTAAGCGATTGGTTTTTCGCAATAAGTCCTATAATAAGTAGTATGAATAAAAATAACGTTGACTGACTAATCATGTTTGCACTTCCTTTCTGAAAATAATGAACTCATTTCCAAACAAAAATACCTTTAAACCTATCGTTATACATGATATATCGATGCCTATTCAACATGAATCACTTCATTTTTTATGTATTTTAAAATGATAAATTGAGACTTTCACCATAAAAATTTAAGCATGTATACATTTTAAAAAACAGGCGTCTCTTCTTTCTTTTCTAATTAGAAACAGGTAAAATAAAAAGAAGAGAAAATGAAGTTTTTACCATATAGTAGAAGCATCAACACCAAGCTTTCACAGTCACTCACATACTGAAAAAGCAAGAAAAATCCATCATTCCACTATAACATAAAGTGAAACTTTAATCAGTGGGGCATTTTCCACTGATTATTAGTTGAACCAATCGGGCTTTTACGGGCAGTTTATCTCCATCTAACTCCTTTGATCCAGCCGCACTTCGGGTAGGAGATTTACTGCCCGTTAATGCGGGGTAAAGTGAAACTTTAATCAGTGGGGCACACTCGTTATAAGTTGAACGAATTAGGATAATCCAAATTGGAATGGGAGGTATACATCTTTGAACCGAAACTTACTATATATGATATTGCGACTCATATTTGTCATTGTAGCAACGGTAGCTGGGTTCTATGTATTACTATACATGTCAGGGCTTATCTATCCTTTTATTATCGCTTTTGCATTTGCTTATTTGATTAATCCTGTCGTCAATTTCCTTAATCAAAAACTACAATTTCCTCGCGCACTAGCAGTACTCGTTAGCTTAATTCTCGTATTTGGAGCTATCGTTGGACTTGTTACATATCTTGTGACTGAAGCAATATCTGCCACAACATACTTACTACAAATTGTTACAGTAAAGTTTCCAGATATCGTTACATTCGCCCAGCAATTTGCACTTAATCATATTATGCCTCTCTACGATGATTTAATCTCTAAATTTAATCATCTTGGAGAACCACAGCGCTATACAATTACACAAAACATTCAAAACTTAGGAACAGAGGCAACAACACAAATGAAAGAACTTTTAACCGCCATTATAAGCGGGTTAACGAATTTCATTAGTGCACTGCCAACAACTTTAACTGTCCTTGTATTCATTTTATTAGCCACTTTCTTCATTAGTTACGATTGGCACCGTCTTGCTCAAAAAGCAAGAAAATTACTACCAAATCGTGTACATGGCTACGGAAAAACTATTTTTGTCGACTTAAAAAAAGCTTTATTCGGTTTTGTGAAAGCACAACTTACACTCGTATCTATGACAACCGTTATTGTACTGATCGGACTTTTAATATTACGCGTACCATACGCCATTACTATTGCGATTATTACAGGAGTTGTAGATTTACTACCATATTTAGGAACAGGCGCAGTCTTCGTTCCATGGGTTATATACGTATTTTTCACTGGCGATACCGCATTCGCCATTGGTCTTCTCATTTTATACATCGTCGTGATTGTCCAAAGACAAATTATGGAACCGAAAGTACTTTCATCTAACATCGGTCTCGATCCATTAGCAACACTCGTCGCTCTATTTGTCGGCTTTAAACTTTTTGGCTTTTTAGGATTAATCATCGGTCCAGTCACCTTAGTACTACTTAATACATTACACAAAGCTAATGTCTTCCATGACTTGTGGAAATATATTAAAGGTTCACCTTCAAAATAACAGTTTCTAATTCATACAAAAAATCACGCTATAATCAGTGGGAAATTCCCACTGATTATTCCTTTTACCTATTTTTCACACTACTCACACGCAACAAGAGCATTACCCAGAAACAGGATAATCCTCTTGTTTTTTTGCATAAAAAAAAACACATATTCTAGCTAAAAATACATTTTCATTCTATTTTATCTATAATTATTACTTACATTTATTACTTTTTATGTAAATGAATAAATATACAAAATGGCATAAAATAAGGCTTCAACTAACAATCACCACCTTTTATATGAATTCTTTACACCAATCGCTCCTTTATATACAAAAGCAAAACTTTAATTTGGCTGCATTTCGCACCATCTTATTCATCCAAATTAATAGCACTAAAAAATCACACGTTTAATCGAAGCACAACAAGAGTTCAAACGAAAATTATATAGCAAATATAATAAGCGGACATTTTGTTCATCCCCACTCATCATCCCCCCACAAATAGTGCGGTAAAGCAAAGCCTCAATCAGAAAGCTCCCCTCCTCTTACAAGACAAAAAAATAGCACTTAGATCGTTATAATCTAAGCGCTACTTCTGAATGATAATAGTAGAGTTCTTTCTAAACTTCCATTCCATCCACTTCATAACAAGCGGCTTCAATAAAGCTCTCGTAATAGGGATCACGCAGATAAACCCTAGCACATCTGTCACATAACCAGGAAGCACTAAGAGAATACCTCCTACAAATACAAAAATACCATCTAGTACTGCCTCACCTGGCATTTCCCCTCTATTCAACTTAGATTGAATCTCTCCAAGCACTTTAAATCCTTGTCTTTTCGCCAAATACACACCTACTACACCTGTAAATACAATCATAGCGAACGTAGACCATAAACCTATTACATGACTTGATCCGATTAAGACCGTAATCTCAATCGCCGGTATTAAAATAAACAAGAATAGTAACCACTTCATAGTTCTACACCTCTCTCACAACTCACTTTTAACGCCCTCACAACGCCTATATACATCATATGAAATATAATACCCTTTCATATTAAAACCCATAACAAACAGCTTTTAAAAGCAATTCTAGGCGTTTTAAGCTAACTCTATCTCGTTTTTGTGTAAAAAAAAGAGAAGGACTCCGATCCTTCTCTCCGTATTACTTATAGCACTTCCGCATGTCCATTATAAACAATTCCGCGTGCTGCATCAACTGTTACTTCTTGGCCATTTTTTAAAGTTGCTGTTACGCCGTTTACACCAACGATAACAGGAATACCGATTGATACGCCTACAACAGCAGCATGGCTTGTTAAGCCACCTTCTTCTACAACTAAAGCAGCAGCTTTTTCGATTGCAGGAATCATATCTTTATCAGTGCTTGTTGTAACAAGGATATCACCTTCGTTTACGTTCGCTACAGCTTCAGCAGCTGTTTTTGCTACAACTACTTTACCTTTTGCAGCTTTACGACCGATTCCTTGTCCTTTAGCAACTTCTTCACCAACAACGTGGATTTTCATTAAGTTTGTTGTACCAGTTTCAGCAACTGGAACACCAGCAGTAATTACTACAGTATCTCCAAGGCCGATTAGACCTGCATCCATACCTGTTTGAATTGCTGTATCTAACATTTCGTCAGTTGAAGCTGCGCGCTTCTCAGCCATAAATGCTTGTACACCCCAAACAAGTGCAAGACGACGTCCTACTTGCTCGTCAGATGTTACAGCTACGATTGGAGATTTTGGACGGTATTTAGAGATCATTTTCGCAGTATGTCCACTTTCTGTTGGAGCTACGATTGCAGCTACATCAAGAGCAAGTGCTGTATGCGCAACAGATTGGCTAATTGCATCTGTAATTGTTGGAGTGAACTCTTTAATACGTTTTTTGAACATATCTTCGTATTGTAATGATTTTTCAACACGTACTGCAATGTTAGCCATCATTGTTACTGCTTCTACCGGATATTGACCAGCAGCTGTTTCACCTGAAAGCATGATTGCATCTGTACCATCGAAGATTGCGTTAGCTACGTCACTTGCTTCAGCACGAGTTGGACGTGGGTTACGTTGCATAGAGTCTAACATTTGTGTCGCAGTAATAACTGGTTTACCTAACACGTTACATTTTTTGATTAGACGTTTTTGTACTAATGGTACTTCTTCTGGTGGAATTTCTACACCCATATCACCACGAGCTACCATTAAACCGTCAGAAACTTCTAAGATTGAATCGATGTTGTCGATACCTTCTTGGTTTTCGATTTTCGGTACGATTTGGATGTATTGAGCGCCATGCTCTTCTAATAATTCACGGATTTCTAATACGTCAGACGCTTTACGTACGAATGAAGCTGCGATGAAATCAACTTTTTGCTCGATACCGAAGATGATATCTTTTACGTCTTTTTCAGTGATACCAGGAAGCTTAATGCTTACGTTTGGTACGTTAACACCTTTTTTATTTTTTACAGTTCCGCTGTTAAGAACTTTTGTACGGATGTTTCCATCAGCTTTTTCGATTACTTCTAGTTCGATAAGACCGTCATCGATTAGAATGCGAGAACCTGGGTCTACATCGTCATAAAGACCAGCATAAGATACAGAGAACTTCTCTGCAGTACCTAATACTTGCTCAGTAGAAAGAACTACTTCTGCACCTGTTACAAGCTCAGCTTGTCCGTCTACGAAGTCGTGAGTACGGATTTCTGGACCTTTTGTATCAAGTAAGATACCAACTGTTTTACCAGTTTTCTTTGAAGCTTCACGAATGTTTTTAATACGAGCTCCGTGCTCTTCATGGCTACCATGAGAGAAGTTTAAACGAGCAACGTTCATACCTGCTTCGATTAATTGCTCTAATTTTTCAATACTTTCACTAGCAGGACCTATAGTACATACAATTTTAGTTTTACGCATATTGCACCTCCGAAAATTATGAAACCGTTCCCAAATATCTGACATTACGCCGATTAGATGGATAATTCTTTAGATAATTGATACATATCTTTATCGATTGTATGCTTTTGAGCTAACGCTTCGATAATATCATGATCAACAAGTTTGTTATCTTGAATACCTACACAACGTCCACCTCTACCAGCAATTAATAATTCAACTGCTCTTGCGCCAAGACGACTTGCTAATACACGGTCTTGTGCACTTGGTGATCCGCCACGTTGTACGTGACCTAATACAGTTACACGAGTATCAAAGTTTGTTGCTTCTTCAATGTGCTTACCGATGTCAATTGCACTTCCAACACCTTCAGCTACAACGATAATACTGTGTTTTTTACCACGTTCACTACCGCGCTTCAGACGAGCGATAACATCATCCATGTCATACTCTTCTTCTGGAATTAAGATTGTTTCTGCACCATCAGCTAAACCAGCCCATAATGCAATATCACCAGCGTGACGTCCCATTACTTCGATAACATATGTACGTTCATGAGATGTAGCTGTGTCACGGATTTTATCAATTGCATCAATAACAGTGTTTAAAGCTGTATCGAAACCAATTGTGAAGTCTGTTCCAGGGATATCATTGTCGATTGTACCTGGTACACCAACACATGGGAATCCTTGTTCAGTTAATTTTTTAGCGCCTTGGTAAGAACCATCTCCACCAATAACAACAAGTCCTTCGATACCATGTTTCTTTAATTGCTCGATACCTTTTAGTCGTACTTCTGGGTCTTTAAACTCAGGACATCTTGCTGTATATAATTTCGTACCACCGCGGTGGATAATATCGCCAACAGAACCAAGTTCTAATTTTTCAATGTGACCAGAAATTAATCCAGCGTATCCATGGTAAATACCATATACTTCAATATCATGGAAAATCGCTTTACGAACAACTGCACGAATGGCAGCATTCATACCAGGTGAATCTCCACCACTTGTTAATACACCAATACGTTTCATTTGTACTCACCTCATAAAGATTATTTGCCTTATAATAAAATAACACGAAAAAATATAAAAACACAATGGAGAAGATGTGTCTTTTCATAATAAAAACGTGCATTCGCGAAGAGGAACGCACGCTTTTCTTATTTTATCCCAATGGAAGCGTTTGAAAACGAAACTTGCCCAATTTTCATATATTTTTCATAACGTTTTTCGATTAATTCATCTTTCGAAATTCCGTTTAATTGTTCAAAAGTTTTTCTAATCATTAAGTCTATATTTTCTGACTGTTTTAAAAGATTACGGTGAGCTCCACCTTTTGCCTCTGGAATAATTTCATCAATTACACCTAATTCTTTCAAATCTGCTGCTGTAATTTTCATTGCTTCTGCAGCTTCCTTTGCTTTTCCTGCATCTTTCCAAAGAATTGCCGCTGCACCCTCTGGTGTAATAACAGAATAAGTGGAATTTTCTAGCATATGAATGTAATCTCCTACTCCAAGACCTAGCGCACCACCACTACCGCCTTCACCGATAACGATACAAATAACTGGTACCGTTAAACCTGCCATCTCAAATAGGTTGCGGGCAATAGCTTCACTTTGTCCACGTTCTTCAGCTGCTTTACCAGGATAAGCTCCCTTCGTATCGATGAAACAAATAATAGGACGATTAAACTTTTCCGCTTGTTTCATGAGACGCAGTGCTTTTCGATATCCTTCTGGATGAGGCATTCCAAAGTTACGGCGAATATTTTCTTTCGTATCTTTTCCGCGCTGATGCCCAATTACAGTTACAGGCATCCCTTTATATTTCGCAATGCCACCGACAATCGCTGCATCATCGCCAAATAGACGATCTCCATGACATTCGAAAAAATCAGTAAATAAGTGCTCAATATAATCGAGCGTTGTCGGTCGTTCTGCATGACGAGCAATTTGAACACGGTCCCATACTTTTAGATTGCCGTATATATCTTCCTCTAAATTTTCTAGCTTTTCTTCCAAAATACGAATCTCCTCACTGAAGTCCATCTGGCTGTTTTTCGTATAGTCTTTCAGTTCACGAATCTTATTTCTTAGCTCAACAACTGGTTTTTCAAATTCTAGCTCTGCCATACAGCCATTTCCCCTCCTTGATGAACTTCTAAAATCTTGCGAAGCGATTCTCTCATATCATCACGATGCACCACCGCATCTAATTGACCATGATCTAGTAAGAATTCTGCCGTTTGGAAATCTTCCGGTAGTTTCTCACGCACCGTTTGTTCAATTACACGTCTACCAGCAAATCCGATAAGTGCACCTGGTTCTGCAAGATTATAATCACCAAGTGAAGCGAAACTCGCTGAAACCCCGCCCGTCGTTGGGTGAGTCATAACAGAAATAAATAACCCTCCTGCATTACTATGCTTTTTCAAAGCTACGCTTGTTTTTGCCATTTGCATTAAACTTAATATCCCTTCTTGCATACGGGCACCACCCGAAGCAGTAAAGATAATAAATGGAACTTGTAAGTCGTACGCCTTTTCAACCGCACGGGCGATTTTTTCTCCTACTACAGAGCCCATGCTCCCCATTCGAAAACGAGAATCCATTACTGCAACAACAACAAGCATGTCATCAATTGTTCCTTCACCAGTTACAACCGCTTCGTTCAATTCAGTCTTCTTACGATCGCTCTCTAGTTTCTCTTCATAACCTGGAAACTCGAGTGGATTTAATGAAACCATTTCTTTGTCATACTCACGGAATGACCCTTCGTCCAATATACTATCAAGACGTTCCCATGCATTCATAGGATGATGATATCCACAATTCACACATACTTTTAAATTTTTTAGAAGTTCTTTCGTATACATGATTTTTTTACATTCCGGACATTTTGTCATAACGCCATCTGGCACATCTTTTCGTACTTGTTCTGAAGGTATTGCAGCGTACTTTTTCTTTTTCACGAATAAATCTCTTAGCACAATTTGACCCCCTTCGTTGAGAGCTAAGGTTAGCGTAAGAAGAAAATGGGGCTAACACCAAAGTTTGATGTTAGCCTTATCTTCTCAATCTGTCTAATAACCTCACTCTTTACGTTTAACTTTAACCGCTACGCGGTAGAATGTTTGTCATAACGTGTCATGGTCATTTCGACAAATTTTATACATTACGAGTGAAACTGTATATTCTCTACTAATTCATCGTAAATTTTTAGTGCATCATTTTCTTGTTTTTCTTCCAAAGTAGCATAAAGCTTTCTATACATATCGATAGAATCTCTTGAAACTTTACAAGAAAGAGTTGCTACGTAATCATTTACGATCATCCAAATGCGATATAGTAAATAATTATCGACTTGTTCAATAAGTGTTTTAAAGAACGTTTGATGAAGCGTTGGGATTGAGCTTTCATTTTCTTCAAGTACTTGGTGTAATCTACTTAGTACTTTAGAAAACGTTTCTTTCGGTAAATTACATACAATTCGAATCATATCTTTCTCAAGCAATCGTTTTGTTTGTAATAAATCACGAATTGTTTTCTCATCTTGCAGTAAGAACGGAGCAATTAATTGTACAAGACCGTTATCATAAAAGTTTCGAATAAACGTCCCTTCACCACGTCTCGTTTCAATCAATCCTACCAGTTCTAAAGCACGCAATGCTTCTCTTACAGAGGAACGTCCTACGTTTAAACGTGAACTTAACTCGCGCTCAGACGGCAAACGATCCCCCGCTACCAATCCATCCTCTTCCATAATGGAACGAATTTTTTTTACAATTTCGAGATATACTTTTGTATTTGATGATGTCAATGGAAATTCCTCGCTTATTCTTTACCAATCAGCGCTAATTGTTTTGTTTTTTCAGCGATCTCATTTGGATCTACTTGACGACGAGCTACTCCTGTCTCCATTGCTGCTTTTGCAACGTAAGCCGCTACTTGAGGCGCTACACGCGCGTCAAATGGTGCCGGAATAATATAGTCTGCATTTAACTCGTCTTCTGCTACAAGCTCAGCAATAGCCTGTACAGCTGCCATCTTCATTTCTTCGTTAATTTGTGTCGCATGTACGTCAAGTGCACCGCGGAAAATACCAGGGAACGCCAGTACATTATTTACTTGGTTCGGGAAGTCAGAACGACCTGTTCCAACAACAGCTGCGCCCGCTGCTTTTGCCAATTCTGGCATAATTTCTGGAACTGGATTTGCCATTGCAAAAATAATCGCATTGTCATTCATTGTACGAACCATCTCTTCTGTTAATGCACCTTCTGCAGATACACCAATGAATACGTCCGCACCTTGTACAACATCAGCTAAAGAACCTTCTATACGATTCTTATTTGTATATTTTGCAACTTCATCCTTCACCGGATTCATACCTGTAGGACGACCATCATAGATTGCCCCTTTACGGTCACACATAATAATGTCGCGTACACCATAGCGATATAAAAGTTTAATAATTGCAATACCTGCTGCACCTGCGCCATTTGCGACAACTTTAATGTCAGACATTTTCTTTCCAACTAATTTCAGTGCATTTACAAGACCTGCTACTGTTACGATAGCTGTTCCGTGTTGATCATCATGGAAGATAGGAATATTTGTTTCTTTTTTCAAACGCTCTTCAATAATGAAGCAGTTTGGTGCTGCGATATCTTCTAAGTTAACGCCGCCAAAAGTTGGCTCCATTAATTTTACAGTTTCAACAATTTTATCTACATCGTTTGTATTTAAGGCAATCGGGAATGCATCTACACCAGCAAAGCTCTTGAATAATACAGCTTTACCTTCCATTACTGGAAGAGATGCTTCAGGTCCAATGTTACCAAGACCAAGTACAGCTGTTCCATCTGTCACAACTGCTACCATATTTCCCTTCATCGTATATTCATATACCTTACTTTTATCGTCATAAATTTCTTTACAAGGTTCTGCAACCCCTGGAGAATATGCAAGACTTAAATCTTTTGCATTTTCTACTTTTACTTTTGATACAGTTTCTAATTTTCCTTGATGCACTTTATGCATGTGAAGTGCTTCTTCACGAAGTGTTGACAAACTATCCACTCTCCTCAAATTATTCTTGCTGATATCAATTTCTCCAAGTGGTCTGACCACGAACACTACTACTATAATAATCGAAGTGTAGGGAAATTGTCCATTATATTTTCACAACTACATTTTCTTCCCCGACAATTTTACGAAGTGCTCCTAAACATTCTTCACTTGGATGAATCGATAAACTTCGAGATAATTGTACCATTTTATGTTCCTTTTCATAATAAATTAGTACTTTCGCAAAACCTGAATAGTCGAACAATATTTTCGTAACCTGATTTAAAAGCTTTTTCTCATACTGAGACGGCAATTTCACGTAAACAGATGCATCTTTCTTTTCTTCATAAACATCCATTTCCTCTAGCGGATATAGTCCATTTACAATCCATTGCAGCTTATGATTTCTTAGCTCAATCATGCCGTCAACTAAAACAATTGCTCCTTCTTGTAACTTATCCGAGAAATGTATATACGTTTCCGGGAAGAGGACCGCTTCCATTTCATCATTTTGATCACAGAATGTAATAAATGCCATCTTTTGAAACTTTTTCGTACGAATCACTCTCACACTTGTTATATACACAATAGCTCTTTGTACTTTTTTCTTGTGTCGCATCGCCTGAGCGAGAGATGGAATTTCTAATTCTTTTGCTAACTTTACATACTGCGCAGTCGGATAACTTGATAAATAAAAGCCAAGTGCTTCTTTCTCTTTATTTAGTTGTTCAATAAAAGATAGCTCTTCTCCTTGTACGTATTTTGATTTTGGAACAGCATCCCCTAAATCACGCGCGAGATTTGCGTACTCCAACGCCCCTTTAAGACTTTTCCATAAATTCGTTCTCGAAACACCAAAATCATCAAAACATCCCGACCAGACGAAAGCTTCTAAATTGCGCTCTGTTACAAACTTTGACGGCATACGGAGACAAAATTCAAATAAATCTTCGAACATTTTTTTCTCTCGTTCTTCTAATAATGCCGTCACTGTAGCCATTCCAATATTTCGAATCGAAAGTAAACTGTAACGTATCGCATTCCCCTCTATTTGGAAGTTGTAACCACTTTTTTGAAGAGACGGCGGCAAAACATGAAAACCCTTTCGCTTCGTTTCTCGTATATACTGTACAATTTTATCTTCATTTCCAATTGCACTTGATAATAGTGCCGTCATAAATTCCAACGTATAGTTCGCTTTTAAGTAGGCAAGCTGATATCCGATCATACTGTAAGCTACAGCGTGACTTCGGTTAAAACCGTAATTCGCAAATCTTACAATTAAATCATAAATTTTCTCAGCAGACGTCTCATCGTAACCATTTTGCAAACAACCTTGGACAAAATGCTTACGTTCCTGATCTAAAATATCACGATTCTTTTTACTCACTGCACGGCGCAGTAAATCTGCTTCACCAAGCGAAAACCCTGCTAACTTCGATGCAATTTGCATAATTTGTTCTTGGTATACAATGACGCCGTATGTTCTTTCTAAAATTGGCTTTAAATCCGGATGTAAATATTCAATTTTTCTTTTTCCATGTTTCGATTCAATAAAGGTCGGTATCTGTTCCATCGGTCCCGGTCTGTATAATGAGTTAACAGCTACGATATCTTCAAACTCATTCGGTTTTAAACCGCGAAGTACATTTCGCATACCACCTGACTCAAGCTGGAATACACCTGTTGTATCCCCTCTTCCTAATAATTGGAACGTCTTTTCATCTTGAAGAGGTAAGTTTCTTATATCGATTTCTTTCCCTGTTTTGTTCGCGATAAATTTTATAATATTTTCAAGTAACGTTAAATTACGTAATCCTAAAAAGTCCATCTTAAGCAACCCAAGTTCTTCTAGCGCATCGGCTGGATATTGCGTAACATAAACATCGTTATGTCCTTCTTGAATTGCTACACTGCCTGTTAGCGGTTCTTGACTTATAATAACGCCAGCCGCATGAATAGACGTATGACGTGGTAAACCTTCTACACGTTTTGCGATTTCAAACACACGCTCATGCAGAAGATTTCCTTGTATAAACTCACGAAGTGATTGTGATTCTTCATATGCATCTTTTAACGTTATACCAAGCTTTGATGGGATAAGTTTTGAAAATATATCAATATCTCGCGGCGGAAGCCCCATTACGCGGGCAATGTCTCTAATTGCCGCTTTTGCTGCAAGCGTACCAAACGTTACAATTTGCGCAACACGGAGCTGACCGTATTTATCTTTCACATAGCGAATCATCTCATCACGTCTTACGTCTGGAAAATCAATATCAATATCGGGAAGCGTCACACGTTCAGGATTTAAAAACCTTTCAAATAATAGATCGTATTCAATCGGATCAATATCTGTAATTTCTAATACGTATGAGACGAGTGAACCAGCTGCCGATCCACGACCTGGTCCTGTTAAAATATGATTTTCATGTGCATACTTCATAAAATCCCATACGATGAGGAAATAATCACTAAATCCCATACGAGAAATAACATTTAATTCATGATTTAAACGCTTTATATGCACTTCTTTCGGCGCACCATATCGTTTCCGTAAACCTTCTTCACAAACACGACGCAAGTATATATCACTCGTTTCATTAGACGAAACAGGAAACTTCGGAAGTTGATTTACATGGAACGGTATTTCTACTTGGCAACGCTCTGCAATTTTCATTGTATTTTGGATTGCTTCCGGCGCATGGGAAAATAGTGCTTCCATTTCATCCGATGACTTTAAATAATATTGATCTGTTTTCAGCCTCGGCCTATCTGGATCAGTCATTTTCGTTCCACTTTCAACAGATAGTAAACATTCGTGAACAAGTGCGTCACTTTGATTGATATAGCGCACATCGTTTGTTGCAACGACTGGAATATTAACCCTACTAATAAATTCAGGTAGTTTCTCTTGTAAAAGCAACTCATCTTGAATCGCATGATGCTGCAAACTCATATAAAAATGGCCGAACATATTTTGATATGTGCGAGCTACTTCTTCAGCCTGACTCTCATTGTCTTCTAGTAATAATTGCTCAATTTCGCCATCTTTACCTGGTGAAATAGCAATTAATCCTTTCGCATAATGCGCAAGCCACTTCTTAGGAATACCTTCTTTGGATTTTGTCATAATACTGCTAGAAATCTTTAATAAATTTTGGTAGCCTATTTCATTCTTAGCAAGTAATACAAGTGGATAAGACCTTTCTTCTTCTTCACTAAAAATAGAAGCGGTTAATCCAATAACAGGCTGTATACCATGTTTCTTACATGCTTTATAAAACGGAATAACGCCATACATAACATTTTCATCCGTAATAGCCAGCGATGAAAAACCAAGTTCTTTCGCCCTGACTACAAGCTCATCAATTTTACAAGCACTTTTTAATAAACTAAAAACGGTTTGACATTGTAAATGCACAAACTTCACTGTTGTACCCTCTCTTTACCTATTTGACTACTTTTATTATAGGTGATGAGGAAAGCGGAAATCAAAACATACTTCTTATACTTTGTCCATATATATGAAGAAGAAAGGGGAATGACGATGGATGTAAGAGAACATACTTTTTTCTCTCTGCTTATTATTAGTTATTTTATTGCCTTTGGGGTTATACTTGGCGGTTCATTAATTGGTGGATTTGGTGCGTTTCTTATCGGAAAACCAGCTCTAACTTACATTAATCAATTCGCCCAAAATTTAAGAATTTGGGCACTCGTTGCAGCAATTGGTGGAACATTCGATACCTTTTATAGCTTTGAAAGAAGTTTCTTTGGCGGAGATATGAAAGATATCGTAAAACAAATTCTCCTTATTTTTTTCGCAACTGGTGGTATGCAAACAGGTCTCATTATTATTAAATGGCTAACGCAGGAACATGTATGAGAGTACCAAGTGCCAATACAGCAAAAAGATGGTACTTAGTATTAGCTGGTGCTGCTGTCGGAGGCGTGTTGAGCTGGTTTATTTTTTTGTACATATACGGTGTTTTTCAAGAAGAACAAGCTAGTAAAATAGCAGAACAAAGAGAAATTATAGAAAAACAAGAAGCAAAGCTCCACGTCCTTCTCGAAGATCAAGAAAAATTGAACACTGAAAACAAACGGCTCTTAACCATTCAAGAGATTAAAATAAAACTTATCAATCGAGAAAAATACGATTTAGACAATCTTACACTCGAAAATATGACTACATCTATCCATAATGATCTCCAGCATCTTTTAACGAAAAACATTCAAAGTATCGCAAAAAATAAAGACCTACTCAAAAAGGTAATCGAAAACAAAACGTACAAACATTACGATCGACTATACCGTTTTAAAGTCGATACAATATCTTTTGATACAGTGCTTGAAATTAGCATTACTATAGAAAAGGAAAAATAAAGAAGGAGGGCTTTAGCGCCGCTCCTTCTTTTCGTTCTAACATATAGTCCCTTATTTACAAATCTCACGTAAATCAGCAAAAAGACGATCCGCTTCTTCCCAAGAAGATGCCTTGGCACCAGAAGCCATCGGATGTCCTCCGCCGTTATATTGCATTGCCAATTTGTTTATAACTGGTCCTTTTGAACGAAGACGAACACGAATTACGTCGTCTTCCTCTAAAAATAGAACCCACGCCTTTAATCCATCAATATTGCCAAGCGCTCCAACAACACCAGATGCTTCAGAAGGAAGTACATCAAATTCTTCTAATACTTCTTTCGTTAATTTAATGTAAGCTGCTCCTTCTTCTACCATCGTAAAGTTTTGTAAAATATAACCGTTTAAACGAGCAATTTTTTCTTTTGTCTTATACATTTCATTGTATAAATCTGTGAATTTCACACCCATGTCAACAAGCTCACTTACGTAACGAAGTGTTTTTGCTGTCGTATTTGGGAATAAGAAACGACCTGTATCTCCAACAATTCCTGCTAAAATAAGGCGGGCTGCTTCTTTTGTTATTTTTAATCCTTTATCTTTTCCATAGTTATAAAACTCATAAATCATTTCACTTGTCGAACTCGCTGTCGTATCTACCCACGTAATATCTCCATATGGATCTTCATTTGGATGATGATCAATTTTAATTAACATCTTCCCTTTTGTATAGCGTTGATCGTCAACACGTTCTTGATTCGCAGTATCACAAACAATAACAAGCGCATTTTCGTATACACTATCTTCAATATCATTCATTACTCGTAAGTATGCTAACGACGGTTCATTGTACCCAACCGTATAAATATTTTTCTCTGGAAACGATTCTTTTAGAATTGTACCAAGGCCACCCTGTGAACCTAATGCATCTGGATCCGGACGCACGTGGCGATGAATAATAATTGTATCAAACTCTTTAATTGCTCCTAAAATTTGCTCATGCATATGTATAATCTCCTTTTTAATCAACTTCTTCACTTTATCTCTCATTATAACGGAAAGTATTTCATACATGCGAACAATTGCTTTATAATAAAAGTTAGAAAGTTTAGATATTTCTTTTTTCTCCACTATTTTTTTCATAAAACGATGGGAGTGTTCATTATGCCAGTATTAGTCTTCTGTATTATCATCTCATTTATGTTGTATCTCTTCTACAAAACAAAATACTTTCGTACAAACCGCCCAATGGAGAAAGGTTGGCTCTCTGGAAAATCCGCAATGGCACTCGGTTCATTCGTCTTATTCTTCGGGATAAACCAATTCTTTTTAGAACTTTCAACCGCTCGTATTATCGTTGGTATCTTATTCGTTCTATTTGGTAGTGCAAGTGTATTTAATGGATTTCGCCAATACACACATTTCTTACCATTAGCAGTTAAAGAAGCAGAAGTCTATGAAACAACGTAAAAAAGCATCAAAATTGTGATGCTTTTTTACGTCCTCTAACTTTTAAAATCATATATGCGACAAACGCAGATGGTATATTAAATGGGTTACCTTGTACGTGAAAATGTAATTGTTCTTCTCCAAAAGACATTTTTTCATATAGCTCTCGCTGAGATAATCCTGTCTTTTCCTTTTTTTCATGTAAACCTTGTAAATATAAATATTGGATCGGTATCATTACAAGAAAGTAAAATAGTGCGATACTACCAAAAAAGAGTACGGCTGACGACATAATGTATACCACCTTTCATAAATCCATTTTCTTACAATATAATCATAACACAATATACAACCAAATTGAATTACTATTCTGTCTTTTCTTGCGTTACTTTTCCACTCCACCCCATACATATTTCACTAAAACTCTCATCTAAAATCATGCCTTTCAAATTTAAAACAACAAAAAAAATGGAACAAATCAAAACGATTTGTTCCATCTTTTTATTTATCAATTAACTGAACCATAAGTAATGCTTTTCCAACGACATTACCTTCATGATGCACCTCTACATCAACCTTACCAAATTTACGCCCAATTTCTAATACTTTCGGATGAACGGATACAACATTATCAATTTGAACCGGCTTTACGAAATAAATTGTTAAGTTTTCAACAATTAAATCGCTTTTCTTTTGCGCACGAATAACGCGATTTGTCGCTTCTGTCACAATTGTTGCAAATACACCGTACGATAACGTTCCAATTGAGTTCGTCATTTGCGGCGTCACTGAAAATTGATATAGATGCTCATTTTTCGCTTCTTTTGGCGTCATAAATTGATTCGTTACAATATCATCAATTGTTTCTCCAACTTGTGGCTGACGTTGAATCATTTGCAGTGCCTGAAGTACATCTTGACGGCTAATGATACCTTGCAGTTTATTTCCTTCCTCAACGACAGGAAGTAATTCAATTCCTTCCCACACCATCATACGTGCCGCAGCTGCGACAGACATTTTACCATTCACTGTAATTGGGTGTTTTGTCATTACTTTATCAATTGGTGTTTCTTTCGCTACACCGATCATGTCTTTTGAAGTTACGATTCCTAGCACTTTTTTATTTTCATCGACAATTGGATATCTTCCGTGCATCGTCTCTTCATTATATGCATGCCATTGCTGTACTGTATCATGTGGCTTTAAATATAACGTTTCTTCAATTGGTGTTAAAATATCCTCAACAAGTACAATTTCTTTCTTAATCAGTTGATCATAAATTGCACGGTTAATTAACGTTGCGACCGTAAATGTATCGTAGCTACTTGAAATAATCGGCAGCTTTAATTCGTCTGCTAATTTCTTCACATGATCTTCCGTATCAAATCCACCCGTAATTAATACAGCAGCTCCAGTTTCTAGCGCTAATTGATGTGCATTCGTACGGTTACCAATAATGAGTAAATTCCCAGCTTCTGTATAGCGCATCATCGCTTCTAATTTCATAGCTCCGATTACGAATTTATTTAATGTTTTATGTAGTCCTTCTCTGCCCCCAAGTACTTGACCGTCGACAATGTTAACGACTTCTGCATATGTCAGTTTTTCGATATTTTCTTTCTTCTTTTGTTCAATTCGAATTGTTCCGACACGTTCAATTGTACTAACATACCCTTTATTTTCTGCATCTTTAATTGCACGGTAAGCTGTCCCTTCACTTACACTCAAATCTTTCGCAATTTGTCTTACAGAAATTTTATGGCCTACTGGCAGGCTATTAATATGTTCTAAAATTTGGTTATGCTTGGTAGCCAAATGGTTTCACCATACTTTCTTTTCCCTAAATTCTTCATGTGTTGTACTTTCAGTATACTATATTTTCAAAACTGTTACACTCTCTCTTTGCATACCTGTACTATTTTTTTTATAACAAAATGACTCTTACATTCCACCAGTCATTCTATTACAACAATGTAATGCTATTGTCATCTCATTCGATAGTTCGCCCACTTGATTCCCTATACAATGAAGACAAGAAATAAAACAAAGGAGCGTACACATGATGAAAAAATTTTTAGAGGTTGTAGGTGCTGTATTTTTAGCTTTCGTAGATGGGAAAAAAGTTGCAATGGAATTGAATGAAACACCTGAACAACCACGTACCAAAAGAAAAGAATCACCAAAACAAATACAAGCATTAAAAGCTGTCCTACACACGTAAAAAACCCTTCACTTTTCTTTTCAAATGAAGGGTTTCTTTTCTATAGTGTAATACTTTCTCCAGCTTCTAATACTTTCCCTGTACAATTTTGTAGCTTTTCTACAAATTGATATGGATCTTGTTCAATAACTGGGAACGTATTGTAATGCATCGGTACAACAGTTTTCGCATTAATCCATTTTGCCGCTAGTACAGCATCTTCTGGTCCCATTGTGAAATTATCACCAATTGGTAAAAATGCTAGATCAACTTTATTTAATTCCCCAATTAACTTCATATCAGAGAATAGTGCAGTATCTCCTGCGTGGTACACTGTTTTCTCTTCTGCTGTAAATAAAATACCTGCTGGCATACCTGTATATGTAATCGTCTTATTTGCTTCATCAATATAACTAGAGCCGTGGAATGCTTGTGTAAACTTCACTTTTCCGAAGTCAAATTCATGTGAACCACCAATATGCATCGGATGTGTATTTACACCTTGCCAACTTAAAAATGTTGCTAGTTCAAATGGCGCTACAACAACTGCATTATTTTTCTTCGCAAGTTCTACTGTATCTCCAACATGATCACCGTGTCCATGCGATAAAAGGATTGCATCTACTTTTACATCTTCAGCTTTTAAATCTGTTTTCGGATTACCTGTTAAAAACGGGTCAATTAAAATAACTTTTCCATTCGCCTCAATTTTCACAACTGAATGCCCATGATAAGATACTTTCATTATTACATTCCTCCCCTATTCACATTCTCACTTTTTATTCTACATGATTTTTCAATTCCCTGTCTTTTCTAACATCTATTTACTTGTCATAACGCTTTCTTCCGAGTTAAAGTTATATTTGTAATTAAATATCTCGGGGGTGCCAATCGATGAATGCTAGATTAGAAAATTTAATGCAATGGCTAAAAGAAAAAAACGTAGAAGCTGCGTTCTTAACTTCTACACCGAACGTCTTCTACATGACGAACTTCCACTGTGAACCGCATGAAAGATTACTTGGTATGTTTGTATTCCAAGAAAAAGAACCTATTTTAATTTGTCCTAAAATGGAAGAAGGTCAAGCACGTAACGCTGGCTGGGCACATGAAATTATCGGATTTACTGATACTGACAGACCATGGGATATGATTGCAAAAGCAATTAAAGACCGCGGCATCAATGCAAATGCAGTTGCAATTGAAAAAGAACATTTAAACGTAGAGCGCTACGAAGAATTAACGAAATTATTCCCAAATGCAGCTTTCAAATCAGCTGAGGAGAAAGTTCGCGAACTTCGTTTAATTAAAGATGAAAAAGAACTTTCTATTTTACGCGAAGCAGCTAAAATGGCGGACTACGCTGTTGAAGTTGGTGTAAATGCAATTAAAGAAAACCGTAGCGAGCTAGAAGTATTAGCAATTATTGAACACGAATTAAAAACAAAAGGCATACATAAGATGTCATTTGATACGATGGTATTAGCGGGTGCAAACTCTGCTCTTCCACACGGTATTCCTGGCGCAAACAAAATGAAGCGCGGTGATTTCGTACTATTTGATTTAGGTGTAATCATTGAAGGTTATTGCTCTGATATTACACGTACAGTAGCATTCGGTGAGATTTCTGAAGAGCAAACTCGCATTTACAACACTGTACTTGCTGGACAACTACAAGCAGTTGAAGCATGTAAACCAGGTGTTACACTTGGCGCAATCGATAACGCTGCTCGTTCTGTTATCGCAGATGCAGGTTACGGAGACTTCTTCCCGCACCGACTTGGTCATGGACTTGGAATTAGCGTACACGAATATCCAGATGTAAAAGCTGGTAACGAGTCTCCATTAAAAGAAGGTATGGTCTTCACAATCGAACCTGGTATTTACGTACCAAACGTAGGTGGCGTTCGTATTGAAGATGATATTTACATTACAAAAGACGGATCAGAAATTTTAACGAAATTCCCGAAAGAATTACAATTTGTAAAATAATAAAAAGGCAGCGTGAATGCTGCCTTTTTTTATTCCTCTACTATTTCAAATTTCTCTACAATCATTCTTGCTGGATAGCTTTCAAGTATTTGAGAAAACCATACTTTTATTTTATCCCCTGTTTTTAACTGTTTATATGCGTCTTTGTCCTTAAAGCTCAAGACTATATGTGATGGATGCTCTTTATTCATTTGTTGTTCTATATAATTTTGCAACTCTACTTTTGTGTTAAACGTTTTATCATCGACAAAAAATACCGTGTCATTTCTTAATATGATATACCCTTCTTTAGGGACTTCTTTTACCGTTACCTGCTCTACTTGTTTTGTAGTACAAGCTGATAATATGACTAGAAATACACTTAAAAACATAACAATTTTCACATGCCTATTCATTTTTAGCTCCTTACTTTAGGCTATTTCAAATTTAACACCATCTTCTCCTCATACTTATCATCCCATTTAATTACAACTTCTATCGGTTCATCTTTAGATAGAGGTGCACAACTTACACAAGAAGATTTTATTTCAACCCTTGCTCCTTTATGAACTTCTGACGTTTGTGTCATTGTACTAAAGGCTCCATTAATAGCAATCTCTAAGTTTTTAAATTCTGTCTTTCCATCCCCACCCTTATATTGAAACGTAAACATTCCATCTTCACTGTCATCCTTAATATGCCCTTTATATTGTCCAGTCCAACTTTTGCTCTCGCTAGAAAAATTAACATACGAAATGGAACAGCTTCCTAAAAAGAAAATACTAATAAAAAAGAATAATGCTCTCTTCATAATGCCCCCTCCATTCAAATGCACTTATTTATCCCGCATTTACGGACAGTAAGATCCCCACATCAAAATTCGGTGAAAGCAAAGAAGTTAGGTGGGGAATCCCCCCACTAATTAAAGTTTCACTTCATTGCCTATTCCTTCCTTTTATTATACTATTTAAATACAGAATTTTCTAAAACAGGAGGTTTATATGTTACAACAACAGTTAGAAGAAATTCGTAATAATAATTACATCATAGATAACACACTTCATATTGATTCTTTAAGTTCCAGTATGCTTGAACATATCGGTGTTACTGATAGCTACTTAAGGGACAAACTCATCTACTCTACTTTTTATCATCTCATCAAAAATCGCTACCTTTCACACACACAATTACAGAAACTATTATTAGAAAGCATCGGTGAAAAATATTTATTGTATAAGATTCATTCAGATGATGAAGATGCTGTATTTACTCGTGCATTTACGACCTTATTAATTGCGCTCATTATAGATGCAGATACAACTCATAATTTCTTATCACAGAATGATATTTTAACTGTAAAAGATCAATTAATTCTATATATGAACAATGAACATGATTTCCGCGGATATGTGCAAGACCACGGCTGGGCACATAGTATCGCACATGCTTCCGATACATTTGAGGCGCTTGTTCATAGTCCTAAACTAGAAACTTTACATTACGAAGAGATATTAAAAACTTTGTTAAACAAAGTTTTTGTCCATTCTATTTACTATAAATACGAAGAAGACGAGCGTCTCGTTTATCCGATTGTCGCAATGCTGCAAAATGGTCTGAAAGAAGAAATACTCATATTAGCCCTTCGTGACTTAGTGGCTCAATTACCGGTCCAAAAACAAGCACTACCTATTGAATCGTACGAGTTTTTATATGGAAATACAAAATCTTTCTTACGTAGCTTATTTTTCAGACTACGCACACTTTCTATATGTGAAGAAACCGAATTCGAAATTGAAAAATTGCTACAAGAGCTTCCAAAATATTATTAAAAAAGAAGGCCACTCAAAAAGTGCCTTCTTCTATTTCACTAATATTTAATTGAAATTTCACGATCCAAACTGAGAAAAGGTGGACAAGAAGCGCAAACGCCATACATGCTCCACTTAAAAAAGTTAGTATAGGATGCGAATACACGTGCCCCAACCCATAGGATATCGCCACGAAAAACATTGTTATGTAAATATAAATTGCTCCATGTATTTGCCTCATATAAACCTCCCTTTCCCATATTATAACATAAATTTTCTGATTATTCACATTAATTACTTGTAATCAATATTTCTCAACTGTTACACCTCTTACAGCAGCCTTAATATACGGTGACCCTTGTAAACTTTGTAAATCCTCTGTTTTTCCTGTTACGACTATACCGTATATTGGTAAGTCTTTTGGTTTGGTGTTTTTTATTTCTTTATCCCGCATTAACGGGCAGTAAGACCTCACATCAAAATTCAGCGGAAGCAAGAAGTTAGATGGGGGATGAACCCCACACTGATTAAAGTTTCCCTTTATAGTTTATCCTAAAATATTCTCAGTATCCCTCTTTATTTTCACTTAAAGACATCCAAATGCAGCTTTTATAAATTGTTTCATAATAAAAAGCACATCCATTTTGATGCGCTTCTCTGAAATACTATTCTATTATTTCATCGCTTCCTTCACAACATCTTGAATCATAACAACTTCTGTTTTCATATCAATAGACGGTGCTTCTTCATCGATACATTCATACCAAAATGCTAAGTGCTTTTTATCAATTTCATGATGCGAATTTTCGACAAAAATACCACCTTCTCCTTGCACAGAATACCAATATAAGTACTCTTCTCCATCTCTTATTTCCCGGAAAATTGTCTCAACGTACATTTTTTCGTCGTTTAATGTCAAAAGCACTTCTTTCAAATTGTCATTAAGAAGCTGCATCCATTCATCTACTCGATGACTCTTACCAGGCTTAACTTTAAATCTTGTTAATTCTACATTCATTTTTATTCCCCCGTTTTCTTACGTACAAACAAACTATATTCTATTGGATGATAAAAACTTAATTTACTAGCTAATTTTCGCGAAGGAATATTGTCTACATAACAATCCCAGCTCGGTATAATGTCATTTTGCATGCAATGTTCAATGAACCTTGTCGCAACAGCTTGAGCTAATCCTTTCCCTTGATGCGCTTCATGTGTTGCAATATCTATTTCAGCAAAACCATTCCCGCTAAATATTGAGACACATTCAGCTACAATTATCCCATCTTGTTCTATACAAAATCCAAAACCACTGTTCAAAAACGTTTCTTTTGATCCCCAATACTCTTTGTAGTACTCCTCTTTAAATTCACCGCTGCGCTCTATATCTCTTCTATCAATACGCTTCACTTCATATGTATTTTTGTTAAAATCTCGTTGACTCTCTTCAAAGGTTACGCTTTGAAATTTCATTCGCGGGATGTTCCGAAGTACATTACTAAAACGCTCTTCTATCATCATTTCCCACTGTTCACTCGAAGTGAACAGTGTAAATCTCTTCTCTGTTTTTTCAATAGCCGTTTTTAAATATGAAAATAACTCTTCGTTATAATTTTGATCATCCGTATCACCAAATAAATAATAGATACCATTAGCTGTAATAATTAATCCTGCTGTTAATTGCCCGTTTATAAAAACCTCACCATCTATCATTTGATCACATACCGCATAAGCAAACGTCGTCGTTCTTGTATTACCTTCTAAAACCGGAAGAACTTTTCTATAATCGGCTACAGATAATTTTTTCATAATTGCTCCACTTTAATCGTATCAGCCTCTATATGTTCAAAACAAAGATTTACCGTTCTCTTTAATGCTCTTGTTCTATGAATCGTACATGCTGGAATTAAAATAGAATCATTTGGCTTTAAAACCGCTGTTTCTCCATCTTCAAAATCAATAAGTAATTCTCCCTCTAGCACAATAAATAATTCATCCGAATTAGAATGATAGTGCCAATCATATTCACCAGTAAATACAGCGATTCGTAAACAATGACTGTTTATATTTGAAACGACGAAGTTTTTATGTTGATCTTGAATGTCTTTTGTTAATTCTATTAAGTTCACAGTTTCCATATTTCATCCCATCCTTTCGTTAGTCGTTCTTCTGAAAAATTAACTTAATCTCCACCATCACTTGAGCTACTACAATCACTGCTACTGTAGTGACCGAATCCACTTGATGAGCTTGAAGTGTATGAAGATTTTTTGCTTCTTTTTCTATCTTTTTTACTTTCATGACTAGGCCATACTGTAGCAAAGAGTATAACGAATAAGGCTAATTCTATTACAACAAGTATAAATTCTAGAATGCTCTCAATAATATTGGGAGTTATCCCAAAACTGTAAAACACTCCAAATGAATACATACACAAAATTACATACAGAGCCATACAAATATACCGGAATGTTTTTTCTATCATAATGACTACTTTTTGTGAAAAAGGTATGTTCTGTTCCTGTTTTTTCTTTATGTACTTTTGTCTTTTAGCTTGCTTTTGCTTCCTTTTTTTACTCCCCATTGAATCCCCTCTTTTATTATATAATTCTAAATTATCATAATAAAAATCGATTTACACCAATAAATAACAATTATTCACATGTTATTTCCCCATATAAAAAAGACCCTCCTTATGAAAAGGAAGGTCTCAAATGTATTTCTATTATGATAAAGCAGGAGCTTTTTCAAGTAGCTCTTTCGCATCAGCGTATTGTAAGCCGTGAGCTTCTGCAACTGCTTCGAATGTTACATATCCATCTAATGTGTTAATACCTTTTAATAATGCAGAGTTGCCTAGGCAAGCATCTTTATAGCCTTTGTTCGCAATTTGTACTGCATATGGTACTGTTACGTTTGTTAATGCAAGAGTTGACGTACGTGGAACCGCACCTGGCATATTAGCAACTGCATAATGAACAACGCCATGTTTTTCGTAAGTTGGGTTGTCATGAGTTGTAATACGATCAGTTGTTTCGAAAATACCACCTTGGTCAATCGCAATATCTACAACGACAGAACCCGGTTCCATTGATTGAATCATTTCTTCAGTTACAAGTTTTGGCGCTTTTGCACCTGGAATTAATACTGCTCCAATAACAAGGTCAGATTCTTTAACAGCTTCTGCAATGTTGTATGGATTAGACATTAATGTTTTTACTTGGTTACCGAAAATATCATCTAATTGACGAAGACGTTCTGCACTTAAGTCAATGATTGTTACATCTGCACCTAAACCTACTGCAATCTTAGCTGCGTTTGTACCAGCTTGACCACCGCCGATGATTGTTACTTTGCCGCGTTTTACCCCTGGAACGCCTGCAAGTAAAATACCTTTACCGCCTTTGTTTTTCTCAAGGAATTGTGCACCGATTTGTGCAGACATACGACCAGCTACTTCACTCATAGGTGCAAGTAATGGTAAAGAACGATTGTCTAATTGTACTGTTTCGTATGCGATTGATGCAACTTTGTTATCGATTAATGCTTTCGTTAATTCTGGTTCTGGAGCTAAGTGTAAGTATGTGAATAAAATTAAACCTTCACGGAAATAGCCGTATTCACTTGCTACTGGCTCTTTTACCTTCATAACCATATCTTGATTCCATGCTTCTTCAGCAGTTTCTACAAGTTTCGCACCAGCTTGTACGTATTCTTCATCTGTAAAGCCAGATCCTAAACCTGCTCCTTTTTGAACAAAAACTTCGTGACCATTTTGTACTAAATGTACTGCTCCCGCTGGCGTCATTGCCACACGGTTTTCATTGTTTTTAATTTCTGTTGGAATACCGATACGCATGATTAGTTCCCCCTTGAGTTATGAAATGACCCCTGAATCATTTTTTAAAGCGCTTTCTACGCTCTTATATTTTAACATAATATCTCAATATTTGACAAAAAATAATACAAGTTTTCCGATAGATTTAATTTTATATTAAAGGACAGTATTATCCGCACCTCTCAGCACAATGGATAAACTGTCCAATTATTCGAAACTTCATCTTATTTTATTCTATCGATGTCTATGAATAACATCCACTGCACCAGTCACTTCAATAATTGTACCGGTAATCATATCGGAATCGTCCTCACATAAAAACGAAATGGTTCTTGCAATATCTTCACCTGTTCCAGATCTACCAATCGGTGTGTTATGCTCTTTTAGCTGACGTGCTTCTTGAATAGTCGCCTCTTTCATATCGCCAATAATATCACCAGGACATACCATGTTCGCAGTAATACCATACTCCGCTTCTTCATAAGCAACTGTTTTCGTTAATGAAACAAGTCCTACTTTCGCCGCTGCAAAAGCTGAACGATAAATCCATCCCGGTGCACTATCCGCCCCTTGAAATCCGTAATTAATAATACGGCCAAAGTTCTGTTTTCTCATGACCGGAACGACAAGTTTTAATAAATGAAATACCGCTGTTAAATTTCCCTGAATCATTTCATTCCATTCATCTTCTTCATAATCAACTAACTTTTTTCGTTCAAATACATATGGACCAGCATTATTAATTAAAAAGTCAATTTTGCCAAAACGGCTCATCGCTTCTTCTACTATTTTATGTAAATCTTCCTTCTTCGTGACATCTGCTTGCACGAATTGTAGACGCTCTTCCACATCTTTATATGTTTCTTTCATCGTTTCCATAGCGGTGATATCGCTATGGTACGTTACTGTTACTGAATAGCCTTTAGCCAATAACTTTTCTGTTACTTGCTTTCCTAAACCTTTCGTACCGGCTGTAATGAGCGCATGTCTCACAAAACTGCCCCCTTTTAAATTGCTATACTTCATATGTAACAAGTTCTCGCTCCAATTACAACTAAAATGAATTGAAACAGAGTTTTCAAAATTCTGTAACGTTTCTGGCAAGCACGTTACCAAAATTTGTTTTATAATTAAGTTGTAAACAGTTATAAAACAGATTGGGAGGAATTTACTATGAATAATACATATACAAATATTTTAATCGCGGTGGATGGTTCTAAAGAAGCAGAAAAAGCCTTTAAAAAAGCAATTCAAGTCGCAAAGCGCAACAATGCAACATTAACAATCGCTCATATCGTTGATGTAAAAGCGTACTCAGCAGTAGAGGCTTATAGCCGTGCAATTGCTGAACGTGCAAATCTATTTGCAGAAGACTTATTAGAAGACTACAAAAAAACTGCGCTTGAAGCTGGTCTTGAAAAAATTGAAACTGTATTAGAATTTGGTAATCCTAAATCTAAAATTTCAAAAGAAATCGCTCCAAACCATAAAGTAGATTTAATTATGTGTGGTGCGACTGGTTTAAATGCTGTTGAACGCTTCCTAATCGGTAGCGTCTCTGAACATATTATTCGCTATGCGAAATGCGATGTCCTTGTTGTTCGTGGTGATGAGGAGCAAGGTGATCTTTAATTTACAGATAAAACACCAAGTCCACATAGGCTTGGTGTTTTTCATTTTATCAACTTCACTATAAACACAAGACATGCTACGACAACAACGGTAATTGCCAACACATAGGGCGGAAGAAACTTCAAAGACCATAATGCCATCATAATCGTCGCAACCGTTAAGTACGTTCGTCTTGCACCTTCTGTCATTTTTTTACGAAATAAGAAAACGTACAAATAACCAATTGGTGGCGTAATAAAGCAAAGAACGTATATGATTTTTGATCTTAAATACCACTTTTGTTCTCCAAGTTTCTTTATATCTTCTTCTATTCTCTTATGCTCTTGTTCTTTCGCTTCTTCTACAAGCGGATTTTCCCCTTCGCCTCGCTTTTCTTTCATATAAGGAAGAAAGTGCATAAAAAAATAGTATGCGAATACGAATGCTCCAAATCCAATATTTACTCTTTCTAATGGAATATGTTCACTAAAAAAAGCAGCAGTAAGCACTACAGACAAACAGTATGTCATCATCCAAAATGAACGTTTTCTCTTTTTCCGTTCCATTTCTTTTTTGCCTTGTATATCTTTTCTTTTCGAAAGCCATATAGAAATAAAGCAATCTACTACAAATAGAGCAAAAATAAATATCGCAACGTGTACTGTTTCTAAATCCTCAAATGAAAAGATATTTGGGAATGCAACATGCAATACAATTAGCGTGTACAAGATTAGCCCTATAAAATAAATACGTCTCATTTTTCATCCCTTTCTTATTTCCTAACATTACGTTAACATACATTTTTTAGAAATAGACGGACAAAATATATATGTGTAAAAAAGGAGGATGCTATATGGATGATTCTGAACGCATTATTTTAGACGTGAACGGAAAAGAAATTGAAATGCTAGATACAATTCGCACTCACTTTAAAGAGAAACATGGCGTTGAACTAAGTAATGGTGCATTGCTTCGTGATTTGATGGATATTGAGTATATTCGAATTACAGAAGATCGACATAAGTATGATTAATTTTGGGCTATAAAAAAAAGAAGGTAAGCTTCTCTCCATCAAGATTAGCGTACCTTCTTCCCTATAAAATCAATCAACTTCTAACAAACTCTCCAACTAACCCCTTCGCCTTCTCCAAAGCGTTTTTGATTTGTTCAAATCCTGTCCCACCAGCACTGTTACGACGCTTTACAGCCGCATATGGTGAAAGAACTTCATACAAATCTTCTTCAAATAAAGAGCTCATTTCTTGATATGTTTCAAGCGGGACATCTAATAAATAAATTCCTTTTTGTGTGCAATGTAGCACTAACTTCCCAACAATTTCATGAGCTTGACGGAATGGTAGTCCTTTGTTTGCTAAGTAGTCGGCAATTTCTGTTGCGTTGGAGAAATCTTGCGTCACAGCTTGCCCCATTTTTTCTTTGTTTACAGTCATCGTTTCAAGCATGCCCGCCATAATATGAAGGCATCCTTCTACTGTTTTGACTGTATCAAACATTCCTTCTTTATCTTCTTGTAAGTCTTTATTGTAAGCGAGTGGTAATCCTTTCATTACTGTAAGTAAACTGAATAAATTACCGTATACTCTGCCTGTTTTACCACGGATTAGTTCCGCCATATCCGGATTTTTCTTTTGCGGCATAATGCTGCTTCCTGTCGCGTATTGATCGCTCATTTCAATAAATTGAAACTCTTGGCTACTCCATAAAATAAGTTCTTCACAAAAGCGTGATAAGTGCATCATAAGCATAGATGAGTTACTTAAAAACTCCAGTATGAAATCACGATCACTTACTGCATCTAAACTATTTTCATAGATTCCATTAAACCCAAGAAGTTCCGCACTATATTCTCGGTCGATCGGGAATGTCGTCCCAGCTAGCGCTCCTGCTCCTAATGGGGAGATATTAATACGCTTTAATGAATCTTCATAACGATTCACATCACGCTCTAACATCCAAAAGTAAGCAAGAATATGATGAGCAAATGAAATCGGCTGGGCACGCTGTAAATGCGTATAGCCAGGCATAATTGTCTCAATGTTATTTTCTGCTTGATGAACAAGAACAGTTTGCAATTGTTTTGTAGCTTTTATAATATGTTCTACCTTTTCTTTTAAATACAAATGCATATCTGTCGCCACTTGATCGTTACGACTTCGGCCTGTATGAAGTTTCCCTCCTACTTCACCGATTTTTTCAATTAACATCTTTTCAATATTTAAATGAATATCTTCAGCTTCAACCGAAAAATGCAATTTATTTTGTTTCGCTTCTTCTAATAAATATTGAAGACCTATCTTTATTTTCTCTGCCTCTTCTTTCGTAACGATGCCTTGCTTTGCTAGCATCGTTACGTGTGCAATACTTCCTTTTATATCTTGATTTACTAATTGTTGATCGAAAGAGATGGATGCTCCGAACTCTTCAACCCACGCTTCCGCTTCTTCTGTAAAACGTCCACCCCAAAGTTTGCTCACGCTTCCACCTTCTTTTGATTCACTTGGCTGTATACTTTCGTCGGTAAACCGAATAATGAAATGAATCCAACTGCTGCATCATGATTAAATTCATCTTGAGCAGTATATGTTGCTAATTTTTCATCGTATAAAGAGTATTCAGATTTACGTCCTTCTACAATCGCATGACCTTTAAATAATTTCACACGCACTGTACCTGTTACATTCTTTTGCGTTTCTTGTAAAAATGCATGAAGCGCTTGTTTTAAAGGCGAGAACCATAAACCATTATAAATAAGTTCTGTTATTTTCTGTTCAATCACTGGTTTAAAATGTGCTACTTCTTTTACGTGTGTTAAATCTTCCAACTCTTTATGCGCAGTGATTAACGTCATTGCTGCTGGGCATTCGTATACTTCACGAGATTTAATACCGACAAGACGATTTTCTACGTGATCAATACGTCCAACGCCGTGTTTTCCAGCAAGCGCATTTAACGTTTTAATTAATTCTGCAAGTGAATATGCAGTGCCATTTAAAGTAGTCGGTACTCCTGCTTCAAATCCGATTTCTACAAACTCTGGTTTATTCGGTGTATCTTCTAATGCCAATGTCATCTCATATGCATCTTCTGGCGGCGCTGCCCATGGATCTTCTAAAATTCCACATTCGTTGCTGCGTCCCCATAAGTTTTGATCGATTGAAAACGGGCTATCTAAATTAATCGGAATTGGTACATCGTTTTCTTTTGCATATGCAATTTCTTCTTCACGTGACCATTTCCATTCACGTACAGGCGCAATCACTTCTAAGTAAGGATCTAATGCTTGGATAGAAACTTCAAAACGAACTTGGTCATTTCCTTTCCCTGTACATCCGTGTGCAACTGCAGTTGCGCCTTCTTGTTCTGCGATTTCCACTAATTTCTTCGCAATAAGCGGACGAGATAATGCAGAGACAAGAGGGTATTTCCCTTCGTATAATGTGTGTGCTTGCATCGCCATCAATGCATATTCGTTTGCAAATTCTTCTTGAACATCAATCATATATGATTTAATTGCACCTACTGAAAGTGCCTTTTCTTTTACAAATGCTAAGTCTTTACCTTCCCCTAAGTCTAAACAAAGCGCGATAATATCATAATTCTTCTCTTGTAACCATTTAATTGCAACGGAAGTATCAAGACCTCCGGAATATGCTAATACAACTTTTTTCTTCTCCATTTTGCATCCCCCTAAAGAATAAATATTCATTTTCTTTTATAATAATTCACACTTTACCACCTTTCACAAAATGTATCAAGAGTCATTTTCAAATTTTTTCAAACAATTTCGTCGAACTTCTTTCTGTTTTTCTGTACAATATAAGCAGGAAAACGGGGGTGAACTTATGGAAAAGTATTTCTTATACGACGAACATCTAGGAATTGAAATTCCGCATTTACAAGAAGACTGGGAAGAAATCCCCGAAAAAATGCAACATGCTATTTTACTAAAATGGGAACAAGTTCGCGGGAAAATTCCTGATCGTATAAAAGAACTTGAGCACTATATTAATACAAAACAACATTATTTAAATAACGAAGAAGATTTCGAAGTTTCTTGTAAACTAAATTCAGAAATTGCCGATCTTGCTTCCATCATTAATGACCTTTGGCTTTGGTATCGACTCACTCAAAATGTATCTGAGGGGAAAGCACACCAATGAAAAAAGCATGCCCCTCAATTACTTTGGGTCATGCTTTTTTGTCGTAACATGATTTACAATATATTTCTTGTGCTGTTTTTGCCAAACATACATCGAATAGACCAACTAATATACTTCTTTCTTTCGGCAACTTTACAAAAGCAACAAGCTCTTCTTCATATTGAATTTTTTTCTGACATGAAATGCATATTAATTCTTTTCTTTTGAACATGTCTTTTAGCATATCTTCACTCTCCCCTTCATCTATCTATATTAATATACTCTCATAATAGTTAAGACTTGTAAAAAAATGACACATTCCGAATCGAATGATTCATATACTATGTACAAAGGGGGGTCTAAAGCTTATGCGTGCTTTCGTTATTATCGCTTTAACTTTTTTAAGTGTGATTAGTTGGGATGCGTTTTTTAAAGATAAAAGTGATGAAAAGAATACAACTGAATAAAACCCTTTTTTTCTTACTTATTGGACAAACCGTTACAAACTGTCCAATCCTCCGAAATAACTTAGGCTTTTCTACAAAAATATTTAAACATAACATTTTTTGTAGATTCCCTCCGTTTATTGTCGGTTTCCATCCGCATACATTTTTTAAAAGTATGATATAATAGTATAAATCTTGAAGGAAGGGATTTTGATATCATGATCGCTCGAAGGAGCATGTGGCATCGTATTGACGAATCATACACGTAGCGTATTTTTCAGCTCAGATACTTTAGTCTAGCGAAAAAAATACGAGAGTGGGGAAATTATGATTGCCCGAAGGATAATTTGGCAAAAAAAAGACTCTTCTTACACATAGCGTTTTGTTTAGGACTTAATTGTTACTAACTAAACAAAACAAAGAAGAGCAGGATTGCTAAATGACGAATCCTACTCCACGTTTTGTTTAGTCGTTTTAAGACTTAAACTAAAACGAAGGTAGGGAGAATTGATGGACGAGAGGATTATTCGTTATTTCTTCAGCGACATATAGCGTAGTTAGTTTTTTCGTAAACTAACTGAAAGCTACATGTGAGCTCGTAGTTAGTTTACAACACAAAAAGGACTACTAACTACGGAAAGAAGGAATAACGATGAGGAACATCCAAAGTCGGCAAATTATTAAAGAAATTTTTATGGTTTTAATCGGTTCATTTATTTTAGCAGCAGCGCTATATCATATTCACTTTCAAAACCACTTAACAGAAGGTGGATTTGTAGGAATTGCACTATTCATTCAAAACTTTTATGATATTTCACCATCTATTTCAACTGTATTAATGGATATCCCAATTATTTTACTGTGTGCTTCATTTTTAGGTAAAAAAATGGTTGGCTATTCATTCTTAGGTTCAATTTCATTCGGAGTATTTTATTCCTTTATGGAAAATTATTCTCCATTTACGGTAGATTTATCAAATAACTTATTTATAGCTGCAGTAGTTGGCGGTGCGTTAGCTGGTATTGGACTCGGTTTTATATTGCGATTTGGCGGTGCAACCGGTGGAGACGATATTTTAACAATTGTATTAAGTAAACGAACTCGTTTTACAATTGGGCAAATTTTCTTCGTCTTTGACGCGATTGTTCTTGCGCTTTCATTATATTATTTAAATTGGACAGAAATTGCTTTTACTATTCTTTCGATTGCCGTACAGGCAAAAACATTGGATTTAATTTATTATCCAAAAACAGAAAAAACAGCAGAAAAACAGCCAGTATCTGTTCCAATGTCCAAAAAACATGCAACAAATTAAAAAAGCGAAAGGCTTCGGCCTCTCGCTTTTTTTTATACTCTTTTTTCTTTCTCGACTATATGGCGCACTTGATAAAATCTATTTGCAAATTCAGTAACGTTTCTTGTTAAACGATAATTCACTGTAGATCCAATTGCCATTCCAATTACCGGAATACCTTGGAATAATTTACGACGAAGAGCATAAATCGAAAATGTCTTCAAAATTTGTTTTAACACAACTTCAGTAGAAGCTGTTTGTAACACTGCTTCGTCTCCTTCATAAAAGAACGAATCTTCTTGTTCCAGCTCTTGCAATAAATTGTACCATGCGTATTGCTGAAGTCTTCCTGGTAGTAATGACGCGTGAAACACCTTTAACGCAAGCATCATTTCATATGGCTTGTTCACATCATGTCCAAATGATGTTGCAATAAGTTGGACCGCCTTCACATTTAACGCGATCATAACCGGAAAATCCGCCGTTAATAATAATAAACCTCCAGCACCTGTCGCCCCGCCTTGCACAAATGAATATAGACGATGACGTGCTGTTTGCTGCTCTGCTATGTATGTTAACTGATCAATAGATAATGCTTTCAAATCTTCAAGCTGTTCAATCGATTCATCAAATAATCTCGATGTTCCTAAAATCCGATTACGTGCGTCTAACTGTGCTTGTGAACTTTGAATAAATGCATGCAAATGAAAGAGCCATCCATCTGCTTTCGTGAAGAATTCTTTTCGCTTTTTCTCAGGTAATTTCGCAACTGTAGTATGTAACCATTTATCAAACACTTTTTGAAAATCGGTCGCTTCTTGCTCAACTAATTGCGCTTCCCATTCTTTTATATTGTCTAAAATGGCTTGTTCTCGCTTCGATCGCATCGTAACAACCACCTCGTTCGATTTTTTTCTATTGTAACATATTTCTGCTTATTCTTTACAAATATGCTTGTATATCTCTTTTCACATACCCTTTATGAGTGACATAAAATAATAGCAAAAAGGATGAGATACTTCACATGAATCTATCCAATCTAAAACAAAACTATAACGCAGTATTCAGCTTAGGACAAAACTGTTGGCCTGCTTGGGCATTATATCAATTAGAATTATCACCATTTTTTGGCGTTATTGATTTTATGCTAAGTCCTTCATTAACGAAAGTAAATTTATTATTACAAAATCGATTTGACCGTTTTTTAAATTTCGAAAATCTATCCTTCATCTCATTTTGGGATGATGATGCCAAATTAAGATTAAGGGACAACCTTTATGAAATTGACTCCTGTCATGACTTTAAAACAGATGTAAACACACCAAATTATTGGCCTTCTTATACAGAAATTAAGTTAAACTATGAACATCGAATTAATCGTTTTCTAACTACAATTGAAACGGCAGAATCCATATTGTTTATTCGAACTGGAGGAACATATGAAGAAGCATGTTCCCTAGAACAAATTTTATCTCAAATCGTTACACATACATTCTCTGTCCTATTACTAATTCCTGCCGATATACCAACTATCACCCAAGAAGATTGGGGATTACAACGTACTTGCATTATGAAATGTCCTATTATGGATGTATACCAATACAATGAAGCATTTTGGAAAGACTTATTTGATGGAATTACAGTTAGACCACACACTTAAATACACGATACTTTTATCACACCATACATTATAATCGTCCTTATACGAAACAAATAAGGAGTGATTCTATATGTATCCACGTGCAAAAGCTTTCGGTCTTGCTGTACACCAAGATCGCCTTCTCGTACAAGAATATCATATAGAAGGCGAAACATATTATCGTCCTCTTGGCGGTTCCATTGAACTTGGTGAAAAATCAGCACATACTGTTATTCGGGAGTTTACAGAAGAGCTTCATACGGAGATAGAAATCATCAATTATTTAGGTTGTTTAGAAAATGTCTTTCATCTAGATGGGGGCATTGGTCATGAAATCATTCAACTATATTCTTTGCGTTTATTAGACACATCACTATATGAAATGAAAATATTAAATATACAAGATGAGCAAACAGTAGCGTATGCGAAATGGATTCCTATTACGGCATTCATTCAGAAAGAAAAAATATTATATCCTGATGGTGTTTTAAAATACATCCAAAAGAAAAAAGACGAAATCCTGTAGGATCTCGTCTTTTTTTTCATATATTAACCAATATCTCCAAGACGTAGTACGTCACGAGCAATCATAACTTCTTCGTCAGTTGGAATTACGATAATTTTTACTGGAGAGTGTGGGAAGCTGATGAATGCTTCTTCACCGAATACGTTATTACGTTTTACATCGAAGTATACGCCCATGTACTCAAGGCCTTCTAATACGCGCTCACGAATAATCGCACTGTTCTCACCTACACCAGCTGTAAAGATGATTGCGTCTACACCTTTCATACGAGCTGTGTAAGAACCGATGTATTTGTGGATACGGCTTACGAATACATCAAGTGCTACTTTCGCACGGTGGTCGCCTTCTTCTTCTTTCGCAATGATGTCACGTAGGTCACTAGAGTAACCAGTAAGACCTAACATACCACTCTTCTTGTTTAATACGTTAACTACTTCTTCTACTGTTTGGCCTGTTTTTTCCATGATGTATGGAATTAACGCAGGGTCAAGGTTACCAGAACGTGTACCCATTGTTACACCAGCAAGTGGAGTGAAGCCCATAGAAGTATCGATAGATTTACCGCCTTCTACTGCTGCGATACTTGCACCGTTACCTAAGTGACAAGAAAGTAAGCTTAAGCTTTCAATTGGACGACCTAATAATTCAGCCGCACGCTCAGTTACATATTTATGAGAAGTTCCGTGGAAACCGTATTTACGGATGCCGAATTTTTCATAGTACTCATATGGTAAGCTGTATAGGAATGCAGATTCCGGCATTGTTTGGTGGAATGCTGTATCGAATACTGCTACTGCTGGTACGTTTGGTAATACTTCTTGGAATGCTTTAATACCAACAACGTTTGCTGGGTTATGAAGTGGTGCTAAATCGCTTAATTCTTCGATATCAGCTAATACTTCATCAGTAATTAAAACAGAGTCAGCAAATTTTTCGCCGCCGTGAACAACACGGTGACCGATACCGCCAATCTCATCTAGAGATTTAACGATTCCGTTTTCAGTTAATTTTTTAAGAAGCATATTAACTGCTACTGCGTGATCTGGAATGTTTGTAATTTCTTTTTGTTTTTCGCCATCTACAGTAATAGTGAAGATACTATCTTCTAAACCGATACGTTCTACTAAACCTTTTGTTAATACTGTTTCACTTGGCATTTCAAATAATTGGAATTTTAAGGAAGAGCTTCCTGCGTTAATCGCGATGATTTTTGACATCTAGTCTTTCGCCCCTTTTTCTCTTGGTAGTTGTGTGGATGTTTCCACAAACCGCTCGATTTTATCTAATCAAATTTACTAAATATGAAAACGTTTCATCATTAGCAAATTTTATACTCACGATTTTAATTTAAACATCGTCCGACATATATTTCAAGTAAAAAAATTGTAACACCAAGAAAAAATATATATTACAGATTTCAAAAAAATTCAGTTAAATCTAGTATATATTTAAAAATATGACATATTATATAAAACTGTACTACATGAATCACTAACTCTGTTACATATACCCAGCTTTATTTATGTGTTGCAAACCAAGTATTTAATTGATCCATAATGTTCTCCATCGCCTTCATGTTAGAGAATTTAGGCAACTCCACTAATAACGCCTGTTTTGGCATTGTTACATTAGAGCCTTTCTTTTGGAGAACAAATATACTTTTTGCATTTTTCTCGTTTTTAAACATGGAAACAGGTAGCTGTAATAACCCTTGAATAAAGCATGTTTCTTTAATAAATGCATGTAATTTTGGTGCCTGGTCACTTTCAAAAATGAAGTTTGGTACTAAGAAGAATAAGTACCCGCCCTCTTTCGTATGTTTCACACTTTGTTCAATAAATAAGTGATGAGCATACGACATTCCTTCATCTGCTTTTAATTTATATTCACTGGCACCGATTTCGTTTGGATAGTAACCAATCGGTAAGTCTGAAACGACTGCATCAACTGGATCGATATAAAGTGGTGCTAGTCCATCTTGATGGAAGAATTCGATTGCATGCTTTTGTAAATTTGCATTTACTAAAGCAAGTTTAATTAGCACTTCATCCACTTCTACACCAAATCCACTCATTGTTAGTCCTTCTTTGGCGCTATTAAACACTGTAGTCATTAAATTTCCTGTTCCAATTGCAGGATCTAAAACTGTAATTTCGTTTTGACCTTGCATAAATTTATGGAATAAGTAACTCATGAACATCCCAACTGCATCAGGCGTCATTTCATGATTCGCTTGTACGCCTTCTTTCATTCCTTTTAAGATGGCTAACTGAAATGCTTTACGAATTTCTTCACCTTTATATGTTTCTTCATTAAACGTACTATATTCACGATTCAGCCTTTCAATTGCTGATTCGGATAATTCCTCTTGTAAAATCGCTCCCTCAAACAAGTTATCACCTGTTTCTACAAGCGCCTCTAAATATGTCACATCTAATTCTTTACGTAAAACTACCGCAGAAGAATCAAAAATAGAAAATAATGTTTCCACTGTCTGACTCACGTACATTCCTCCTTCTCTCTTTTACACATAACTTATATCATACCACAAAGTGATTTTTTCCAAAAAGAAAAAGCGACCTCCTGTAAAGAGCTCCCTCTCAAGTTATATATGATATAACGTTTTTTCTCATATATCGGCACCGTTACGCAGCGATATATGAGAAAAAACGACCTCTTTATAAGAGGTCATTTCCTTCACATTACTTTGCAGATTTAGCTGCTTCTAATGCTGCTTCATAGTTTGGATGGCTTGTACCTTCGCCTACGTATTCTACGTAAACTACTTTGTCGTTGCTATCTACTACGAATACTGCACGAGCAAGTAAACGAAGTTCTTTCATTACTAAGCCGTAAGCTTCACCGAATGAAAGGTCACGGTGGTCAGAAAGTGTTACAACATTTTCTAAACCGTTTGCTGCACACCAGCGTTTTTGAGCGAATGGTAAATCAGCGCTAATTGTTAATACTTTTGCGTTTTCAATACCTGCTGCATCTTGGTTAAAACGACGTGTTTGTGCATCACACACACCTGTGTCGATTGAAGGTACAACACTAATTAATTTTACTTCGCCTTTGTATGTTTCTAAACTTACTGGAGATAAGTCGTTTGCTAATACTTGGAAGTTTGGCGCTTGATCGCCAACTTTAACTTCTGTTCCAACTAAAGTCATTGGATTACCTTTAAAAGTTACGTTTGCCACTTGAAAATCCTCCCTTATTTAAACAAAATATGTACAATGTAAATGATAGTTTGTCCCTATCGATAATGCAAATAAAATCGCTTTATTTACAAAAAAATAAAAGAAGCTAACCTATTGATTAGCTTCTTTATTCGTTAAATTTGAAATTCAGGATCATCTTCTTTTCGTTTATCCATCATTTCTTTCACTTTATCAACAGCTTGTGGCGCTAATTCAATTATTTTATCGATGACATGCGTTTGCTTATCTAAATGTAATACTTTTACACCATCTCCATTTATAACAAGAAAGGCAACAGGATTAATAGAAACTCCTCCTCCACTTCCTCCGCCAAATGGATGACGGCCTGAATGTTCTACCCTACCAAATTCACTTCCACCAGCAGCAAATCCGAAACTTACTTTCGAAACAGTAAGAATTACACTTCCATCTGCCGCTTTAATTGGGTCACCAACAATTGTATTTACATCAGTCATTTGTTTTAAATGCTGCATTGCGGTTGTCATTAAACCTTGAATTGGATGGTCCATTCTATATCCCCCCTATGCTTGAACAGATTTTTCTGTCATACCAGATTTTTGCTGCCTCATAAATACGAGCAATTTCACCGCTGTTTTTATAGTACGAAATATACGAAAAGATGCTGTTAACTCGCATCTCGATGCAAATCCTTTCCCTTGAAAAACAGGAGTAATTTCAAATTCTGGTACATCGACAATATGCATATATTGTCCGACAACTCCAGCAGCCATACCTTTTGTCCCCCATGCATATCCAGTGACAATTCCAGTACTAGCTGCGTCGCCTGCTCCAATTTGCGTATGCCATTTCCAACCATTGATTTTCACTCGTTTGAGAAAATCTTTAACGATAGTATGAACTTTTTGAAGCCTTTTTATCAGTTCCCCAATACTGTCAAGTTGCGCCATAATTTTATTATCTAGTCCGCCGTCCTCTTCAGCTTTTTCGATTTTCTGTCCTGTTTTTTTCTGCTGTTTTTCAATTCTTTCCAATACATCAAATGTATATCGAATCATCCATATTTTCACTTGAAATAAACATTGCTTTTCCATTTCTGAATATAAAAATGTCACCTTAAGCGATATTTTCGACAATAGTATAAGCAAAATAAAAAGGAGAAGAATTATTATTCCAATTACGAGCCACTTCATACGTATCATCCTTTCACTCCGTACCCATTATCGACAACTTTATTCATCATTAAACAGAGTTCCATAAGATTGAATATAAAAATTTTTCTAAAAATAAAAAGGTATTTTGACAATTTGTATCGAAATATATTATTTGAACATATCATCAGGGAACGGACTCTAATGATATGTAGCACGAAAAACAGAAAATTTAACTGCAGTGGAGGGATACATAATGGCAGATCGTCGCAATTTATTTTTCTTTTATGGTGATGACAAAGCAACGCTCGTTGAAAAAATGAAACCAATCTATCGTATTTTAGAAGAGAATGGATTTACCATATTAGATCATCCAAAAAATGCAAACGCTATCGTCAGTGTTGGAGATGATGCAACCTTCTTACAAGCCGTTCGTAAAACTGGTTTTAGAGAAGATTGCTTATACGCAGGGATTTCTACGAAAGATGAAACTTCGTTCTACTGCGATTTCCACATTGATCACGTTGATACAGCCCTTCAAGAAATTACAAAAAATGAAATTGAAGTGCGAAAATATCCAACAATTCAGGTAGATGTAGATCACAGTACATCTTTCCATTGTTTAAATGAGTTCTCATTACGTTCTAGCATTATTAAAACATTCGTTGTAGATGTTCACGTTGATGATTTATATTTCGAAACATTTAGAGGAGACGGTTTAGTAGTTTCTACCCCAACAGGAAGTACTGCTTACAATAAATCATTGCATGGTGCAGTTGTTGATCCACTTATTCCATGTTTCCAAGTAAGCGAACTAGCATCTTTAAACAACAACACTTACCGTACGCTCGGTTCACCGTTCATTTTAAATCACGAACGTACATTAACTTTAAAACTAAGACCAGACGGTAACGATTATCCTGTTATTGGCATGGATAACGAAGCGCTTAGCATTAAACAAGTGGAAAAAGCTGTTGTACGCTTAAGCGATAAACAAATTAAAACAGTTAAATTAAAAAATAATTCGTTCTGGGAAAAAGTACAGAGAACGTTTTTATAGGATTAAAATAACCGCAGAATTATGGAATTCCATAATTCTGCGGTTATTTATTTACCCCGATTGACGCGAACAATAATCTCTTACTATCCGGCCGTTATTCTTGTCAGTTTTTGTCGGTAAGTCGATATATTTTAATAATCGCTCATATATTTCGAGTTACGGTCGATATATTCCGAAAATCGCTGATATATTTTTACACATCTTTTCTATAGACAACTCGGCCATCTATTACAGTCATTTCTGCTTGTACTTCTTTTATTTCTTCTGCCTCAATTTCAAAAATATTGTGGTCTAATATTGTAAAGTCTGCTTCATATCCTTTTGTAATTTGCCCTCGTTTCGCTTCTTTTCCGATTGCATAGGCACTTCCTGTTGTAAATAAAGAAACAGCCTCATATACCGTTAATCTTTCCTCAGGCATATAGCATACACCGTCAATAAAACTTCTACGTGTAACAGCGCTATATATGCCTAGAAACGGATTTACTTGTTCAATAGGAGCATCTGAACCACCATTACAATGTAGTCCTGCTTCCAGTAATGTCTTCCAAGCATACGCATAACGAAGACGGTGTTCTCCCAGTTTTTCAATGACTGACGGAAAATCTGATGAAAGAAAGACTGGCTGTATATCGATAATGGCTTGCAAGTTTTTCATTCTTTCTATCAACTCTTCACGAGCAAGCTGACAATGAATAATGCGGTCACGTAACCCTTTTGCTGGCGGATATAATTCGAGTGCATCAATGACATATTCAAGCGATAAATCACCGATAGTATGAATCGCAACTGGCATATGTAAATCTCGTGCTTTCTTCACTAATTCCGCAAGTTCTTCACGTGAGAAAATTGCAACCCCATTCGTTTCCTTCGCATCTTCATACGGTTCACTTAATAATGCTGTTCTTCCGCCAAAAGAACCGTCAGAAAAAATTTTCATTGCCCCAAATTCAATATAATGTTCATTTTCATATTCTTTTCGTTCATGTGCTACTTCATGATGAACGAGCAAATGGGCTTTAAATGGCATTTCTTTTATAACGTGAGAAAACGCATTATATGTTTTTCTAAAACCACCGTAGTAATTTAAATCTTCCGTATGCCCGCCAACAAGTCCGTATTTCCAGCAATCTTTAATCGCTGTTTGCAAAGCTCTTTGTAAATACGCTTCATCAATTTCAGGCTGAACATGTTTAATTAATTCTTGTCCTTGTTCATATAAAAGTCCTGTTAACTTATTTGATGAATCCCTACCGATTTTCCCGCCTTTTGGATTTTGCGTCGCTTCTGTTATGTTCACTTCTTGCAATATGTATGAATTCACCCATGTAACGTGACGACAAACTCGCTTTAATAAAATGGGGTGTTCTTTCGAAATTTCATCTAAATCACGCGCGTGAACATCTTTCGTATCTGTAAAGTTATTTTCATTCCATCCTTCTCCAATAATCCAAGAGCCCTTTGGAGCTTCTTTCACTCGCTTCTGAACAAGAGTAAGCACCTCACCATAAGATGTACAATTTGATAAATCTAGACGGAGTAATCTCTCTCCATGCCCAATAAGATGCATATGGCTATCAACGAGGCCTGGGATCATTGTTTTGCCTTTTAAATCGTGCAATGTAACCGCGGCATATTGGTTTTCTAACTCTTCTTTACTTCCAAAATCAACGATCGTACCGTTTTCAACGTAAACAGCGTCCACTTTTTCATTTTCTTCTCTCATTGTGTAAATGGTGCCGCCATACCAAATTTCTCCCATATATCCCATCTCCTTTATTTTTTATTGTATAAAAAAAAGCACCATTTCAAAACATGGTGCTTTTCTAAAAATTACTTTTGTTCAGTAGTAGACGTTGTAACTTGCCATTCAATATTAAATTTATCTTTTACTTGTCCGTATGCTGGGCTCCAGAATGTTTCTTGAAGTGGCATCATAACCTCTCCACCTTCTTGTAACTTATCGAATACTTCTTTTGCTTTTTCTGCATTACTAATTTGAATTGCGATTGTTACTTGAGATCCGATTGCATGTCCTTGACCTGGGAATGTATCAGAAATCATAAGATCCGTATTACCAACTTTTAAAGTAGCGTGTAAAACGCGCTCTTTCGCTTCAGCTGGAATAGGGTATTCTGGATTTTCAGGCATGTCACCAAAAGTTTGCATGACTTCTACTTTTGCATCTAAAGCCTCTTTATAAAACTGTACAGCTTCTTGCCCACTACCATCTAAAACTAAGTACGGATTAATACCTAAAATCATACGGACACCTCTTTTTTAAGTTTATAAAATAGAACTTGTGTTCGTTTTTATATTATCATTGTTTTGCATTTCATTCAACTATTTACTTCACTGTTTTCAAAATTATTTTGACGGAATCTCCATCTCTTGTTTTCTAAGTTCAATACGGCGAATTTTTCCAGAAATCGTTTTTGGTAGTTCATCTACAAATTCAATTTTGCGAGGGTATTTATATGGTGCAGTGAGTTCTTTGACGTGTTGTTGGAGTGTTGGAATTAATGTTTCTTCGTTCTTTTCTATATTCTCTCTTAATACGATAAATGCCTTCACGACACTTCCCCGAATTTCATCAGGACTTGCGACAACCGCACATTCTCTTACGTAAGGATGTTTTACAAGCGCATCCTCTACTTCAAACGGCCCGATTGTATAACCAGAGCTAATAATGATATCATCACCACGCCCTTCAAACCAGAAGTAGCCATCTTCATCTTTCTTCGCTTTATCACCTGTAATATAATAATCACCGCGGAATTGCATCGCTGTACGCTCATCGTCTTTATAATATTGTTTAAAGAGTGCCGGCGTTTCAATGTGAACTGCAATATCACCAACTTCGCCTACTTTAACTGGAATACCTTCCTCATTTACGATATCGACGTGGTTACCTGGCGTTGGTTTCCCCATTGATCCTGGTCTAATATCCATCCCTTTCATTACACCAACAAGTAGTGTATTTTCCGTTTGCCCATAGCCGTCTCTTACTGTAATATCAAAGTGCTTTTGGAATGTTCCAATGACTTCTCTATTTAACGGCTCACCTGCGGATACAGCGCTATGTAACGCCTCTAAATTGTACTCGCTTAAATCTTCTACCTTTGCCATTAATCTATACTCAGTCGGTGTACAACAAAGCACATTCACCTTATTATCGTCTAATAAATTTAAATACGTTTTCGGTTCAAACTTACCGTTGTACACAAATCCTGTTGCCCCTGAACCGAGAGTTGCTAAAAACGGGCTCCAAATCCATTTTTGCCACCCTGGACTAGCCGTTGCCCATACAACATCATTCTCTTCAATTCCGAGCCAATTCGGGGCGCTTGTACGTAAATGAGCGTATGCCCACGCGTGCGTATGAACAACACCTTTCGGGTTTCCTGTCGTCCCAGACGTGTAAGATAAAAAGACCATATCTTCTTTATCTGTTTTCGCCATTTCTAACATGTCACTTTCTGTTTCTAATGCTGTTTTTAAATTGATCCACCCGTCTACTGACTGCTCGCTCAGGACGAATTTTTGAAGGGATTCCATTGCTTCTATATCATCAAACTGTCCAATGTACGGCTCATAGCTTACTATCGCTTTTACTTCGCCATGTCCAATTCGATATTCAATATCTTTTTTACGCAACATTTCCGAACTTGGAATTACGACAAATCCCGCTTTAATCGCAGCGATATACGTCATGTACGCTTCAATTAAACGCGGCATCATAATAAGGAGCTTGTCCCCTTTTTGTAAGCCACTTTTTATAAAAGCGTTTCCAATTTTATTTGCCCCTTGCATTAATTCAAAATATGTAACTTCTCGTCTATTCCCTTTATCATCTTGCCAAATTAAAGCAAGCTTCTCTTTATCATCTGTATATTTCTCTATTTCTGAAACTAAATTATAAGATGGTGGTGCCAACAATTCCTCTCTCTTCATAAACATCCTCCTTTTTCTTTATGCCTCCCTTATATAATAAAGAATTTTCAGTAAATTTTGAACCCTCTTCTTTTGACAATTTTTTTATGCTTTTGTCGAAATGAATTTATACTAATATGAACAACAAAAAGAAAGAGCGGGAGAACCCGCTCTTTCTAAGCCATCATATGGGATTATTTTTGGTAACCGCCTAATTGTTGCTCAGCTAGTGAAACTAGACGTTTAGTGATTTCACCACCAACAGAACCGTTAGCGCGAGCTGTTGCATCAGCTCCAAGTTGAACACCAAACTCTTGAGCGATTTCGTATTTCATTTGGTCTAATGCTGATTCAGCACCAGGAACCGCTAATTTATTTGTGCTACGTGACATGTTATATCACCTCCTTGTGAGTATAGAGTGTGATAAATAACATGACTTCATACACGTTTTAAATATGGTAATTTATGGTTTTAGAAAAGTTCTTCAAATTTTTCTTCTTCCGCCACTACTTCAACCGTTTGTAATACCATTGTTTCTTTGTTCGCTACAGCTTCTTCGATTAACGGTGTGAAATCGTATTTCGCTTCAAATCGATTTGCTTTTTCACGCTTCGGCTTCGTCGCCGGGCTAGCTGGTGTGAATACTGTACAGCAATCTTCGTATGGACGAATTGAAATATCATACGTGCCGATTTCTTCAGCAATTTTAATAATTTCTAATTTATCCATCGTAATAAGCGGACGAATAACTGGGTAGTTTGTTACTTCGTTAATCGTATGCATGCTATCTAATGTTTGGCTTGCTACTTGTCCAAGACTTTCACCAGTTGTGATTGCAAGTGCGTTACGCTCCTCAGCAATCTGCTCTGTAATACGCATCATCATACGGCGCATAACCGTCATTGAATAGCTAGATGGGATTTCTTTATTAATCGTTTTTTGCACTTCTGTAAACGGAATAAGGTGAAGCGTTACACGTTTACAGTATTTCGTTAACTCTTGTGCTAAATCGATTACTTTTTGTTTTGCACGCTCACTTGTGAAAGGTGGGCTATGGAAGTGAACTGCTTCCACAGATACGCCGCGTTTCATCGTTAAGTACGCTGCTACTGGGCTATCAATACCACCAGAAAGAAGTACCATTACTTTTCCGCCAACGCCAACTGGTAAACCGCCAGCTCCCATGTGCTCACCACACATAATATAGCTGTAACCACTGCGAATTTCTACACGTACATTCACATCTGGATTATGGACGTCTACTGTGATATCCTCTGTATTTTCTAAAATGTGCCCACCGATTTCTGGAAGTAACTCCATCGTCTTCATTGGGAAGCGCTTATCAGAACGGTGCACTGTAATTTTAAATGTTTTCACATCATCTTTTACTTGTAAGAACGCTGCTAATGCACCTTTTTTAATGTCTTCTAATTCTGATGGTACTTTCATCGCTAAGTTAAACTTATGAATACCAAATACGTCTTTCAATCTTTCAGAGATTGCTTCATGATCTTCACCGTTTAACTGGATGTACATACGGTCATGCGTTGCATCAATTTTAATATTTGGGAACTTTTTCAGTTTGAACTTCACGTTATCTTTTAATGTGCTTACAAATTTAGAACGGTTTTTACCTTTTGTCGTCATTTCTCCGTAACGTACTAAAATATATTCATATGTCATCATATTTCTTTACCTCATCACTTCATATAATTTTGGCATCGTCTCTTTCACAATACCTTCAAATTGTTTTACTTCTTCCATCGTGTTGTCTGGTGCCAAACTAATACGAATAGCACTTGCAGCTGCTGCATGCGGCACTCCCATTGACACTAACACTCTGCTCACTTCATTTGCTTTTGAAGAACAAGCAGACTTCGTCGATACATATACACCGTGCTCTTCTAAAGCATGAACGACTACTTCTGGTTTTAAACCAACAAATGATACATTTAAAATGTGCGGTGCTGCATATGCAAGCGATGTATTAATCGTCACATCTTCCATCTCTTTAAAGAAGCTGACAAGCTCTGCTTGTAAACTTTGCAAATGAGCTACCTTTTCTTTCACTTGTTCCATTGTCATGCGAAGTGCTTTCACCATTGCTACAATGCCAGGTAAATTCTCTGTACCAGAGCGATACTTAAGCTCTTGTTGCCCACCTGATAAAATCGGATCTAATCTTACGCCATCACGTATATAAAGAAGACCCGTTCCTTTTACACTGTGGAATTTATGTCCAGATATTGAGCAAAGATCAATATGAGAAGCATATAAATCAAGCGGTACTTTTCCTATCCCTTGTACATGATCTACATGGAATCTTATTTTCGGATGATTCGATAATAACGTTCCAATTTCAGCAACGGGCTGAATTGCTCCAGTTTCGTTGTTCACATGAATAATTGATACAAGAATCGTATCTTCACGAAGTGCTCGTTTTACATCCTCTACCGATACAACACCATGCTCGTTAACCGGTAAATATGTTACATCATATCCGAGTTCTTCTAATTGCTTATATGCCTCAAACACAGACGCGTGTTCAATATTTGTTGTAATGATATGTTTGCCGCGCGAACGATTCCTCATCGCTATCCCTTTAATCGCAAGGTTGTTCCCTTCCGTTCCACCTGATGTGAAAATAATTTCAGAAGGTTTAACGTGAAGAAGCTGCGCTGCAATCGTTCTTGATTGTGTTAATAGACGCTCTGCCTCTCCTCCAAGCGAATGAATAGAAGAAGGATTACCAAAATATTTCCCAGCAACCGTCACGTACGATTGAAGAGCTTCTGGATATGGCTTCGTCGTCGCACTATTATCAAAATAGATCATCGTTCTTCCCCTTTCAGCGCTATCACATCATATAATCATATCATAAATACGTGTCATTACGCTAAGACTACGCAAAGGTTCCGTTTTATCCCGATTAGTGAATAATAATAATTAGTGAGATACCCCCACTGATTACAGTTTCACTTTATTTTGAAACGAATAACCTTACTGTATTCCGCTATTCATTATAGCAACATCGCCTGCAAAATTACACAAAAAAACAAACCCTTTTATGAAAGGGTTTGTTCATTGTCTACATATTCAGCTATTTTTTGAACAACACCAGGTTCAAGTTGCTCTAGTACAGAAGCTGCTTGTTCTAAAGCTGCATCGTATTGATATTCACGGAATAATTTCTCCGCATAATTTAAGCTTTCTGCAAGGCTTTCATCATGACTGCGGTAACGGTTACCGTATTGAATTAATTTTTCAACTAAATACGCTTGTCCAATTAACTCTTCTGTCATTTCAGCTACACCGTTCACAGTTGTGTATGCTTCTTCTAAACTGCTATTTACAGCGTTCATATTTAACGGCTTCACTTCTAATTGTTCATATACAGCTTGCATTGCCATTTGCCCTCTTTTTAAATCTTCCATAATACTCTCTGGAAGACCTGGCAAATTCGACTTTTGCATAAAGCGTTTCGTTTCGAAAATAGTATTTCGCATTTCTTGTAACTTCTCACGCGCTTCAAATTCTTCTTTACGCATCGTTTGCAGCATTTCTTTATATTCTGCATGAAGTACTTTTAATGTTTCACATTGCTCATAAACCTCTTCTAGTTCCTCACGAATAATAGAGAAGGCAATATCTTGTTCAGCAACGCGTAATTGTAGCATTTCAAAACGTTTCGTTAAAATGTGCATTTGCTTTTCAATTACTTTTTGAGATTCAATATCCTTATCTTGCAATTGATAGCTTTGTTTCACAAGTTGTGTTTCTGTTTTCGTTTCAATCGTTTCGGTACGTATTTCTTCTAAGTCTTCATAAACAGAAAGTGTTTTTTGCTCCACATAATGTCTCGCATGCACCTCTTGCTCAAGTTGATCATAGAAACCATCTAAACGAGTTTTTAAGTCTTCCACTTTTTCAGCCGCTTCTGTTATATGAAGCTCCTGTATATCCATTAAACATGTGTTTAGTTGTGTCGTCATATCACGAACTTCTTTAGGGACTTCCAAATACTCTAATACATAACCTTGCCTTACCATATCATTATGACCCTGTAATAAATCTTCCAGTTGAACTGGTAGCGTCGCTTGACACTCTACTAATAAATCTGGAATTTGGTGAATAATGATTTCTAAACCAGCTAAACCTTCTTCTAAACTAATAACAATTTCTCTCGCTTTTAAGTAGTCACCATTATCTGTTGCTTCTTCAAAACTTTTAAATTTATTAGATTCAGCGTCTAGCATCTCTTCGATTTTCTGCTCTGCTGCACCATACATATGTCTATGAGCAAGAACACTCTTTTTCATACTACGATATGTATCACGTAACCCTTCAATTTCCGAGCTATTTTTCTCATGGCTTTCTAACAATTGCTGTAATTCATTTAAAACACCTGTAATACGATTATCAGCGTCATCTAAACCACTTATGGATTCGTTCATCGCATGCTTTGCTTTTCGGAAGGAGAATTGCGAGGCGAATTTTCGCGCTTGCGCTAAATCTTTGTCAGCTTTCGGAAGGGTTGTTGATACAATTTCATCCCATTCTTCACGCCATTTACCAAACAGTTCTTCTGTTTGACCCGTCATGTTTAAATCTTTTACCCGTTTTAGTTCATCTGCCACAGGTTTATCTTTTATCTCTTGTTTCCACTGCTCCAGTGCTTCAATATCTTTATATGAACGATTTCTTATCACAAGCTCTATCATGAGCAGCACTAGAATAGAGCTTACTACAATGATAACGATCGTCAGGATAGAATCCATGCAAAAAAGCCTCCTAGTTATATCTCTTTTTTTGTCCGTTCCGTTTATGAAATGGAAGGCATTATGTATAAAAAGGGAATTCCCCTATATTTAACAACTAACAATGTACTAATCATACCATGTAATGGCTTGTTTTTGACCTAGTTTTTTTTAAAATTTCATGTTTCTTTCAATGCGATTGTAATCTTTCTCAATATTCCGCCTACCTCACTACCTATCCTCAAATGATTGTAATAACAAACAATCTTTCGTATGAGATACGAAATAAATTTTCCGCATGAGTGGTGGTTCAACAGAAATTCCATGTACATTTCCCTGCCTTACAGACTGCTCTACTGCCCTTTCTGGAAGTAAAGTGATGCCAAGGCCAGCTTTTACCATTGCAAGCATCGGTTCTGCGTAAGATGTTTCCACAGCTATAGTTGGTTTTACACCTTTCTCATGAAACATGTTCATAATCATTTTCCTTACATCGCATATTTCTGGATATACAATTAATTTTTCATTTTGCAGCTCTTCTATTTGAATGACTTTCTTCTCTTTATACGGATGATTATTTGAAATGACACAAACAATTTTCTCTTGTTGCACTTCTTTTATATACGTAGCACCTTCTACTACTGAATCGATGAACATCGCGTCGATCTCCCGCGCTTTAAATAAATCTCTTAATACTTCCGTATGTCCGATTTGCCACTCTACTTCGAACTCATCACCTAATACATCTTTACACTCTAATATGTAATGCTCTGCTAAACTCGGTAGTATACCAATTGAAAACTTTCGGTTCTCTTGATACCCCCTCATTTCTGTTTTCACTTCATTTATTTGTTCCAAAATCGGTAGCATTCTTTTTATAAATAACTCTCCTGCCTCCTTTAACTCCACTCCTTGCGCAGAACGCTTAAGTAAAGTAACCTCTAAATCCGCTTCTAACTTTTGAATTTGCTTACTAAGCGCTGGTTGAGATATATGTAAAATCTTACTTGCCTTTGATAAACTTCGCGTATGCTTCACTTCGATAAAAGATCGTACTGCCTCCAAATCCATCGTACACACCTCTAACAAAAAGTTATAACCGTTATAAGAAATCGATATTTCCTCCTATAAACAATTACTCTTTATACTTATTTCATCAACTTACTATAACGAAATGTAAAGGGGAAAGATACTCTTGAACAAAAAACAAATGCTACTCGGATCCTTTCTATGCTTACTCGCCGTCACTGCCTGGGGATTTATGTTTCCTGTAATGGCAAATGCCCTGCAATTTATCGATCCGTTCTTCTTCACAACGATTCGCTATGGATCAGCAGCTATTATTTTTCTTATTTTGCTATTAATTACTGAAGGGAAGACTTCACTCCGCTTAGAAAAAAGAACACTTTCTCTGTTCTTTTACGGGACAGTCGGTTTCGCAGGATATGGTTTTCTCGTTTTCTACGGACAACAACTTGCCGGGCCTTCTGGAGCAATCCATGCAGCGATGATTCAGTCTCTCATGCCACTAATTGCCTTATCATTACAATGGATAACAAAAAACAAGCGCCCACAAAACTACACATTCCTTTGTATGTTCGTTGCATTACTCGGTGTTATGCTTGTCATTTCAAAAGGAAATATTCACTTATTATTTGGAGCTGCAAGCCACTTATCGACAAATATATTGATGCTATGCGGCGTTACTTGCTGGGTCATTTATACAAACGGGGGTGCTCGTTTTCAATCTTGGTCACCACTTCGATATACGACATTAACTTGTTTATTTGGCTCCATTTCACTCATCGTTATTGTTACTTTCTTAACGTATACAAATATAGTTACTATGCCGTCACTGCGTACAGTTGTGAGTGTTCGTTTTGAGCTCTTTTATATGTCGATTATCGCAGGGGTTATCGCTGTATTTTGCTGGAATATGGGAAATCGCTATATTTCATCTATTAACGGCATATTATTTATGAATTTAGTTCCTATCCTTGCACTGATTGGTTCTATGTTTCGAGGTTATACAGTCGATAAAATTGAAATTGCTGGAGCTGCATTAACAATTATCGCGCTATTATGTAACAATTTATGGCAAAGAAAAGTAAACATAAGAATCCCCACCTCAGTTCGTTAGGTGGGGATTCTTCACATATGAACAGCTCTTGGCCATTCATGGTACATATTCACTTTACATAATGCTTGTTCCATCCATTGCTCAATCTCTTTCGTGTACATTTCTATGAAAAATGTCTCGGACGGGAAAGAATGCAGTACTTCTGATATATATTGTGGATATAAAAACGGCATATTTATCATGCCTTTTAATTGCGTCATAAACATTGTAAATGATACTTTCTGAAATTCTTGTTTCATTTGTCCTTGTCTAATAATTTGCTCTATATAATATCTTTCTTTAGAAAAATAAACGGTCATCACTTCACGAATTAATGTCGTATCAAGCGAAAGCTCTCGGTAGAAGAAACGTGTTAGTTCTCTATTTTCAAATTGATATCGTAACATCCCACGCACCATTTGCACCATCACATCTTTAGCCGACAAATACTCTCTCTGTTCAAACGAAATTTCAATCACATGAATATACCCTTCTAAAAAATCAGTAATAAGCTGTTCTAATAAACCTTGCTTCCCAGCAAAATAATATGAAATATTCGCTACATTCACATCCGCTCGCTTTGCAATGTCTCGCACCGACGTTCCATCATAACCTTTCGTATTAAACAACGATATTGCCGCATCAATTACTTTTTGTTTCGTCTGCTTCATGCGCTCACTTCCTCTCAATGAACAGCTATAGTTTAAATTTCTTGACTTTTAAGACAAATTCCTTTAATTTTCTATCGACAAAGTCATGTGAAATACATCGTATTTTGCTAATATTTTACACATCTCGATAAAAAAGGAGCTGTTTCCATGTTTACTAAAGAAAGTTATGCAGGATCTCGTGTGCAGCAATATGAGACAGTAATTAAACAACTGGATGCGTTATTAACTGGCGAATCAAACGTAGTCGCAAACTTATCAAATGCGTCCGCATTATTAAACCAATTTTTAGATCGCGTTAATTGGGTTGGCTTTTACGTAACAGAAGGAAATCAGCTTGTCCTTGGACCGTTCCAAGGAATGCCTGCTTGCGTACTCATTCCATTTGGACGAGGCGTTTGCGGCGTAGCAGCTGAAACGAAAACAACTCAGCTTGTAGCGGACGTTCACCAATTCCCAGGTCACATCGCTTGCGATAGTGCTTCTAATTCAGAAATCGTTGTACCGATTGTGAAAGAAGGAGCTGTCATTGGTGTACTTGACATTGATAGTCCTGAAAAGAATCGTTTTGATGAAGTAGATCAGCGCTATTTAGAAAAGTTTGTGGAAACACTCCTAAAACATATGTAAAAAGAAAAGAGCGAGTTATCGATTTAGTACGTCCTGTACAAAACCGATATCTCACTCTTTTTTTATTGATTAACAGTAGATATTTTCTTTAATGCTTGCTCTAAATCAGAAACGATATCCTCCCAAGATTCTAAACCGACCGATAAGCGTATTAAATTATCGAAAATGCCCATTTCTTTTCTTAGTTCAGCTGGAATCGCAGCGTGCGTCATCGTTGCTGGATGCTGAATTAACGTTTCTGTATCTCCTAAACTCACCGCAATTGTAATAAAGTGGAGGTCATTAATAAATGCTTGCGTCTCTTCTTTTCCGCCTTTTACTGAAAAAGAAATAACACCGCCCCCGCGCTTCATTTGACGAGATGCTAACTCCCCTTCTGGATACCAAACACCTTCTACCGCATCATGTTTTCTTAAGAACGATACAATTTTTTCTGCATTATCACAATGACGATCCATTCTTACCGCTAACGTCTTTAACCCGCGTAATAATAACCATGCATCAAACGGCGCCATAATGCCGCCGATATCTTTTCGCATCGGGCGAATCTTTTCAGCTAACGCTTTCGTTTTACAAATTGTTACACCCGCTACAACGTCACCATGGCCACCAATATATTTTGTCGCACTATGCACAACAGCGTCACAGCCAAGCTCAAGCGGTCTTTGTAAATAAGGTGAACAAAACGTATTATCAACAATGACAAGTAAACCATTTTGCTTCGCAACCTGAATAACTTGTTTTAAATCGATTAATTTCATTGTTGGATTAATCGGTGTTTCAACGAAAATAAGCTTTGTATTTGGACGAATTTTATTTTCAATATCAACCTCTGTCTCCATCTCACAAAACGAATGCGTAATCATAAATTTTTCTTCTAACACTTCTAAAAAACCGTACGTACAACCATATAATCCATTTGAACAAATAATATGATCTCCAGCCTTTAAAAAACCGATTAAAGTTGCTGAAATAGCTGACATACCAGATCCGAAGGCAAGTGCTTCTTCTCCTCCTTCTAACACCGCCATACGTTCTTCAAATAATTTCACAGTCGGATTTCCAAGCCTTGAGTAAATATAAGATGGATCCACTCCCGCAAAACTCGCCTCTCCTTGCTGCGCAGTCTCAAATGTAAACGTAGAGGTTTGAAATAAAGGTGGTGTTAAACTTCCTTTATGTTCCTCAGGTGTATAACCGTGATGAATTAACGCTGTCTCCATATGCTTCTTTTTCATAAAAACATCCCCTTTATGTTTTTATTACCGCATATTCACCAGTAAAAAACTGATGAACGTTTTTACTACATTTTATGTAAGCGTTTTATTTGTGTTTCTATCTCTTCTTTTATATTGTTTTAAATTCCTTCTTATATTAATTTCCAAAATTTATATGCATAAAACAAAAACGTACTCGCTTGACGAAACTCTGGGTAAAAGATATAATAGCGTTTGTGTAAAATAAAAAGGCAGCCTTGTAATGTGAGTTTATCGTTTGTATTTTGTTCCTCTACGGAGGTGTATCTCGTAACTCCCTGCTGCTGGAGCGAAGGTACATGAAAACAAAATGCCCGTAAATATCGATTACGTCTGTTTTTATTTTACGTAAATAAAAACATTTTTAAAGGAGGAGTCAACTATGGCTCGTTATACAGGTCCAGCTTGGAAACTGTCTCGTCGTCTTGGAATCTCTCTAAGCGGCACAGGAAAAGAATTAGAAAAACGCCCTTACGCACCAGGTCCTCACGGTCCTAACCAACGTAAGAAACTTTCAGAATACGGTTTACAATTACAAGAGAAACAAAAACTTCGTCACATGTACGGCATGACTGAGCGTCAATTCCGTCGCACATTTGACCAAGCAGGTAAAATGCCTGGTAAGCACGGCGAAAACTTCATGATCCTTCTTGAAGCTCGTCTTGACAACTTAGTTTACCGTATGGGCTTAGCTCGCACTCGTCGTGCAGCTCGCCAATTAGTAAACCACGGTCACATCATGGTTGATGGCGCTCGCGTAGATATCCCATCTTACCGTGTAAAACCTGGTCAAACTATCAGCGTTCGCGAAAAATCTAACAGCCTTGTTGTTGTTAAAGAAGCGATCGAAGTTAACAACTTCGTACCAGAATACTTAACTTTCGATGCTGACAAATTAGAAGCTACTTACACTCGTCACGCTGAGCGTGCTGAGTTACCAGCTGAAATCAACGAAGCATTAATCGTAGAGTTCTACTCTCGTTAATCTCGGTACTCTGCAAAGAGTATTATTAAAAGCCTTAGGAACCTTGTTTATCAAGGAGCCTGGGCTTTTTTTATTTTATTTAATAATGCAAGATAAGGCATAAAAAAGAATGTAATTGGGGCTAGTTTGGGGTCACAATAAAAAAGGCTGGCGTGTGTATAGAAATGGATAAGTACACAAAATAGATGGTAAAAGGAGTTACTTGTTTTGAAAGAAAAATCCAACAAGATCCCTCTCCATGTACAAGACTTTCAAAAATTTAAATTGTTATTAGAAGAATTAGTGCAAGATGAAATAATGTTCATAGAAGGCCTTTCTAAGTATTCTTTAGATATTTCTTCTAAAAAATCTAAAGTCACCATTAACCTTAGAAGCGAATTTTTCCCCGATCCATACTTGGCGATTACTGCTATAAACATTACACCAAGTAATCAAGGTAAGGGAAGTATTGTTCTTGAATGGTTTAAAACATTCGCTAAAGAAAAAGGATTCGAACGATTAGTATTACAAGAAGTTATAACTGAAGAAGGTTACCACTTTGCATTAAAAAATGGTTTCTCAAAAAAGATTGATCCATTCGAGGAAATTTTTAGAAAGCCCGATAGTACGGACGGAAATTATGAATTGCATTTATAAAGGGTAAAATAAAAGTGAACGAATATTTTTCACACTCGTTCACTTTTTTATTAGGTGAATTATCTAATATCGCCGGCTCCTTCTACATCCAATACATAATAAAGAGCCATACTAGATTTCACCCAAAATCCCTGTAACAGAAAAATGCCTATATGGTATAATTTCATTGGTAAATTTTAGGGAGAGGAGGGGCTATATGGTTCAAATCAAAGTAACACCCGAAATGCTAGAAGAAGTTGCAAACCGTGCAAATAACACTAGAAACGCGTTAGAATCCATACATAACGACTTATGTAATCAAATTGATTATTTATGTTATCAATGGATAGGTGCTTCTAATCAAAATTTCATCCAAATGTTCAATGATGCAAGACCAAAAGCATTTACCTCTATCAATGCAATCACAAATGTGGAAGAAGAATTGAAAAGGATTGCTGAAAAATTCCGCAATGCGGATAATCAAGATGTTACACTAGAAGAAGGTGCAATGTGTAGCAAAATTCCGCCAAAATCAGAAGAGACCTTTTGGGATAGAAATAAAAAGGACTTGAATGATGCGTGGACTGGGATTTCTACTGGGGTTGTAGATGGGGTTGTAGACGCATGGGACGGATTTGTCGCTTTAGGAGATAAAGAGACCTGGTTAAACATGAAAGATGCAATCGTAAATTATAAAGAAACCCTACCTGTGGCATGGAATGCCCTATCCGATTCATTCATGAATGAATTATGGAATGGGGATATGAAAAGTAGAGAACATTATGCAGCTTATGCGGTCACCTCGCTACTCACAGGTTTTATTGGTAGCAAAGGTCTGGATAAAGTTGGACAAGTAGGAAAAATAGCAGCTGTTACAAGTCTTACAAAAGGAAAATCGATTCTAACTACTGCCCCTGCATACAGAGATGCATTGTATACATTAAATAATTTTAAATTGAACACCGGAAACCGTTTTGCTTATGCTGGTGTTGGGGGGAATTCTTTAAAAACTAGCCTTGTTGATACTTATCAAACAGCTAAGGATAAACTATCGCCTTATCAATATACTAAAAGCAACACAGATGGAGACACTTTTGTTGGTAAATTATATGGAAAAGATGTACATCTCGACGATGTCAAAGTTGCAGATATTACTTATTCTAAGAGAACTAGAGAAGAAGCTGAACAACTTCGGAAGGAATTTGATAGAAGTGTGAGAAAAGATTTTCTTAATGCATTGGTAAATGACCCTGTTAAATTGGAAGAACTCAAAAAAGCGGGGATAACAGATGCTGATATAGAAAGGATGAAAAGAGGAAACAACCCAAAAGGGTGGCAGGTACATCATAACCTCCCCTTAGACGATGGAGGAACAAATACATTTGAAAATTTAACTTTAATACAAAATCATCCATATCATAAAGTTATAACTAATACACAACGTACATTAACTAAAGGCTTGCAACCAGGAGATAGTGTAGACATAAGCTGGCCTATCCCAAAATACAACATCTATCCTAAAGGGGAATAAATAAATTTAGAAAGAGGTTTTTGTATGTGGAAAAATCTAGTTTTAGAAATTGAAAAAATAGAGAAAAGTTTTAATGATAAATTGAATACACCCGCAACGGATACTGAAATTCAGAGATTAAGAGAACATGCAAAAGAGAAAATTAGTATTGATTTACCGCGTGAATACGTAGAGTTTCTTAAAACTGTAAATGGTTTAGATTTTAATGGGCTGGTACTTTATGGAGTCGATTCTTCTTTACTAGAAACAGAAAAAGATGAACAAATTTGCGGCTTTATAGAAACGAATGAGATTTGGTATGAAAATGAATTTCAAAAAGAGTATCTTTTCTTTGGAGATTCAAATATTGCGTGGTTTTGTAAAAACTTATCTGACAGTACTTATTTAGAACTTGATAAACCATCTGGAACAGTGATGAACACATATAATGATTTCAATACAATGCTTGAAGAAGCATTGAAAACAGCCCTCCTTTAATATGGAGTATTAAAATGAAGAATATTACATGGTCCTTTATGAGTAAAACACCAATTACAGATGAAGAAATCCAAAAAGCAGAAAAATATTTTGGTATTAAATTTCCTGAAGATTTCATTGCATGTGTAAAGAAATACGATGGAGGTTATCCGAGACCTAAAATATTTGATGTGCCTGGACGGGATGAAAATGTATTTAGTAAGCTTTTAACTTTTGATTTAGAAAGTAGAAATTCAATTATTCAAATTTATGAAGATATAAAAGATCGATTAGCAAATAAAACATATCCTTTTGGTAAAGATTCATTTGGAAATCACTTATGTTTTGACTATCGAAACAATCCTGAATCACCAACTGTTGTATTTTGGGAACACGAAGAAGAAGATATCGAAAAAGCAATTTATCCTGTTTGTTCGTCTTTTACCGAATTACTTAATAGCTTACGCGATTTAGAAGACGAGGAATAAAAAATAAAAGAAGAACGCCTTATTATAAGGATTAACGTTCTTCTTTTTCATTTTGAATATGGATAAGTTTTCTTTGAGTTATATTAATACCCCTAAAAAAAGCGCAAAAAGAATCTACTTATAATTAAATAACCCCCCTCTTTTCAAAATAACGTAATAAAAATCAGATTATCTTCAGATACCAAATTTCTTTCATACGTCAAATATTAAATTCCAAACTTAGCCACTTCGAATGCTGATAATGGTAAAATATCCTATATAAATACAATTTATGATGGTGTTAAATTTTCTTTATTAGGAGGAGAGGAAAATGGCAGTAACAATGAAAGAAGCTTACTCGACAATTTTGAATGAAAAGGTTTCAGCGCAAGAAATAGATGAACCTGTAAATAAGCATTTAAAACAAGAATTAGAATGTGGAGTTTGTAGAATACCTGTGGCGCATCGCACAAGACATATGAGAAATGAAGTAGATATTCCAGCGCTTTTTTACCGAAAAGGCGGCATAAACCACGAGGAATTCTGTTCATACAATACACTCGGTCAGATTAAAGTTATCGCACGTGATTCCGATGATGACATTTTAAAAAGTGTAGAGGATAAAACTTTTTTATTTCGCTTAAATATGATCCATGAGCCTTTAGAAGAATTGAAAAATCAAACTACAAAGCCAAAGAATGATCAAAACAAGGCACTGAATAAAAAAGATAGAACTTATCATTCTAGCGGGAGCTTAAACTCATACTTATCAACCATGAAAAAGATAATTGAGTTACGGAATATTCTAGAAAAACAAACCGAACTACACTCTATTATTGAAATTGAAATGCATGGAAAAAGAATAAAGTGGAGTGATTTTTATTACGAACCAAATCGTTATATACAAGCATTCAATTACATAAAACAACTAGAATGGAAAAACAGACACCCTATTTGCATAGAGGGTATTGTAGACAGTGTGCGGTATATAGAAATATCAGATAAATATGCTATAAACCTTCGCTGGGGAAAAAAGGGAATTAACAGCAAAGGAATAGAACAAATTCCTTCACCATCTATTTTTTTCGATGCTGGAACACTTTCACCAGACGATATAAAAGCCGGACAACATATTGCGGTATGCTCACTATGTTCACCTCGTATGAATGGCGGGAAAGTTAGAGAATTTTTAAATACTAATGCCCATTTGTATCATAAAAATCAACTTGTTATTTTATCAGATTAATAAAAGTTCAAATGCTCCCCCTCTTGAAGATTTCATGAGCCTGTTTTTTTATTTATAACCTTCGAATTCACATCCCATAACCTTGGATATGAGTTTTAAATTTATCATCACCTGCACATTTCATTTTTAATATGGATGAGTTCGCTTCGATAACACCTTTCATGATTAATACAGTTAATGTCATACCAACGCTACATCCTATAAAGAATGTTCACCATGTCATTTATCTCAATCCTTCCAAAATAAAAGCACCCGTTATGGATGCTTTTTATTTTACTTACAAACCCTTTTCCTCTTCTTCCTCTTTTACCGTTGATACTTTATCGTACATGTCCATCATTTTCTTAAACGAATTAAAAGCCCCTACATATAATCCGATTAAACCAACATAAATCAATAAAGCACCTTTATTTTGTACTACTGAAATAATTACAGTAATTGTACCTCCACCGCTAGTCAACAAACTTCCCATTACATCCATGTATTCTCGAAACTTGATACCTGCCTTTTGTTTAGTTCCGTAGCAATAAAGTGTCAAAACCAAAAATGAGACAAAAGCTATTGTCCATAAAGACATGTAAAACCCTTCTAATAAACTTTCCATGTAATTACCCCTTTTCTATAAATAAAATTACTTGCCCCTTTCTATTTACAGAAAAAAAGTAGACTCCTTCTTTTTTTTCAAAAAAAGATTTTTTGTTTAATTCTACTTTCCAGCTTCTATCTTCCATACATAATAAAAAGAGCAACCAAATAGATGCTCTCGTATTGCTTCAATATTATTTTATTTTACTAATATTTACGTTTAATAGGCATCTCGGGAGTGCTTAAGTTGTCGTAAAATTTTTCTGATTTCCTTAGACTTAATGCGTTAGCCATGTTATTTTCAAATATATCAACTTTAACGTTTGGGTCTACATGAATGCAATTCATTTCCTTATCAAGCGCATTCTTCTGAAGTTTTTTAACATAAAAAGTGGATATTCTTTTGTCTCTCAACGAATCATCAATAACATATAATAAATTTAATTTTATTGCCCTTTCATCCTCTTTACTTTTCATAATTGGAGGCCTCTTTTTAAAGAAGTCCATAGAAAACAACGCTTTTTGATTTATTTTATCATAAAGACAAAACTTCACATCTCCATCTTTGCAATGGTATTCTTGTTCATGCCCATTAACATCTCTATGACCATTAAACTGATACTCAATATTGCCTTCTTGTTCTTTTTAAGGGCATCCGGCAAGCCCCAAAATCACAGGGAGTGAGTAGAATTTTTATTGATAACGTTAATGACTTAAAAGATCTGGAAGCACTTATTACTTCGTGCTATGATCAAATTTTAGCTAATGTTTAAAAGAGAAAAATGTACGCTCTTTTTCCAACAACCTGACAAAAAGCCAATCCAATTGAAGTGACCCCCGAAAGTTAGACAGGTCGTTTCATTAGGCAGCCTCTAGGGTATGAGCCCGGTATTGTACTGGGCTCATACCCTTTAATTTTGCCTTAATTCTTTTATGATTATAGTATTCTATATACTTTGCTAATTCTTGTTTGAAATGTGTTATACTTTCAAATTCTTTTCGATACAGAAATTCCGATTTCATAATACCGAAGAAATTTTCAATAACGGCATTGTCATAACAGTTTCCTTTGCGAGACATACTTTGAGTTATGCCACAATTCTTAAGAGAATGGCGGTATTGTTTCATTTGATAGTGCCAACCTTGATCAGAGTGAATGAGGA